>CAUGVQ010000006.1 GCA_959602875.1 uncultured Collinsella sp. | reverse complement strand
GACCGACGGCATCGTGCTGCCGATCCTGCACCTCAACGGCTACAAGATCGCCAACCCCACTATCCTCGCGCGCATCAGCGACGAGGAGCTCACCAAGTTCTTCGAGGGCATGGGCTACGAACCGCACATCTTCGTCGCCGGGTTTGATGACGAGAGCCACGCGTCCATCCACGCGCGCTTCGCAGCGCTGCTGGAGGAGGTCTTCGGCAAGATCTGCACCATCAAGGAGCGTGCCGCCGCGCAGCTCGCGGCGGGCGAGGAGGTCACGCGCCCGGTCTACCCGATGATCGTGTTCCGCACGCCCAAGGGTTGGACCTGCCCCAAGATCATCGACGGCAAGAAGACCGAGGACTCTTGGCGCGCGCATCAGGTGCCGCTGGCGAGCGCCAAGGACACCCACGAGCACTTCCGCGTGTTGCGCGACTGGTTGCGCTCCTACGGTCCCGAGGAGCTCTTCACCCCCGAGGGCAAGATTCGTCCCGAGGTAACGGACTGGATGCCTAAGGGTAATCTGCGCATTGGCGCCAACCCCAACGCCAACGGCGGCCGCGTGCGTGAGGACCTCAACCTTCCCAACATCCACGCCCACGAGGTGCCCGTTGCCGAGCGCGGCCACGGCTACGGCCAGACTGAGGCGGCCCGCGTCTTTGGCGCCTATACGGCAGACGTGCTCGCCGCAAACCCCGAGAACTTCCGCATCTTCGGCCCGGATGAGACCGCCTCGAACCGCCTGCAGGACGCCTATCAGGTCACCAAGAAGCAGTGGGAGGCGGGCGACGCCTATGCCGACGAGGCCAACGATGAGCTGCTGGCCCCCCAGGGCAAGGTGATCGAGCAGCTCTCGGAGCATCAGTGCGAGGGCTTCCTCGAGGCGTACGTGCTCACCGGCCGCCACGGCGTCTGGTCGAGCTACGAGAGCTTCGTGCACGTGGTCGACTCCATGGTGAACCAGCACTGCAAGTGGCTCGAGGCCACCAAGCGTGAGATTCCGTGGCGCGCACCCATCGCCGGCCTCAACATCCTGCTGTCGAGCCATGTCTGGCGCCAGGACCACAACGGCTTCAGCCATCAGGACCCGGGCTTTATCGACCTGCTCCTCAACAAGGCCAATGACACGCACATCGTGAACGCCTACTATCCCTGCGACGCCAACATGGCGCTTGCGGTTGCCGAGCGTGCCTACACCTCGACCGACTGCGTGAACGCCATCTTCTGCGGCAAGCAGCCTGCGCCCACGTTCATCACGGTCGACGACGCAAAGGCCGAGCTTGAAGAGGGCCTTGCCGGTTGGAAGTGGGCGTCCACCGCGTCCTCGCTCGACGAGGCGAACCTTGTGATCGCCACCTGCGGTGACGTGCCCACGCTCGAGGCGCTCGCCGCAGTCGACCTTCTTCGCGAGCAGGGTATCAAGGTCTGGTTTGTGAACGTGGTTGATCTCCTCAAGATTCAGAACGCCTGCGAGAACGACCGCGCCATTTCCGACGAGCGCTTCGTCGAGTTCTTCGGCGACGGCTCCAAGCCCGTCCTTTTCTGCTTCCACGCCTACGCGGGCACTATCCGCCGCCTCATCTGGGCGCGCCCGGGCCACGACGCATGGTGCGTGCACGGCTACGAGGAGAAGGGCTCCACGACCACGCCGTTCGATATGCTGCGCCTGAACGACATGGACCGCTGGGCGCTCGCGGCCGAGGCCCTGCGCCTGACGGATGCCGCCGCCGGCACCTCTGCGCACGCCGCGCAGGCCGAGGCATGGGACGCCTTCCGTGAGGAGGCCTTCCGCTTTGCCGTGGAGGAGGGCTACGATCACCCCGCCTTTACCGACTGGGTCTGGCCCGACGCGCGCGCCGCAACCGAGGCGGATGCCGCCTCTGGGCTCTCGGCTACGCAAATGACCGCAGGCGACAACGAGTAGACGACCCGGAAAAATGAAGAGCGCCGCCCGCTGTTATGGGATCAGCGGGCGGCGCTTTGGGTTGAAATGGGAGCACGACAGGACTTAGTCATGCCAAAACGTGCTCCTCGTGAGTAGACCCCAATTGCCCCATTCTTATTTGCGCAGGTACATGACTTGCGGCGAGCAGTCGATACGCCTTAGCTACTCGAGAGATGGCCCAAAATCCATGACTAAGTCTGTTGTGGCCGCAAGTTTCTAGAGACCGTACAGCTTGGTGAACTTCTTCACGAGGTAATTGCAGTAATACGTGGCATCAAAGGGCGCACCGCAGGAGTCGCGGATGAGCTCGGGGGCGTCCTTGGAGCGGCCCCAGCGCCAGATGTTCTCGCAAAGCCAGCCGCGCACCGGCGCCAAGTCGCCCGCCGCACAGGCCGCGTCCACGTCAATACCCGCGCGGGTCATGGCGTCAACGTACTGGGCGCCGTAGGCGCTGCCGAGGGCGTAGCTTGGGAAGTAGCCAAAGCTGCCGCCCGACCAGTGCGTGTCTTGCAGGCAGCCGAGGGTGTCGTTGGGCACGTCCACGCCCAGATAGCTCTTCATGAGGTCGCGCCAGAGCGCCGGGATGTCGGCCACGCGGGCCTCTCCGACAAAAAGCGCCCGCTCGATGTCGTAGCGCACCATGATATGGAGCGGATAGGTGAGCTCGTCGGCCTCCATGCGGATGAGCTGCGGGTGGGCGAGGTTGGCAGCGCGGTAGAGATTGTCCTCGGTCACCTCGCCGTAGACCTCGGGCGCGTGTGCGCGCAGCACGCCAAGGAGCGGACCGGCAAAGGCGCGGGAGCGGCCGATGATGTTCTCAAAGAAGCGGCTCTGGCTCTCGTGGATGCCCATCGAGGTGCCCTCGTCAAGGCAGGTCCAGGCGTAGGCCGGATCGACATTCTGCTCGTAGATGGCGTGGCCACCCTCGTGCAGGATGGAGAAGACGTTGGATAGCGCGTCGTTCTCGTAGATGTGCGTCGTCACGCGGACGTCACCGGGGGCAAATCCGTCTGAGAACGGATGCTCGACCTCGGAGAGCGCGCATCCCGCCATGTCGAGGCCCTCGAGCGCGAGCAAGTCGCGCGACAAAGCGAGCTGGACGGGGCGGGCAACAGGTGCCGTGCGGAAGGGGAGTTCGGGTGCCGGCATAGCAGCGATCTCGCGCACGAGCGGGACGACGCTTTCTTTCACCTGCGCAAAGAACGCATCGTAGGCGGCGGTGTCCATGCCGCGCTCGTATTGGTCGAGCAGGACGTCGTAGGCATTGCGCGTGGGGTCGAGCTGGGCGGCGCGTCGGCGGAGTGTCTCGACGATGCGCTCGACGTACGGCTCAAAGGATGCCCAATCGTCCGCCTGCTTCGCGTCGTGCCAGACGGCATTTGCCTCGCTCGTGAGGCGGCTCCAGGCAACCTCCTCGTCGGTGGGAATGGCGCGTGCCTCGCGCTGGTCGCGCGCAAAGACGCAGAGCTCCGCGGCGGTTTGGGAGTCGAGCGCCCCGCCCACGGCTCCCTCCTTCAGGGCAGAGACGAGCTCGACCGAAGCCTCGCTTGTCAGCAGCTCGTGCATCTCTCCCGCGAGCGAGCCCATCGCCTCGGCGCGCGCGGCGGCGCCATTTGCGGGAGCGACGGTCTCTCCATCAAACTCGAGCACACTCATAAGGTAGCGCTTCTGGCGGATCTGGCGTTGCAGGTCCTTGAAGGTAGAAACCTGGTTGGAGAGGGTGTCGGTCATGAATGCTCCTTCACGTTGGGGTCATATCCACCGGCTAGAATACCCCGAAACGTACGTTGTATGTACGGCTCTATGGGAGGCGGTCACCTGTGGAGAAACCGACGGGCCGATCAACGGAACAGCCGGCGGAGCAACGCGCAGAACAGCCAGCGGAGCGACCGGCCGGGCAGCAGGTGGAGCGAACAGCGGGGCAGCCGACGGACAATGCCCCGTCGGATGATGCGCTGCGCCGTGCTTCCGCTCGCGTGCGTGCCGGCCGCGTGCTGCAGATGGTTGCGATTGTCTTGGTTGCCTGTGAGGTCGCCGCCATCGCGGCGGGCGTGGCGATGCCGCTTATTGAGATGCTTTCCGAGGGGCCACTTGACGCGCCCTTGCTGCTTGGCCCTGTGGTCGTGGCAAGCGCTGGCATGACGCTTCTTGTCCTTATAGCCCTGCTCCCCTGGATCCTGCTCGGCATCTCGATTGCGCTGCGCTGTTCTGCCGACCCTGCGGTGCGTTGCTCCGCACGTGCTTCGCGCCCCGTTGAGGTCGAGCGCAACGCCGCGGGTGTTGTCGCCGCGCTCGTTATGGTACCCCTCGTTGGCCTCGCGCTCCTGCTTGCTACCGTTGACGAAGGTTACGTGGCCGACGAGCCGAGCGAGGCGGGGGACCGCGTCGTTATCGTCGAGCATCACTTCCTGCTGCTCAGCTCGGGTGACGTCTACCTGGTGCCCGCGGGTTCCGTGACGGGCGAGTGCATCGCGAGCTTTTCCTGTGACGATACCTACAGCCCGGGCTATGCAGGGAGCTACCGGGTGACATGGAACGGTCGGAGCCCTCATGTGCAGGTTTGGAGCGATTCCGCGGTCGACGGCATGGTCCCCCTTGACATAGAAGCATCTTCGGCAGATGCGAGCTGACGGCCCAGAAGTTGACGAAAATATAGAAATTGTCAACTACCTACATCCTTCTGGTAGGATAGCGCGCGCTTTGCTGCAACGACAAAGGAGGTACGGCATGGCGCGCAAACCCATGAGCCGCGCAAAGAAGGTGCTCGCAGGCATCGGCATCGCGCTCGTCGCGGTGGTCGTCGTGGCTGCAGTCGCGGTGTTCGCACTCTTTGGCCACGAGCTCAAGACGCTCGGTTCCATCGAGAAGGTGGACGACTATCCGCTCTACACCATGACCTACGACGGGGATTACGGTATCGATGCGTTTATCGAGCAGGGCGGCGCTTCCAACGACGCCGAGCTTATCCAGTTCGTGGTAAACCGCATTATGAAGGGCCTGCCGGTCACCATCGACCTGCCCGACCTTGCGTGCTCGACCTTTAACGCCACTACGGCCGAGGGCGACGCGATCTTTGGGCGCAATTTTGACCTCGAGTACTCGCCCGGCATGCTCGTGCGAACGGACCCGGCGGACGGCTACGCCAGCGTGTCCATGGTGAACCTTGGCTTTCTCGGCTACGGGGAGGACAAGATGCCCGACGACCTCATCTCGAGTCTGACGGCGCTTGCTGCGCCCTACGCACCGCTCGACGGCGTTAACGAGGCCGGCCTTGCCGTGGGCGTGCTGCTTATCGACACCGAGCCCACCAACCAAGAGACCGACAAGGTCGATATCACCACCACGACCGCCATCCGCATGATGCTTGACAGCTGCGCGACGGTGGACGAGGCGGTGGCACTGCTCGGTCAATACGACATGCACTCGAGCGCCAACAGCTGCTACCACTTCCAGATTGCGGACGCCTCGGGCGCCTCGGTGATTGTCGAGTACATCGGCGACGAGATGAGCATCCTCGAGCCCGGCGACGCAACGACCATGGGCGCGCTCTCCGGTGAGGCGGGCGTAACCTATCAGGCGGCAACGAACTTCCTGCTCACGCCCGGCGAGTACGACTTTGGCGGTGGTCAGGACCGCTACCAGGTGCTTATGGAGACCCTCTCGGCCGCCGACGGCGTGCTGTCTGAGGACGAGGCCATGGACCTGCTCCAGAGCGTCTCGCGCGAGGTGCAGATTCGCGACGACGGCAGCGTCTTCCAGACCCAGTGGTCGGTTGTCTACAACCTCGACGACCTTACCGCGTCGATCATCATGGGTGGCAAGTACGACGAGCCCGCCTACGAGGTGAGCCTCGCCTCGTAGGTTCGCTGCCCTGCCGGTGCCGCTTCAGCCAAACGTTTCTAGCAAGCGCCTTCGCTTCGCGGCGGAGGCGCTTTTGGTATGCTGGTTAAACTCTGTCCACGGGGAACCGCGCAGAATATGCGCGCCCTGCCCCGTGCGCTCTCAACAGAAAGGATGCGCATGTCGTATCTTCCCCTTATCATCGCGATCCTCGCCATTGCGGCGGTCATCTCGCTTGTTCTCTCGTTTTTGGGCATCCTCGTGGTAGGCGCGCTTCGCCTGCTGCCCATCGTCTTTATCGTCCTGCTCGTTCTTGTGTTGCTCGGCAAGATCCGCATCAACATCACGCGTAGCGACGGCAGCCGCAGCCGCTGGCTCGACGACTGACGCCTTCGTTAAAGGGGGTTTCCATGGCACTCGAACATCTCGCCCAGACCGATCCTGCGCTCGCCGCAGCTCTTGATGCCGAGCTTTCGCGGCAGCGTGCGACCATTGAGCTCATTGCGTCGGAGAATTTCGTGTCTCGTTCGGTGCTCGAGGCGGTGGGAAGCGTCCTCACCAATAAATATGCCGAGGGGTATCCGGGGCATCGGTATTACGGCGGGTGCGAGCGCGTGGACGTGGTCGAGGACCTCGCCCGTAGCCGTGCGTGCGCGCTGTTTGGGTGCGCCTTTGCCAACGTGCAGCCCCATTCGGGCGCCAACGCCAACCTCGCCGCCTACACGGCGTTGCTGGAGCCGGGCGATACGGTGATTGGCATGCGTCTCGACCAGGGCGGGCACTTGACGCACGGCTCGTCGGTCAACTTCTCCGGCAAGCTCTATCGCTTTGTCTCCTATGGGCTCGACCCGGCGACGGAGACCATCGACTACGACGGCCTCGAGGCTCTGGCCGCAGCCGAGTACCCCAAGCTCATCGTCGGCGGCGCCTCCGCCTACCCGCGTACGATTGATTTCGAGCGTCTCGCCGCCATCGCCCGCGGCGTCGGCGCGCGCCTCATGGTAGACATGGCTCACATCGCCGGTCTGGTGGCAACAGGCGCGCACCCTTCGCCCTTCCCGCATGCCGATGTGGTGACCACAACCACGCATAAGACGCTGCGCGGTCCGCGCGGCGGCCTCATCCTCACCAACGACGCCGAGCTCGCACGAGCCATCGACAAGGCGGTGTTCCCAGGCACGCAGGGAGGCCCGCTCATGCACGTGATTGCGGGCAAGGCGGCGTGTTTTGCCGAGGCAGCCACACCGGAGTTTGCCGACTATATCGCGCATGTGGTCAAAAACGCCGCTGCGCTTGGCGAGGGGCTGGTCGCAGGTGGGTTGCGCCTTGTGTCCGGCGGGACGGACAACCATCTCTGCCTCGTGGACCTTACCGCTTCGGGCGTGAATGGGCACGATGCCGAGCTTCTGCTCGATGCCTGCGGCCTTACGGTCAACAAGAACGCCATCCCGAACGATCCGCTGCCGCCCACCAAGACAAGCGGCATTCGCGTGGGCTCCGCCGCGGGAACCACGCGCGGGTTCAGCGAGGACGAGTTCCGCGAGATCGGCGGGCTTATCGCACGCGCGGTTTTTGGTGCGGGCGACGAGCACGCGCAGGCGGCGGTCCGCGTACGGGTCGACGAGCTTCTGGCGGCGCACCCGCTCTATCCAGAAATGTAGACGCTTCCGCGCGAGGGGAGAGAGAAATGTTGAACGCAGGCGATTGTAAGATCGGTTTTATTGGTTTTGGCAACATGGCGAGTGCCATGGCGGACGGTTGGATTGCCGCCGGCACGGTCCTGCCGGCGCATCTGTATGCCTGCGCCAACCGCTGCGGGGCGCTCTGCGAACGCACGGCGGCGCGCGGCATGAACGCCTGCCGGAACGCGGCGGAGCTTATCGATGCCGTAGACGTGGTGGTCGTTGCCATCAAGCCCCATCTGATCGATGAAGTGTTGACTCCGCTTGCGGTGCGTCTCGCAGATAAGGTCATTCTCTCGGTGGCGGCGGGTTGGGATTGCGCGCGCTACGAAGCGCTCCTGCCCGGCACCCGCCACATCTCGACCGTTCCCAATACGCCCGTTTCTATCTGCGAAGGTGTTATCGCTTGCGAGCGGACCCATACGTTGGCTGACGCTGACTATGAGCTCGTACGCGCGCTCCTCGATGCGCTCGGCACGGTGGTCGAGGTCGAGAGTCGCTTGCTTTCCGTTGCCGGCACCGTCGGCGGGTGCGGTCCTGCGTTCATTGCGATGGTGATTGAGGCGCTGGGCGATGCGGCGGTCAAGCACGGGATCCCGCGTGCGGATGCCTACCGCATGGTGAGCCAGATGGTTGCGGGTACCGCCAAGCTGCAGCTCGAATCCGGCCAGCATCCCGGTGCCATGAAGGATGCCGTATGCTCGCCCGGCGGCACAACCATCAAGGGCGTTGCCGCGCTCGAACAAGCCGGTCTGCGCTCGGCTTTCATCCAAGCGATCGACGCCATCGAGGACTAACGGGTTCCAGAGACAGCTCTGTCGGCTGACGAGAAGTTTCACGGCGAGGAGCCTTTTGCAGCGGCGCGAAGCTACCGGAGGGCGCCTCCGCGGACGCAAAGCGCCGAGGACAGCGCCCAGAGGAAGCTCCGCGCCGCCCCTTGGGAGGTTTGCCGGGTGCCCTACCGCACGCCCGTCACGCGAGCGATGTGCATGGCGAGGTAGCCGACCTCGAGCTCGCTTACCGTAGCACCCAGCAGCCGTTCCATCTCGGCACACACCGCTGCGGCGGCTTGATAGCTCTCCGGCGCTCGCGATTGAATGGCGTCGTTCACGTCGATGGAGAGGCGCTCCTCGTTCAAAATGCGCGTCGCCATGTATTTCACGTGTGTCATGAGTCGGTTGTAATCCATCGACGACACATCTATCTGTGTTCCGGTGATGCGCCCTACAGCGTCGATGCAGGCGCGTGTGAGCTGGGCGACCTGCATGGTTTGCTCCACATGGCTCGAGTCGATGGCCGAGTGAACGTGCAGGGCAATGAGCCCCGTCTCATCATCCCCGAGGACGACCCCGCAGCGTTGCTCGAGATCGCGCACGCCGCGTCCGGCAACGTCAAACTCTTGGGGAAACAGCGCTCGAATGTCTTCGGTGAGCGGGTTGTTCAGCCTCCCGCCCTCGCGCACGCGCGTTACGGCAAAAGCTAAGTGATCGGCAAGTGGCAGCAGCATGTTCTGGTCCACACGCCCAAAGGTCGTACAGGCATCTTCATAGATGCCTTCGGCGACATCGAGCACGGTCGGGTCGATGCGCTCAACAAGCTCACGCGCCGTTCCACGGTCCCCGTTTTTCTGGGAGAGTCGATACATCTGCACCGAAGGCGCGTTGCTCCAGCCGTCCACACGCTCACCCGGCTTGCGCGAGAACCCGATGCCCTTGCCAACCACGAGGTATTCCTGCTGCTCGTCGGTATCAAATGCGAGCACGGCGTTGTGGTTCAGGGGCTTGGTGATGCGATACATGTGTGACCTTTCCGGACGGCGCGGGGCGGAGGCGGCCGATGGTCCCGGCGACGTCTCGTGCGGGACCATCGGCATGTGGGCGGTCAGGTTGTCCCGGCCCTACGCCTCGTAGATATCGACGGCGAGCAGATCGTCGCCCTGGTTCACACGGCCAAACGCCAGCTGACGCACTGCGTGTTTGCCGTCAGTGGTGGTGACCAGCACGGGGGTGGAGATGCTCGGCGCATTGGCTCGAATGTAGTCGAGATCAAACGTCAACAGTGTATCACCGCGCTTGACCTCATCGCCCTGGGCAACGCATGCGGTAAAGCCCTTGCCGCCCAGCTTGACGGTGTCGATGCCCACGTGGCAGAGGATGCCCGTGCCGTCGGGCAGCTCGAGGCCCACGGCGTGTTTGGTGTCGAACACGAAGGCGACCTTGGCGTCGCACGGCGCCACGAGCTCGCCGGTCACGGGCACCACGCAGGCGCCGTCGCCCATCATCTTCTGGGCAAAGACCGCATCGGGGCACGCGGTGATGGAGAGCGCCTCGCCGGTGAGCGGGCTGCCGAGCGTGACGGTCGCCACCGGTTTGCGCGGCCCCTGTGCCTCGGCGGGCTGCTCGGAGTCGGCCTTGGTCGCTGCCTCGGGTTCGGCGGCGTCGTCGGCTGCGGGCAGCGCTGCCAGGTACGCCTCGAGGTTCGTCTTGATGACGTTCACCTGGGGCCCGTAGACCACCTGTACGCCCTCGCCGCGGCGGATGACGCCGGCGGCTCCCGTGGCCTTGAGCTCGGCCTCGTTCACCTTGTCGCCGTCGTGCACCGTCACACGCAGGCGGGTGGCGCAGCAGTCCACGTCGCGAATGTTGGCGGCGCCTCCAAGGCCGGCCGTGATTTGCACGGAGCGCTCGTCGCCCTCGGGGGCGTCGGCCGTGGCGCTCACCTTCTCGCCCTCCTTGCGGGCGTTGTAGTCGGCCTTGGTGTAGAGCTTGGTCTCGGCATCGCCCTCCTCGCGGCCGGGCGTTGCAAAGTTGAACTTCTTGATGAGGAAGGTGAACAGCGCAAAGTACACGGCAAAGAACGCAAGGCCGAGCGGGATGATGAGCATCCAGCTCGTCTTATCGTTGCCTTGCAGGATGCCGAACATAAAGAGGTCGAGCAAGCCGCCGGAGAACGTGAGGCCGACGGTGATGTTCAGAAGGTAGCAGAGCATATACGCGAGACCGGCAAAAACGGTGGAGATGCCAAAGAGCACCGGCGCCACGAACAGGAACGAGAACTCAAGCGGCTCGGTGATGCCAGTGAGGGCAGACGTCAGCGCGGCAGAGAGCAGAAGACCGCCCACCGCCTGCTTGCGCTCGGGCTTGGCGGCCTGGTACATAGCGAGCGCCGCGCCCGGGAACGCGAAGATGTAGAGCACGAACTCGCCGGTGAAGCACCAGGTGCCGGCGGTGGAGAAATGGGTGACGGTGGGGTCGGCCAGCTGCGCGAAGAAGATGTTCTGGGCGCCGTAGACCATCTGGCCGGCAACCTCCATGGAGCCGCCAACGGCGGTCTGCCAGAAGGGCAGGTAAAACACGTGGTGCAGGCCAAAGGGAATGAGCAGGCGCTTGATCATGCCAAACAGGAACACGCCGACGGGTCCGGCGCTTGCCACCGCGTAGCCGAGCGCGTTGATGCCCGTCTGGACCGGCTGCCATACGAAGAACATGGCGATGCCCACGAAGGTGAACACCACGGTGGAGATGATGGGTACAAAGCGCGACCCACCGAAGAACGAGAGCGCTTGCGGCAGCTGGATCTTGTAGAACCTGTTATGCAGCGCCGAGGTGCCGAGGCCCACGATGATGCCGCCAAAGGCGCCCATCTGGAGCGACGTGATGCCAAGGACGCTCGCCGTCGCGCCGTCCATGAACTGCTCCACGCCGCCGGTGAGGTCGATCATGGCCGAGATGGCGGAATGCATAACGAGAAACGCCACGCCCGCGGAGAGAGCCGCGACCTCCTTCTCGGCGCGCGCCATGCCGATCGCCACGCCGATGGCAAAGATGAGCGGCAGGTTGTCAAAGATGACGCCGCCGCACGCGGAGAGCACCGTGAAGACGTCCCAGGCGATGGTGCCGGGTCCCATGATGCCTAGCAGGTTGTACGTGGCAAGGGTGGTCTCGTTGGTAAACGAGCTGCCGAGGCCCATGAGCAGGCCCGCTACCGGCAGCACCGCGATGGGGAGCATGAACGAGCGCCCCACGCGCTGAAGGATCCCAAAGATCTTGTCCTTCATATACGCCTCCTAGCGTCCGAGCACCCGTGCGGGTGCAGGTATTCCCCGGGGGTTCCCGGGCGGTACGTCGCAGGCTTTCGGGGAGGGGCGCGCTGTATGGCGTGCAGGACGATGCAATCTGCCGGCATGAAAAAGCACCGACCCACGACAGCCGAGCGACGTGCGTGCCGCCCCAAAGCCGAAGGTTAGTGCCTGCCTACCAGTTACACACCCTGCATATGCGGTTGCAGTGCATTATGCCGATTTGTTTCGCTTCTGAAAAGAGGCGGGCGGCAAACGGTCGAAATCCCAAGGTCAACGGCTCGAGGATGCAGCGGTCTGCTGGGTTCGTGCGCCGCATGCAGCGCCGCTCATCCGCCCATGACACAATCTTGACCCAAACCTGCTATCCTTGGACCATCTGTTCCGGACCTAAAGGAGGTCTCGTTATGGGTAGCATCATCGGTGGGCTGTTCTGGTTCATCATTCTCGTGGCGATTATCGTCGTGGTTCTCGCCAATACGCTCTTTGTGGTGAAGCAGCAGCACGCGGTTATCATCGAGCGATTGGGCAAGTTCAACCGCATCGTGGGCGCGGGCTTCCACGCCAAGATTCCCGTTATCGACCGCAAGGCCGCAACGGTCTCCCTCCGCACAATGAAAAACGGCTTCGATATCGACGCCAAAACGGAGGACAACGTCACCATCGGGCTCGAGGTTTCCGCCCAGTACCACGTCTCCTATGACATGGGCGCGGGCCCGGCTGACTCCGGTGTTTACAAGAGCTACTACATGCTGCAGCAGCCGGTCGCCCAGATGCGCGACTTCATTACCGACGCGCTGCGCTCCTCCATCCCGGTTTACACGCTTGACGAGGTCTTTGCCAAGAAGGACGACATCGCCAAAGACGTTAACGCCACCGTTTCCGAGCAGATGGCCGCCTACGGCTTCACGCTTGTGTCGACACTTATCACGCGCATCGCGCTGCCCGCCGAGGTCGAGGACTCCATGAACCAGATCAACGCCGCCCAGCGTACCAAGGCGGCGGCTCAGGACCTCGCCGAGGCAGATCGTATCCGTCGCGTCACCGAGGCACGTGCCGAGGCCGAGGCCATGGAGAAGGCGGGCGAGGGCATCGCCAACCAGCGCAAGGCCATCGCCGTCGGCATCAAGGACTCGCTCGAGACCATCCAGGAGACCGGCGTCTCCAACGACGAGGCCAACCAGCTCTTCATGTTCACGCAGTGGAGCGAGATGATGACCGAGTTCGCGCGGACCGGTAAGAGCTCCACCGTGGTGCTTCCTGCCGACTTCAAGACCTCTGCCTCTATGTTCGAGCAGATGCTCACGGCGGGCGAGGCCGACGAGCAGGGCAAAGTCCCGCCTGCGGCCCCGGAGGCGTAAGCGCCTGTGTCATCTCAGCGAATCGCCCGGTGCGGGCTCTGTTGCGCGCTCCTTGCCGTGAGCGCTTGGGTGAGCATTCCCTTAGGGCCCGTTCCCTTCACGCTGCAGACGATGGTGCTTGCCATGTTGCCGGGCGTCCTCGCTCCGCGCGACGCGGTCATGACCGTTGCCGTCTACTTGGTGCTTGGCATTGCGGGCCTGCCCGTCTTCTCCAACATGATGGGCGGCCTCGGCGTCATCGTCGGGCCCACGGGAGGGTTTCTTTGGGGCTTTCTTGTCGGCATGGTTACCGCAGGCACCGTTAGCCACACCAAGGGCCTGCCCGAGCCCGCGCGCGAGGTGCTCTCGCGCGCAGCGCTTCTGGTCATCTCCTACACGTTTGGCACCGCTCAGCTCATGATCGTTGGCAGCATGGCGCTGCCCGCAGCCCTCGCCGCGGCGGTGCTGCCGTTTATCGTGCCCGATATCGTCAAGATGTCCGTCGGCACCGTCCTTGCGCGTGCGGTCGCTCGGGCGCTTCCTGCCCCCGTTCAGTCGAGGTAGTCATAGGCGCCCGCCATGCCCGCAAAGTTGTCGAGCCAGTCTTGCGAGTCGAGGACGGGCCCCTCAAGGACCGCGCCCTCGGAATCTGCCGTGGCAGCGAACTCCATGGAGCTGTAGTTTTCAAAAACCTCTGCGTGCTCGAGCTCCTGCTCAACGTAGGCCTTGACGGCAAGCTGATCATCGACCGAAAGCGATGGGCTGGCCGAGGCGTCGGGCACGAGTCCTAAGACAAACTCACCCACTTGATAGCCGAGGTCTCGGGCAGAGGGGATGGTGAAGTCAAAATACGACGAGCAGCTAAAGACGAAGCCGTCCTCGGTCGCATCTCCAAAGGCGTATATCGAGTCAATGTCATAGGTGATGTTGGAGAGTATGAGCTCTGAGATCTCGAGCGTATCGAGGCCGATGCTCTCTGGCTCAACGCCCGAGGCTTTTGTGAACGCATCGGCGAATGCCGACGCGACAATCTCGCGGTAGGTGACGTCACCCTCGCGTGCCGCTTCAAGCGCAGAAACAGTTACCTCCTCGGTTGCTGCCTTCAAGTCGTCTTGCGCAAGCCAATAGGCGTCAGAGTCGTAGTCGTAATACGTATCGTCGTAGTCGTCTTCGTAGGTGTCTTCAAAAAAGACGGAGTCCACGCAGCTGGAGCAGCTCTCAAAAAGCGTGCTCACTATGCCGGAAAAGGCCAGCATAAAGATGAAGGCGATAAGGCAGCCGAGGCGGGAGGAGCGCTTCTTCCAGCCGGAGCCATCGCCAGAACGACGCTTAGCGGCCTTGCGTGCCCGCCAAGCGTTTGCGCTGCTCTCGAGGTCTTGCTGCTTGCCTTGTGCATGGCGCGCCCCGTCCTCTTCTTCTCGAATGGGGGAGACGGGGCCGCTATCGGCAGAGCTTGGTGTGCCGTCCAAGGAGCGCCAGGAGCGCTGCGGTCGATGCTTGCCGTGACCGGGCTCTTTACGCTCGTTGCGCCGGACCATCCTGCCGATGCCGTCGTCGGCATCGGGGCGTTCGCGCGGTGGCTCAAACTCGGGCTCACCGCCCGGCATAACGGGGTCAGGGGCGTTAAAGGGGTCGATATTCGGTTCGCGTTCTGGTGTACGCGGCTTCCAAGCCATGTGATCACCTTCCC
Source organism: uncultured Collinsella sp. (assembly GCA_959602875.1). GTDB lineage: Bacteria > Actinomycetota > Coriobacteriia > Coriobacteriales > Coriobacteriaceae > Coprousia. The sequence continues at coordinate 25,647 of CAUGVQ010000006.1, read as the reverse complement.
GAATGCCTGAGGCTCCTTATGTGCGGGCGCGCCCGGTGTGTGACGCTAGAGGATCCAGCCGTCCTCGTCTTCGCTTGCCGGCCCACGGTCCACGTACATCTTGTGCGTACGCTTCTCGGTTACAAATGCGATGATGCCGATAACAGCGATGCCGCCAAAGAACAGCACCGCCAAGCCGGCACGAGTGTTGAAGAGAAAGGTAAAAATACCGTCCATGACTTGTTTGCTTCTCGCCTTCTCCCTAGGGGTCTGGATGCAATAAGTATATACTTGCCAAAGTGCCACGGACGCAAGGGCCGTGCAAGTAGTGATTGAGAAATAGGAGCATACGACCGGGAGGAACCATGCTCGATATTAAATTTGTCCGCGAGACGCCCGATGCCGTCGACAAGGCAATGGCCGACCGACAGACCTCATGGGATCGCGAGCGCTTCTTCGCCCTCGACGACGAGCGCCGCTCCGTTATTACCGAGGTTGAGGAGCTGCAGGCCACGCGCAACGCCGAGTCGAAGAAGATCGGTGCCCTTATGCGCGAGGGCAAGCGCGACGAGGCGGAGGCCGCCAAGGAGGCCGTCCGCGAGGTGAACGAGAAGATTGACGGGCTTGCCGAGCGCCGCGCCGCTCTTGAGGCTGAGCTTAACGACTTCATGGCCCATCTGCCCAACATCCCCTGCGACGCCACGCCCGTGGGTGTGGACGAGTCTGAGAACCCCGAGCGCCGCCGCTGGGGCACCCCGCGTGATTTTGCGGCCGAGGGATTCGAGGCAAAGGCGCACTGGGACCTCGGTACCGACCTCGGTATCCTCGACTTTGATCGCGGCTCCAAGCTCTCCGGCGCGCGCTTTACGGTGCTTGCCGGCGCTGGCGCGCAGCTCGACCGCGCTCTTGAGAACTTCTTCCTGAACACGCACATTGCGCGCGGCTTCAAGGAGTTCATCCCGCCGGTGATCGTCAATCGCGAGATTATGTACGGCACGGGCCAGCTGCCCAAGTTTGAGGACGACGCCTATCACACCGGCGAGGACCAGTTCCTCATCCCCACGGCCGAGGTCGCGCTCACCAACCTGCATGCGGGTGAGATTCTGAACGCCGCCGAGCTTCCGCTCCGCTACACCGCGGGCACCCCCTGTTTCCGCGAGGAGGCGGGTTCCGCCGGTCGCGACACCCGCGGCATCATTCGTCAGCATCAGTTCACCAAGGTGGAGATGGTCAAGTTCGCCAAGCCCGAGGAGTCCGACGACGAGCTCGAGAGCATGGTTGCCGAGGCCGAGTATATCCTCCAGCAACTGGGGCTCCCGTACCGCGTGATTTCGCTCTGCACGGGCGACCTCGGCTTCTCTGCACGCCAGACTTACGACATCGAGGTCTGGCTGCCGAGCTACAACGCCTACAAGGAGATTTCGAGCTGTTCCAACTGCGGCGACTTCCAGGCGCGTCGTGCGAACATCCGCTACCGTGACCCGGAGAACTTCAAGGGCACGCGTTACGTCCACACCCTGAACGGCTCCGGTCTGCCTACGGGCCGCACCATGGCCGCGATTATGGAGAACTACCAGAACGCCGATGGCTCCATCACGGTGCCCGAGGTCCTGCGTCCCTACATGGGCGGTCTCGAGGTCATCCGCTAACGGCGCCCTTACGACCGCGTAGGCCCCCGATCCCCGTTCCGGAAAGACGAGCGCTTCGCTCGTTGCACGACCGTCTTTCCGGAACGGGACTCGGGGGCCTTTTGCTGTCGAGGGGAGGCGAGCCCTGAGGTCCCGAACCTGGAGGGTGCGGCCTTAGCGGGCCCAGCGCTCGAAGAAGACCAGCGCATTTTCGGCGCAAAGCTTGGCGGTAAGACGTGCGCCAAAGCGGGCTTCGAGTTTCTGCTGGAATGCGGGCATCTGGGCTGCCGTTTCAATCACGGGCGGGGTGTCGCAACCGTCAAAATCACTGCCGAGGGCGATGACATCCTCACCGCCGAGCTCGAGCCAATGGTCGATGTGGCGCGAGATGTCGTCAAACGAGGGCGGGGTGGCAGGAGCTGCATCGCTCAGGAAGATGTCGGCAAAGTTCAGCCCCACGATGCCCCCGCGGTCGCGAATCTCGGCAAACTGGTCGTCAGTAAGGTTGCGGCGATGCCCGCACACGCTGCGGCTGTTGGAATGGCTTGCCACAAACGGCCGCTCGGTAAGCGAAGCGACCTCTGCAAAGCAGCGGTCGTTCAAGTGAGACACATCGAGGACCATGTGCTCACGTTCCATCTCGGCGATTACGGCGTGGCCGGCCGCAGTAAGACCGCGCTCCGGAGCGTCGTGTCCGCTAGCAAGCGGGCCAGGTGCGTTCCAGCTGAGCGATGCCATGAGCACGCCTTGCTCGGATGCGGCTGCTACGAGGCGAGGGTCTTTGGCAAACAGCGTCGCGTTTTCGATGGTGCGAATCGCCACGGCATGCCCCGCATGAAGCGCTGGTCGAATGTCTGCGGCGCTTTGTGCCAGGGTGATGCGCGGGGCGTTGCGCTCGACCTGCTCGCCTAGATAGGCACTTACGTGGTCAAAAAACGTATGCGCCTGCGCTGGTGTGAGCTCATCGGGGATGTAGCAGGCAAAACACTGCGCCCAGCTCAGCTGCCCAATCGCTTCGAGCGAGATGTGCCCGTGGTTGCAGGCAAGCTGAGTGATGCCGGCGGGGTCCTTCTCGTCACCCGGTCCGTAGGTGTCCATGCGTAGAAGTTCGCGCAAAGCGGCGGGAAGCGATTGCCAGGCGAGGCGGTCGGCGGTATCGCAGTGTAGGTCAAAAACGGGGTAGGGCATAACGGCTCCTTCAACGCGTGCTTTCTGCCATTGTAGCCGTGCTATTCATACCATACCGTGCGGACAAAGTCCGAAAACAAACGAACAAAAGTTCCACGAACAAATGTTTGTAATTTGCCGTACACTGATGCCATCAGATAGGCCGAATGAAGGAGGCAAGCAACATGGGCGAGCGGAACGAACTAGTTGTGACGGCGATGTTGTTCGAGAACGAGCCGGACGAGGAACGCCTAAAGATCGAGGCATCCCTTCTAGGTAACGGCAGCCTGTTGATCCATCAGGAAAGCGAGGGGGATCTGACGCGCTGGTGCTTTGAGGAGTCTCCGCATACGGTCGATACGCTTGTGGCTGCTCCCGAGGTGCGAGGTCTTGGCGAATACTTCCATGTCGATACGTCCGAGCAAGTGCTGGAAGTGCTCGTGATGGGGTTCACCGGATACGACGCGGGTGTGAGGATCCGAGAGCTTCTAAAGCGTTTGGAGCTGCCCTATGAGGTGCATGAGCAAGTAATCGTACGTTAGCTTATTCGAGATGTAATATAATAATACGAAAGTAGGCGTTATGAATGACGTGCTAATCGATAGCCATGCATTGATTCATGGGCTGGACGAGGAGGACATTCGATACGCGTGGGACAATTTCGCGGCGCGACGCATGAGGAAGGGAGGTGACGTTTGGGTTTCTATAGGGTTTAGCGCTCGGGGCGCTGAGATTGAGATGGTCGCACTCGAGTTGTTTGACGGCTCAATGTTGGTCATACACGCTCTGAGCCCCGCAACGGAGAAAGTAAAACGGGAACTGGGCCTAGGAAGAAGGTAATCCCATGAAATACAAGCTGAAAAGTGGTGCCATGGTTTCCGATGAGGACATCGAGGCGCTCTCGAGAGATATTGAGGCAGGTAAACTGCCTGGCTCTGGCTGGTCCGGGAAAGCGGTTAGAGGTCGCCCGAGGATATCGGACGAGGCGTTGGTGACGGTGCCCGTCAAATTTCCAGTGTCTATGGTCGCAGCTATAGATCGTAAGACCAATAACCGATCTGACTACATCCGCAAGGCGGTTGCGGCAACGTTGTTGTAGAGACGGATTGTTCGTTCGTTGCGACTCAATGGCGTCAGGCGTATTGAGTCTAGATGGCAAAAGAGGGCCCTCGGGCCCTCTTGCAATTCGTTGTGGTGCGGCATGTAGGATTCGAACCTACGACCTTTTGATTCGTAGTCAAACGCTCTATCCAGCTGAGCTAATGCCGCAGCGCAAGGGATATAATCGCACGCTCCCCGCCCGGCGTCAAGAACTTTCTCAAATTCTTTTTTACGGCACAAGAACGGCGGGCTAAGAGAGGGGCGCGCGGCGCGGCGCATGCGAACGTATGCAGCTGACGTATGTTTGGCCATGAGGTATGGGTATTATTCTCGGGTCGTCGAATCCGCCATAATAGCCATGTACGGTTTTGCGTTATCAGGGGAGGATTGCATATGACCGCGACTGAGCCCGCGAAAGTTTATTTCACCAACTTGCGCACGCATGCAAAGGAAAGCCAGCTCGATAAGCTGAAGCGCCTTATCAAGCGCGCTGGTATTGAGCAGATTGACTTCCAGAACAAGTTCGTCGCCATCAAGATTCACTTCGGAGAGCTTGGCAACCTGTCGTTTCTGCGTCCCAACTACGCTCGCGCTGTTGCCGATGTGGTAAAGGAGCTCGGCGGAAAGCCGTTTCTCACCGACTGCAACACGCTCTATGTGGGCAGCCGCAAAAACGCGCTCGAGCATATCGACTGCGCCTATCAGAACGGCTTTACGCCCTATGCCACTGGTTGCCATGTAATCATTGCCGATGGCCTTAAGGGCACCGATGAGACGCTCGTTCCCGTCAAGGGCGGCGAGTATGTGAAAGAGGCAAAGATCGGTCATGCCCTCATGGACGCCGACATCGTCATTTCCCTTACGCATTTCAAGGGGCATGAGCAGGCGGGTTTTGGCGGCGCCATGAAGAACCTCGGTATGGGTGGCGGTAGCCGTGCGGGCAAGATGGAACAGCACGCTGCCGGCAAGCCGAGCGTAAAGGTTGACCGGTGCATCGGGTGCCATGCGTGCGAGCGCATCTGCGCCCATGGTGCGGTTTCGTTTGACGAGACGCGCGAGCGCGAGCTTGCCAACGGCACGGCCCGCACCGTGCACGTGGCCCATATCGACCATGATCGCTGCGTGGGCTGCGGCCGGTGCATCGGTGCGTGCAACCAGGATGCTATCGAGCCCGACTACGATCAGGCGGTAGAGGTGCTCAACTACAAGATCGCCGAGTACACCAAGGCGGTTGTGCAGGATCGCCCGAACTTCCACATCTCGCTTGCAATCGATATCTCGCCCAATTGCGATTGCCATCCCGAGAACGACACGCCGATTGTGAACGACATCGGTATGTTTGCGAGTTTCGACCCGGTTGCCATCGACCAGGCGTGCATCGACGCTGCGCTTGCGCAGGCGCCGCTGCCCAACACGGAGCTCACCGATCAGCGCGCCAAGCTCGAGGAGGCGGGCGAGCTTGACGAGGAGCATGCGCACGACCACTTCTATGTGACGCATCCCGATACCGACTGGAAGAGCATGATCGAGCACGCTGAGAAGATCGGGCTCGGTACGAGCAACTACGAGCCCATCGAGGTCAAATAGGTCGCCTTGTCTAATCGGGGCAGAGCGTGTGGGCGGATCGTCTAGTTTTGGCGGTCCGCCTTTTGCTTGATGACCTCGCGCGCGAGCGTCTCCACAATGTAGAGGGCCGGCACCTGTGTGGTGATATCCGGCTCATCCTTCAAGGTGTCACGCACCTTTTCGATGGTGATGTGATAGGGGATGTTGATGTCCGAGAGGCGCGCAACGGTGGACGTGCCCGTGCTTGTGATCGAGATAATGGAGCATTCGGTCAGGTTGAAGTGGCTCAGATAGTCGATAATCTCACGCGTCTCACCCGATACGGAAAGAGCGACGATGCAGGTTCGCCGGGCAATTTCTGGACTCATGTGCGCAACAGGGTAGTTGTTAGGGTCTTCGATACGCACTGCCATATTGAAGATAGACGAGAAATAGAGAGCACCGTACTCTGCGATGATGTTGGAAGACCCCAGTCCGAGAAATAGGATTAGCTCCTTCTCAAGCAGCAGGGACACTGCTTCGTCGATTTTTTCGCGATAATAGGTATCTTGGAAGCGAGAGAAGAAATTGATGAGCTCGGGCGAGACGATGGTCTCAATGTCGCGCGGGACCGTGTCGTGTGCGTGGATGTACGCAGCGAGCCGTATTTTGAATTCGGAGAAGCCCGTCGTACCAAATTTCTTGCAGAACCGAAGCACAGAAGCCGTGCTTGTGTTGCTTTCTGCGGCGAGCTGGCGAATGGTCACGTGCTCTATATCGGCGAAATGGTTAGTAACGCGTTGATAAATCGCAAGATCGGTCTCGTTGAGGTCGGGTGTGTCAGCAAGGAACAGCATGTGCGTCTCCTATCTGTAACAGTGACGAGACAATTGCGTTACACGCTAGAAGAAGATTAAGAAGAATAAGCCTTTTATAAGGTAAAAGGCCATGTAACAAATAGTAACACAACTGTATCGTGTCTCTGATTCCGTTTACCGGAACAAAGCGAGCGGGGCCGTCTTTTATGGGTCGGGCCCCTCTCTATAGTGCGGTCTAGGTAGTACCCGCGTCATATCGAGGAGGAGATATGGAACAAGGGTTAAAGATCGCAACAATCGGCGGCGGTTCGAGCTATACGCCCGAGCTCGTTGAGGGGCTCATCAATCGCCATGATGAGCTTCCCGTCCGCGAGCTATGGCTGGTGGACATCGAGGCGGGCCGTGAGAAGCTCGAGATCGTGGGTGCACTCGCGCAGCGCATGGTCGCCCGTGCCGGCAATCCCTTTAAGGTCGTGCTCACGCTCGATCGCGAGGAGGCGCTCAAAGGGGCGGATTTCGTCACCACGCAGTTCCGCGTCGGTCTGCTTGATGCGCGCGCTAAAGACGAGCGCATTCCCCTCGAGCACCATGTTATCGGGCAAGAGACCAACGGGCCGGGCGGCCTCTTCAAGGGGCTTCGCACCATTCCGGTGATTCTCGATATCGTGAACGACATGAAGCGCCTGTGCCCGAATGCTTGGCTCATCAACTTCACCAACCCCTCCGGCATGGTGACCGAGGCGGTGCTGCGCTACGGAGACTTCAAGCGCGTCGTGGGTCTTTGCAACGGGCCCATCGGCATCGAACGCGGCATCATCAAGACGCTCGGGGTAGATCCGTCGCGTGTGTATGTCGAGTTCCAGGGCCTCAATCACATGGTGTTCGCCCGCCGCGTGTTCCTCGATGGCGAGGATGTGACCGCCGATGTGATTGAGAAGATGATTGCCTCAAACGGCGAGGAGATTTCGCTCAAGAACATCGCCGATTACGCCTGGGACCCCGAGTTCTTCCGGGCGCTCGGCATGATTCCCATCAGCTATTTGCGTTACTACTTCAAAACCTCGGCCATGCTTGCCGATGGCGAGCGCTCTCTGCATGAGGAGGGCACGCGTGCCCAGGTGGTGAAGCGCGTAGAGAAGGAGCTCTTCGACCTCTACCGCGATCCCAATCTGGACATCAAGCCCCCGCAGCTGGCGGAGCGCGGCGGCGCATACTACAGCGAGGCTGCGTGCAACCTCATCAATTCCATCTATAACGACAAGCGCGATATTCAGACGGTCAACACCCGCAACAACCACGCGATTGCCGATATCGATCCGGATTCCGCGGTCGAGGTCAACTGCGTCATTACCAAGCAGGGGCCCATTCCGCTCACTACGGGCGAGCTGCCCGTGTGCATCAAGGGCCTGGTGCAGCAGATCAAGTCGTTTGAGCGCACGGCTGCCAAGGCGGCAGTTACGGGCGATTACCAGACGGCCCTGCTCGCGATGACCATCAACCCTCTCGTTCCGAGCGACATCGAGGCGCGCGAGATTTTGGACGAGCTCTTTGAGGCGCATAAGGAGTATCTGCCGCAGTTCTACCGCGACGGCGAGCCGGTGTGGCACCGTCCCGAGGAAGGGAGGTTCTGATGGAGATTGCGCTCACGGTTGCCTGCGATTATGACGACCTAAGCCGTATAACCGCCGCGCGCATCATCGCGCATATCAACGATGATCCCACGGGACTCTACTGCTTTGCAGGGGGAGACACGCCGGTCGCCACGCTGCGGCTTCTCGCCAAGGCAGCCGCAGCGGGCGTCGTCGATCTCACGCAAGCCCATTTTGTTGAGCTAGATGAGTGGGTTGGCATCGATGAGCGGGATCCCGGCAGCTGCATCTCGTACCTGCGGAGCAACCTTTTTGAGCCGGCTGGCATAGAAGAGGGCCAGATTCATCGCTTCGACCCCGCCGCCGAGGACCTCTCGGCCGAGTGCGCCGCCGCAGACGAGTACGTTGCGGCCCATGGCGGCATCTCGCTCGCCCTGCTCGGCGTGGGTGTAAACGGGCACCTGGGCTTTAACGAACCTGGCAGCACGCTTGAGGACTGCGCTCATGTGGTCGAGCTTACCGAGACCACGCGCAGCGTTGGGACCAAGTACTTCGGCGAATCCGATGGCAGGGGGTGCACCGCGGCGACGCAGGGTATCACGCTCGGTCTCGCACAGTTGCTTGGCGCTCGGGAGCTCATCGTGCAGGCGAACGGCCCCAAGAAGTGCGACGCCATCGCACGCGTACTCAAAGGCGCCTACGACCCCGCTTGGCCTGTCAGCTCCATCTGGACGCATCGCAACGCTCGTCTTGTCGTCGATAACGACGCCCTGTAACTGGGACTACCTTCAAGGAGGGAACCTATGGACTTTCTGATGAACCGCATCATGCCGGTCCTCGTCAAGATTGGTAACAACGATTATCTCGTTGCGATTCGTGACGGTATTACCAAGACGATTCCGTTCACCATCGTTGGCAGTATCTTCCTCATCATCGCGAACTTCCCCGTTACCGCTTGGACCGACTTCATCGCGCCGTGGTCCGGCATGCTCTCGGCGGTCTCCAACGTGACCTTTAGCGCTCTCGGTCTTATTACGGCCATCGGCGTCGGGTACTACATGGGCAAGACGTTTGAGATCGATGCCATCTCGACGAGCCTGCTCACCACCATCGCTTTCTTGCTCGCAACGCTTAGCGAGGACTTCACCATCAACCCGGCGTCGTTTGACTCCACGGGCATGTTCACCGCGATTGTTATGTCTCTGCTCACGATTACGGTCTTCCGCTTCTGCATGAAGCACAAGATCGTCATCAAGATGCCCGACGGTGTGCCGCCTAACGTCGCCACCTCGTTCACCGCCCTCATCCCCGGCGCCATCGTCCTTACAATCGTTTGGATTCTCCGCGCGATTCTGGGCATCAACTTGAACGAGGTCATCAGCTTCGTGTTCTCGCCGCTCGTGATGGGCCTCAACACGCTGCCCGGCATGATGCTCTACTCGCTTATCGTCTGCTTGCTTTGGGTCTGCGGCATCCACGGTGACAATGTGCTCTCCGGTATCGCGAGCCCCATCTTCCTCGGCCTTCTTGCGGAGAACGTTGCCGCCATGCAGGCGGGTGCTGTGCCCACCAACTTCATCGCCGAAGGCTACTGGATCGTCTTCATGTGCTTCGGTGGCACCGGCTCCACGCTCGGCCTTGTGCTGAACATGCTCCACTCCAAGAGCAAGATGTACCGCGATCTGGGCAAGATGTCGCTGCCGTCTGCAATCTTCTGCATTAACGAGCCCGTTATCTTTGGCTTCCCGATTGTTATGAACCCCATCATGATGATCCCGTTCATTGCTACGCCGCTCGTGCTTTGCGCAGGCACGTATGTGCTCATGATGATCGGTGTCGTTGGCCCGATCAGCATCCAGGTCCCGTGGACGATTCCGCCGGTAATTGGTGCGTATCTGGCAACTAACGGAAGCATCGGCGCGGCCATCTGGGCGGCGGTGGAGATTGTTATCTCCTATGTTATCTACCGTCCGTTCTTCAAGATGGAGGAGAAGAAGCAGGTCCAGCAGGAACTTGACGCCATCGCCGCCAAAGGCGAGGCTGAGCCTGCTGAAGCTTAGCGAATAGCGCCCATCCCTTCCGCAATCTTTCAGGAGCCGGTGCCGTTTTTGGTACCGGCTCTCTTCTTCTGTTTAGGGCGCCAAGGTTGCGACTCCAACGTCCTGTCTGGCGGAGCTTTGTGTGCTCAGCACATTCCGTGTGCATCCGTCACGCCCCATCGTCCTTCTTTTTATGTCTCTTGCGTTAGCGGGGAGGCTATCTGCTATAGTTATGAGCAGTCTATGTTGGAGGAATGACTCAGTACATGTCTGCTTCTAGCGACAGTTCTTCACCGCGAAGTACCTCGGGCGCTGCCAATGCGCCCGTGTCCATTCCGCTTGAGGATGGCGCAACTCCCTCCGGGGAGGTTGACGTATGCGCCACGTGCCGCAAGCGCCGCAAATCCTGCCCTAAATATCCCCGTGTCGAGGATGCCTCTGCAAAGGGGTTGCCCCTCTATACGTTGGGGGAGGAGATTGCCAATTCCATCACGCACGGCATCGGCGTTCTGCTTGCCATCGCAGGCCTCGTCCTTCTGATTGTTAGGGCCGCGCTCGGTGGCGCCGAGCCCACGCACATTGCCTCGGCGATTGTGTTTGGCGTGACGCTCATCCTCGAGTATCTCGCTTCCACGCTCTATCACGCTATCCAGGTGCCTGCCGCCAAACGCGTCTTCCGCATTATCGACCACAGCAGCATCTACCTGCTTATTGCCGGTAGCTATACGCCGTTTTGTCTCGTTACCTTGGCAGACGCCGGCGGTATCGTGATGTTTGTGATCGTGTGGGCGCTTGCCTTCGCCGGCATCTCGTTTGAGATCATCGGTCGCCAGCGCCAGCCGCGTTGGGTCACCATCATCATTTACCTCTGCATGGGCTGGCTTGTGGTCTTCCGCCTGCCGCAGCTCATCGCCGCGCTCAACCCCGTCGCGCTCGCCCTGCTTACTGTGGGCGGACTCTGCTACACCATCGGCTGTGCCTTCTACGTTATGAAGAAGGTTCGCTATATGCACAGCGTCTGGCACCTGTGGGTGCTCGCCGGCAGCATATTCCAATTCATGGCGGTGATCTTGTACGTGATCTAATGTGACTCCGCGCGCTCTGCGCGCCCACGCCGCTCGCCGGAACAGCTCCGGCACTTGTATTCGCCAGACCTGGGAGGTTTGATTTCGCCTTATGGGCATTGCAATATCCATCGTCGCCACGCTTCTTCTTACCCTGTTGAACGGCTATTTCTCCATGTCGGAGATGGCGCTCACCACTGCCAAGCGCGCCAGCCTCGAGCATGATGCCGAGGAGGGCGACAAGCGCGCGACCGCCGCACTCGAGCTTGCCGCCGACTCGACGGACTTCCTCGCGACCATCCAGGTCGCCATCACGCTCGTGGGCTTCTTCTCGGCGACCGTCTCGTCCAACACGCTTTCTGACCCGCTGACGACGTGGGTGGAGTCTTTTGGCATCGCCCCGCTTTCCGCGATCGCTCCGGTTGCCTCGCCCATCGTCATCACGCTCATCGTCTCGTATCTCTCGATCGTCATCGGCGAGCTCGTGCCCAAGCGCATCGGCCTCTCCGATGCCGAGGGCATGGCCAAGTCCGTTGCCGGCCCCATCATGTTCTTCCGCAAGATCGCGCGCCCGCTCGTATGGCTCACCCAGGCTTCTGCCAACGGCATCTCGGCGCTGCTTGGCATCAAGAGCGCGGACGACCGCCAGAACGTGTCCGAGGAGGAGATCAAGTACATGGTCTCCGAGCAGGACGGCATGCGCGACGAGGAGAAGCGCATGATTCACGAGATTTTTGACCTCGGTGACGCCGTGGCGCGCGAGGTCATGGTCCCGCGTGTGGATGTTGAGATGGTTGAGGACACCGACACGGTCGAGCAGGTGCTCGACGTCATGCGCAAGACCGGTTTCTCACGCGTGCCGGTCTACCACGAGGACCCCGATAACGTTGTGGGCATCGCGCACATCAAGGACCTGATCGAGCTCGCACTGTCGAGCGAGGGCAAGCGTCCGGTGAGCACGAGCTTGCGTGACGTCACGTTTGTGCCCGACACCAAAGACATCCTGCCGTTGCTCTCCGAGATGCAGACGGCGCGCGAGCGCATGGTCGTGGTGGTGGACGAGTACGGCGGAACGGCCGGCGTCATCACCATCGAGGACATCGTCGAGGAAGTCGTGGGCGAGATTGAGGACGAGTTTGACCCCGACAACAAGTACCTCACGCGCCTCTCGCGCCGTGAGTGGCTGGTGGACGGCCGCTTTAGCTGCGACGATGCCGCTGAGCTTGGCTGGCCCATTGAGGAGAGCGACGATTACGAGACCATCGCCGGCTGGATCATGGATTTCTGCGACTCGGTTCCGAGCATCGGCGAGATCTTTGAGCAGGGCGGTTACAAGTTCAAAGTCCAGTCCATGCGTGGCCAGCGCATCTCGCTTATTCGCGTGACGGCTCCCGAGGAGAGCGAGACGCCCGCTGAGCAGGGCAATGTAGCCAACGAGGGTGGCTCTAGCGAGACGGCGCCGGCGGGCGCTCAGCACGAGGCGCGCTCCGATGAGGCCGCGGGCGACGCCCGATAGGTCGACTGCGCTAGAATATCGAGCATAGAGCCGTAAGATGTGCCCGCCGCGACGGTGCGCAGGGCAGAAAGGTCGGACAGCCATGGCAGACCTGTTCAACATCATGAAGATCCATGTGGGCGAGGACAAGCTTCGCGCCCGCGTTCTGGTGAACCCCGGCATGCCGGTGCGCACCTCTGAGGATATTGAGGCGACGGCGCGCGTCTACTATCTGGCTCCGGCCATCGCCCAGCACGCCTGCTATGGGGATGCGGGCGAGAAGTTCCAGGACTGCATGGGTGACACCGAGCTTGCGCATTTGCTCGAGCACCTTACCGTCGAGATCATGAACCAGACGGGGCTTGCGGGCGACATCTCCTTTGGCCGTACCCGCGGCGTCGCGGAGGATCCGCGTCTCTTTGACATCGAGCTCGGTTGCCCCGATGACGCGCTTACCATCGGCGCCCTGTCTTCGGCGGCGTTCATGATGCAGTGGGCGTTCGTCAACCCCGATGCCCCCGCGCCCGACTTTGAGGGCACGGTTGCCGCGCTCGCCCAGCTGGTGAGGAGCCTGCGCGGGGAAGGCGCGCCCGCAGACGATGAGCCTGCTGCCGAGGAGCCTGCTGAGGACGTTTCTGTTGAGGTGGAGGCGGCAGAGCCGTTTGCTGAGGAGGCCGAGGACGCCCCTCAGGCAAGGGACATCGCGAGCGATGCCGTCTTTGGCGGTGCCGCTGCGGCGCACGTCGAGTAGCATACGTTCATAACCTCGAAACGGGATGCGCCGTTTATCGGGCGCATCTGCTCGATGCCGCGCTATGCGGGTATAATGAAGCGCACCTGTAGATATGAATCTCACGGAAGGGATCGACATGGGTAAGACGTTCAGCTTTGTTGCCGGTGCCGTCATCGGCGCCGCCGCCGGTACGATCATCGGCATCCTCACTGCCCCGCGCTCGGGTGCGGAGACCCGTGCGATGGCGAGCGATATGGCCAACGACGCGTGGGATAACGCCCGCGACTTCTATGAGCAGGGCACCGAGCAGGTCCGCACCGCCATGAACGACTTCGGTCCCATGGTCGATGCCAAGACCGACGAGCTCCGCGCCAAGGTTGACCTCGCTCGCGAGCGCATGGATCAGCTGCGCGAGACCATCAACGAGGCCGTCTCTTCTGGTAACGTGACGCCCGCCATGGACGTTGAGGTCGAGGTTGCCCCTGCTGCAGAGGCTGCTGCTGAGGCGTAATGCGCGCACAGGATTTTCAGGGCATCAAGCTCTACCGCGTGCCGCCTGCGGGCAAGCGCACCGCCAAAGACGGAACGCCGGTGCGCCCCAAGAAGATGGGCAAGCTCCATTTTCCCGTCTTCACCCCCGAAGGTTCGCGCCTCGTGGGCTTCATGTGCACCCCGCCCGAGATAGCCGGCATGGTCAAGCGACCGGACTTCTTTGTAGCGTACGACGCCCTCGAGCCGTTCGAGGGCGTCCTTTGCGCCGTCGATGAGAAGACATCCTTTGATAAAGCTGCGGCAAAACGGCTGGGCATCGATTTGGATCGCTGTCTCATCTGGACGGGTATGGACGTCCGCACCCAATCCGGGAGCTCGCTGGGGTATTGCGCCGATGCGACGTTCGATCCCAAGACCGGCACGGTCTCCCATTACGCGCTGACGCGCGGTGCTACGGCGAGCATGCTCCTGGGCGATGTCGAGATGCCCGCCCAGTATCTGCGCGGCTACCGTGACGGTTACATGATCGTTGACGATGCCGTGGCTGACCTCGAGGTTTCGGGAGGTGCTGCCGCCCGCGCCGCAGAGGTCACCGTCAAGGTGAGCGCGAAGGTGAAAGAGGGTGCCAAGGTCCTTGACGACCACGGTTCGGTTGCCGTTGAGAAGGGCACGCGCGCCGTTGGACGCCAGCTCGGCAAGACCAAGGGAATGTTCCGAGCCTTCAAGAGTGAATTCAAGAAGGCCGCGGGTACCGATACCAAGAAGAAGGGCAAGTAGCGCGTAAGGCGCCGACGACGGGACGCGGCGCCACGCACTTGTCTCACACATACGGGGTCCCGTCCCCATGGCGAGGAGGAGAACCATTGCCTAAACGTAGAACCTCCTACTCATCGCCCCGCCCGACGATGCGTACGGGCAAAGGGGGCTATCAGCTACCGCAGGGGCGCGCGCGGGCGCGCCGCCGCCCGGGTGCCACGTACCTCAACCACTCGCAGGGCTTCGGTAGACGCCGGAGCGGTTTTCGCGCCAGCGGTCCCAACACACGCAAACCTTACGCCTATCTGGCGATTGGCTGCGCCTTCCTCTTCTTTTTGGCGACCGTCATCTGGTACCTCAACCGCTCGGTGAACATCACCTACAACGGTGAGCCCGCGAGTGCGCGCATCAACTCGACAATCGCACAGTTTATTGAAGACAGCGGGCTTGCAGAGGAATACGATTCCGGCAATCTGCTGGCCGTTGACGACTCCGTGCTCGAGCGCGGTGCCGGTGCGCGCTATACCGTCACGCTGAATGGGGAGGAAGTCCCCGCCGATGCGTATGAGACGACGAAACTCACCGGTGGCGAGGAGCTTACCGTCGACGACGGAGCCGACGTGTATGAGGAGCACGACGTCCAGGCAACCGATATCATGCCCACGGTCACTATCGATGGCACCGGTGCCATCCAGTACGTGAAGACGTGGGGCCGGCCCGGCCGCTCCGAAATCTGGACGGGCAAGGTCTCGGGTATCACGGCCGACCGCGGCATCGTGCAAGAGGTTGTCAACTGCGAGATTGCCCAGGCCTCGGTCTTTACCGAGGACAGCGAGAAGCTCGTCGCGCTCACCTTTGATGAGGGCCCGAGTTCCTACACCGAGCAGATTCTTTCCATCCTTTCCGAGAAGGGCGTCAAGGCAACGTTCTTCTTGCAAGGTGACGCGGCGGAAGCGAACCCGGCTGCCGCGCGCGCCATTGCGGATGCGGGCTGCGAGATAGGCTCCAACACCTACAGCGATACCGATCTCACCGGCCTTTCCGCAGATGAGGTGCGTTCCCAGATTGAGCGCGGCGCCGATGCGATCGAAGCCGCTTCCGGCGTGCGCCCGACGGTCTTGCGTGCACCGTACGCCTCCTTTAGCCTCGAGAACTGGACGCAGGCGATGGATCTGGTGAGCGCCGTGGTCTCGTGGAACGTCGACTCGGGCGATTGGCTCGTCCCGGGCGCCGACGAGGTCGTGGATACGGTGGTGGGTTCCGTCCGAGCGGGCAGCATCGTCCTTCTGACCGATGGCGACGCCACTGGCGAGCAGACGCTCGAGGCGCTCCCTCAGATTATCGATCGTCTGCAGGAGGAGGGCTATACTCTCGTCACGCTTTCTGAGCTCATCAAGAGCGACGTTGACCTGAGGGAAGAGGTCGACCTCACCAAGGTGGGCATGCCCGAGGGGGCGTCGCTCCCGGTCATCCCCGAAGAGGAGGAGTAACGGGGCTGCACACAAGTCCGCCTAGAGGAACAACGCATGATTGACGGGGGACAACTCACGATTGAGTCACTTGCGATGAGCTGGACAAACAACTACGCTGAGCGCATCTCTATGTATTGGATTGCCGGGGAAGGTGGATCCTATGTCCCGCAGGGACCATGTAGAAATCGGTAAGGCGACAAACCTCCATTACGGCAAGCGCCATCATGGGTCGGGGGGTGCTGTCGTACCAACATACCGGCTGCAAAGCACCTATCCCACTATCAAGGAGACCCACCGCCCCACGTCGCGACCGTCTTCTGGCCGCCCGCCGCGCCGCGGCGGTTCTGCGGCAATCGCGGTGGTCGCGCTCTTTGTTGTGCTGCTTCTGGGTGCGGGCATTGGCGGCTGGTATTTCCTCTTGCGCGATATCAAGTTGACGGTGAACGGCCAGGATATGACTGCGCGCATCAACACGCCGCTTGCCAACCTGCTTGCCGATAACGAGTACTTTGGCGTGCAGCCCGGGCGCCTTCTATCCATTACGGGCAACGTCATCGACGAGCAGGGCGGTGTGCTTTGCACCGTGACTTACAACGGTGAGAACGTTACCGAGCAAGATTTTGCCGGAACGCTTCTTAAGGACGGTGACGAGGTGGCCGTGGGAAACGGTACCGACGTCGAGGAGCCAAGCCATGAGGAGGAGGCCCCGCTTGCTCCGGGTATCCAAAAGGAGCGGGGCGGCGCGGTCCAGTTTGTCTCGCAATGGGGTAAGGCCGGCAAAAAGACGGTGCGCCGTGGTGAGCGCTCGGGCGAGACCGTCGATGTGGAAGTTGTCGAGCCCGCAACCGATATGATCGTGAGCTCCATCAATCTGGAGCCTGCGGGCGGCCCCTACATCGCGCTCACCTTTGACGACGGTCCGAGCAAATACACGCCCGAGATCCTGCGTATCCTCAAGGAGAAGAACGCAGTGGCGACCTTCTTCAACCTGGGAAGTCAGGTGAGCGGCAACACGCAAGGGTGTCGTGCGATCGTGGACGCAGGCTGCGAGCTCGCGAGCCACACCAACGCGCACCAGAACCTCCCCACGCTCGACCGTGATGCGCTTCGCCAGGAGATTACCTCCGCCGCCGATGCCCTCGAGCAGGCATCCGGCGTGCGTCCGCAGATGATTCGCGCCCCCTATGGTGCGTTTACCGAGGTCGAATGGGCGCGCGCGGGCGACATCATCTCGACGAACGTCCTCTGGAACATCGACACGCTCGACTGGGAGCGCCCGGGTGCGGCGGCCATCACCAGCGCGGTGCTGAACGGCGCACGCAACGGCTCCATCGTCCTTATGCACGACGGCGGTGGCAACCGCGAGCAGGACATCGAGGCACTGCCCGGCATCATCGATGGGTTGCGCGAGCGCGGTTACACACTCGTTACGGTGAGTGAGCTCATGCGCCTCGACGGGCGTGTGCCCGAGGAGGTTATCGAGGGTACCGTGTCGCTGCCCGAGGGCGCGGTCATGCCCGAGGTGTAGCACCTCCGCAGGCTCATCAAGCATCTGCTCAAGGTAGAACGAGGCGCTTCGCTCTTGTGGGCGCCTCGTTCGTGCTATAGTGACAAGGCTGTCTCTAAAGGGTTACACGAAAGGACTATGGTGAAATCCAAACCTCGACCTCATAGTCGGTAACCCCTGCGAGTGCTTCTTCGGCGCGCGCACGGGGTGCCTACCTGCACGAGGGCCACTGTGCCGGCCCGTCGTTGCGCGTCTCATATGAGCGGGGCAGCGCCCCGCGTCCCGGGTGTGCTGCGCCCGGATGATTTGCCGTGAAGGAGCGCTAATGAACTACTTGTCCGAGATGCTCAAGCTCCCCGTCGTCGACGTGGCAGGGGAGAAGCTCGGTGTCGTTAACGATTTGGGTATCGCTACCGGCGAGGTCTTTCCCCATGTCACCTCGCTTGCGTTCCAGGGGCCGGGCAAGACGCCCTTTATGATCAGCTGGCGCAAATACGTCGACCATATCGACGAGACGGGCGTCTACCTCAAAGCGGTGAGCACCGACGTGCGCTTCTCGTACCTGCAGCCCGATGAGGTGCTGCTTGCGCGCGACATCCTGAACAAGCAGATCGTCGACACGCAGGGCATGAAGGTCGTGCGCGTGAACGACATCAAGCTCTCCGCCACCGGCGAGAACCAGCTGCGTCTGTTAGGTGCCGAGGTGGGTGCTCGCGGCCTTCTGCGTTCGCTCCACCCGGCGTGCGAGCGCATCGTCACCACGCTCGCCAAGTGCATAGGGCGCCCCTTAAAAGAGGAGATCATCGCGTGGTCCTATATGGACCTGCTCGACCGCTCCACGCGCGACATCAAGCTCTCGGTCTCGCATAAGACCCTAGACGAGCTCCACCCTGCCGACATTGCCGACATTATCGAGCAGCTCGACCCGCGCCTGCGCGCCCAGGTTTTCAACCAGCTCGACACGGCGCAGGCGGCCGAGGCCATCGGCGAGATCGATGACGACGACCTCGCGGCGGAGGTCCTCGAGGGCATGAGTGACCGCGACGCGTCCAGCATGCTCGCCCTCATGGACCCTGACGACGCCGCCGCGCTCATCGAGGAGCTCGATTACGAGAAGGCCGAGAAGCTCCTGCGCCTTATGGGCGTGAAGGAGGAGAAGGCGATCCGTACCCTGCTCGGCTACGAGGAGGACACGGCCGGTCGTATCATGACCTCCGAGTTCGTGGCTCTCCCCGCAACCGCCACGGTGGCGGACGCCATCGAGGCAATCCGCGCGCTCGACGAAGACTTCGAGAGCATCTACTACGTTTACACGCTCGACCCCGCGGGCGCGCTCACGGGCGTGCTCAGCCTGCGCGCGCTCATCGTTGCCGAGGCGGATGCGCGCCTCTCTGACCTCTCGTATCGCGACGTGGTTTGGGTCGCTCCCGACCTCGACCAGGAAGACGTTGCGGACGAGATGACCAAATACAACCTCGCGGCGATCCCGGTCTGCGACGACGCCCGCCACATCCTGGGCATTGTCACCGTCGACGACGCCCTCGACGTCATTGCCGAGGAGCACGAGGAGGACCTGCAGATTGCCGGTGTGGGTGCGACCGAGGGCGGTTCGGGAGAGCCCGTGCATGTCTTTGGCTGGTTTGCGCATCGCCAGTATTGGCTGCTTGTCTGGGCGGTCGCCTCGGGCATCGTCGCGAGCGTGCTCGGTGCGCTCGGCGGGGCGCCGGAGCTCTTCATCTACCCCATGTGCGTCATGCCGGTGGTGCTGCTCGCCGCCAACCGAGCGGTCGCCTTTGTGAAGAACTACTACCTCGAGTACAGCGAGCCGGAGGACGGCGGCAAGCCCTACCTTGGCTTCTTTGTGCAGACGGCGTTTGTGGGCCTTGTGCTCGGTGCGGTCATCTATCTCTGCGGCCAGCTTGTCATCGGTGCGGCGTATCCCGACGGCGCTGCCGCTTCGGTCATAGACG
The DNA here is from genome assembly GCA_959602875.1 of uncultured Collinsella sp. GTDB lineage: Bacteria > Actinomycetota > Coriobacteriia > Coriobacteriales > Coriobacteriaceae > Coprousia. The sequence continues at coordinate 6,292 of CAUGVQ010000006.1, read as the reverse complement.
ACCTGCTCAGCGCGTGCTTTGCCTGTGCTGCGCTGGTGGCATTCTTGAGCTGCGCCACGTCGGTGGTGTATCTTGCCATCCTTTTCTGGCGCGATGAGCATGATCGCAACACCTCTGGAAGCGCCCTGTCCGTTACGGCGATGCTGCTCGCCTGCGCCCTTTACAGCGCCGCCTCTGTTGCGGCGACGCTCGCGGTAGCCGCGTAGCTGATCGGCTGGTGTGTGCGATGGCTCGCGACCATACGGACAAACTGACGCTCGCCGCGGTGCTCGGCGCCATGGGACCGGGTCTTTTGGCGGCGCTTGCCGGCAACGACGCCGGCGGCATTGCCACCTATTCGAGCGCCGGCGCTACCTACGGCTACCGGACGCTGTGGATCTTGCCCATCATGGCGGTGCTGCTCATTGTGGTGCAGGAGACGGCGGCGCGCTGCGGGTGCGTGACAGGCAAGGGCTTTGCGTCCCTCATTCGCGAGAAGTTTGGCATCCGCCGAAGCGCCCTTGCCATGGCGGCGCTGCTTATTGCCAACACGGCGGTCACCATCTCTGAGTTTGCCGGACTTGCGAGCGGCCTTGCGCTCTTTGGGGTGCCCAAGACCATCTCTGTCCCGCTCATGGGCCTTGTGATCTGGCTGCTCACCATGGCGGGGAGCTTCCGACGCATCGAGCGTGTGCTCCTGGCGGTGAGCTGCGTGTTTGTGACCTACGTGGTCGCTGCGTTTATGGTCGGGCCCAACTGGGGGGACGTGGCTGCCTCGACGGTGATTCCCCATCTGGTTGCGAGCCCCGACTACGTGTCACTTCTGGTTGCCACCATCGGTACCACCATCGCCCCGTGGATGATCTTCCTCGCTCAGAACAACGTGGTCGATAAGAATGCCGACGAGTCCGATATCCCGCTGCAGCGCGTGGATACCGTGTCGGGCTCGGTGCTCGCCTGTGCCATTGCCTGGTTCATCATCGTGACCACGGGCTCGGTGCTCTTCCCGGCGGGCATAGGGGTCTCCGACGCTGCTGACGCGGCGCTTGCCCTCGAGCCTATCGTGGGTCCGTGGTCGACGGTGCTCTTTGCGGCCGGCCTCGTGGCGGCGAGTTTTCTGGCTGCCTGCGTGTTGCCGGGCGTGACTTCGTCCGCCATTTGCGAGGCCTTTGGCTGGGAGCGCGGTGCCGATCGCAGCTGGGACGAGGCGCCCGTCTACCGCGGCATCATCACCGCCGTCATCATCTGCGCGGCGTTACTCGTCATCCTGCCCGGTGTGAACCTCTTTGAGATCATGATGTCGGCGCAGGTCATCAATGGTGTGCTGCTGCCGGTGCTGCTCGTGTTTCTGGTCTTTATCGCAAGTGACAAGATCATCATGGGGACGTATCGCAACGGGCGCGTGTGGAACATCCTCACGTGGGCAACCATCGCCCTCATCACGGTGCTCACCGCGGTCATGTTTGCGCTCATGCTCTTGGGGTTCTAGTACAGGAGTAGGCTCAGCGCGACCTGTTCCTGAGCTTTTGATTGAGACGGGTGCGTTTGGGCGGTCCTCGGTCGCGCGGGCAGGGCGCAGGTATTACAGTAGGTGGGCTGTAGAGTTTGAGAAACGGATACACCTACCGCCTATGTTGCCTTTTTCTTTCCAACCCAGCTCGCGTCGTCGCTCGTCCACGTCTTCGCGCGCGTCGCAGCGCCGCGTGGGCGCGGAGCGCCCCGCCGCCGGCCGTGGACCTGTTGCCTCCCAGAACGGCTCCGCTCGTCGCGCGGGCACAACTTCCCGCGGCGCCGGCACTCGTCCTTCTGCCGCCCCTGCTGCTGTAGCGGCTGCGCCTGCGCCCGCACCGCGCCGTATGCGCTACATCCCCGCTCTCGATGGCATCCGCACGCTCGCCGTTATCGCGGTGGTGCTCTACCATCTGCACCTGCCTTGGGCGCAGGGCGGTCTTCTTGGCGTGACGATGTTCTTCGTCCTGTCCGGCTACCTCATCACGCGCCTTCTTATCGCTGAGTTTGACCAGTCGGGCAAGATCGATCTTAAGAGCTTCTGGCGGCGCCGCATCCGTCGCCTGCTGCCGGCGATCGTGACCGTTGTGGTTGTCACCATCGTGCTCTGCACGATCTTCAACCACGTCATGCTCACCAAGATGCGTCCGGACATCATCCCGTCGCTTTTGTTCGTCAACAACTGGTGGCAGATCTTCAACAACGTCTCGTACTTCAATGCGCTTGGCGATCCCTCGCCGCTCACGCATTTCTGGTCGCTCGCCATCGAGGAACAGTTCTACCTCGTCTGGCCGCCGGTTCTTCTGGTGATGTTGCGCCTTGGTACCCGACACCGCGTGGCGCGTCGCTTTGTGCTCGTGCTCGCCATCGTCTCGGCGGCGGCGATGACGCTTCTTTACGATCCGGCGGCGGATCCGAGCCGTCTGTACTACGGAACCGATACCCGTGCGTTCTCGCTGCTGCTGGGTGCGTGGCTCGCGTTCATTCCCGAGGGGTCCATGCGCCCTGCGCGCCTGGTGCGCGTGCTCGGCCTTGACCGCTTCCTCCCGGCGCTTGCAGAAAACGACGCCGATGCCGAGGCGCTCACGCCCGAGGAGCTCGCTGCGCTTAACGCGGCCACCCCGAGCACGTACGGTGCCGCGGCACCGCGCCCCTCGCGCCGCGGCGCTGTGAGATCGGCCGAGAGCGACAAAGTCTGGCAGCTCGATGTGATCGGTCTCATCGGCATCGTCGGTCTCGTGCTCATGGTGCTCTTCACCAACGGATATACCGCGTTCCAGTACCAGGGCGGCACGCTGCTCGCCACCGTGCTGACCCTCATGGTCATCGCCGCTGCCGTCCAGCCGGGCGGTATGGTTGCCCGTGCGCTCTCGCTGTCGCCGCTTGTGTGGCTCGGCCAGCGCTCGTACAGCATCTACCTCTGGCACTACCCGCTACTTTTGCTTATGAACCCGGTTTCCAACATCAACGAGACTCCGTGGTGGATGCTCATCATCCAGGCGCTGGTTGTGGTGGCGGCGGCCGAGGTTTCCTATCGCTTTATCGAGACGCCGTTCCGTAAGGGTGTCTTTGGCGCGTTCCTGCGCCGCGTGCGTGCCGAGGGTGCGACGCCGGCGGGTATCGTGCGCGCCTATCCGGTGCGCGCGGGCGTTTTGGCGCTCGTGCTTGTTGTCGCCTTGGGCGGCTTGGTCTTTGTGCCGGATACCTCGGCGCTCTCTGCCGAGGGCGCGGCGGTGCTCAACACCGAGAAGGATGCTGCGGCGGATGCCGATGCGGCAGACGCTACCGGCGATGGCGACGCCGGGGCAACGCCGGATGCCTCCGATCAAGGCGCGGCAGAAGATACGTCCACCGATGCGGTCGTTGCGGGCGAGGACGGGTTCCCGGAGGGCTCCTACGATGTGGTTATGGTGGGCGACTCCGTGTCGCTGCGTGCCGTGCCCGACTTTGAGTCAACCTTCCCGCATGGGCACATCGACGCGGCAAAGAGCCGTCAGTTCTCTGCCGGTGCGGAGTCCTATGCAAGCTACGTCCAGCAAAACCTTGCCGGCAAGATCGCGGTGTTTGCCCTCGGCACGAATGGTCTCGTGACCGACGAGGCAATCGACAGCCTTATGGCGACGGTAGGGGAGGACCGCATCGCCGTGTTCGTGAACACGCGCAGCCCTCAGCCCTGGGTCCAGGCGACCAACGATGCCATCGGCCGTGCGGCGGAGCGCTATGTCAACGTGCGTGTTATCGACTGGTACAGCTACTCGGCGGGCCGCAACGACCTCTTTGACGGCGACGGCACGCACCTCTCGTCCTCGGGCGCCAAGGAGTACATCAACCTTGTTTACGAGGCCATTAAAAACGACCTCCCGCTCCATCCCGAGGACCATACCGATGATCCGGCGGTCGTGGCGGTGCGCGACGCAATGGACAAGTTCTGCGCTGCGCTCGCGCCCAAAGCGCACCCGCTCAATCCAAAGGACGATCAGTAGCGCACCCGCGGTGTCCCCGGTGCCAAAAACCGGGGACGCAATGAAAGCGAAACATTCGCAACAGGCTCGTAACATGCGACGCCGCTGCGTTGACTCCATCAAACTAAAGCGCGATACTGCCCCTCGTTGGAACGAGACGTGTCGGCACAGAGCCGGCACCCGATACCAAAAGGATCGCGCAACATGAACGTACGTCATCTATCTATCGCTATTGAGATTATTGCCTAGCGCGGATAGGTGCCATACCGGTCCGCGCTACATAAGCGGACCGGTCCTTTGCGGGGCCGTCGACCGAATGCGACGGCCCCGCGTTTTGTTTACGTTGCGATGGTTCTGAAGGGGGCATTTCGTATGAACGGTTTGTTGGTTGTGCTTGCCGCGGCGGTGGTGCTCGCCGTTGGCTATCTGCTCTACGGGCGCTGGCTCGCCCGTGCCTGGGGTGTGGATGCCGAGGCGCTCACCCCTGCGCGCCGCATGGAGGACGGGAAGAACTTCTCGCCTGCGTCGTGCTTCACCGTGTTCTCGCATCAGTTCAGCTCCATCTGCGGTGCGGGCCCTGTCACGGGCACCATCGCCGCGATGATGTTTGGCTGGCTGCCGGTGCTTCTGTGGGTGCTCGTGGGCGGCATCTTCTTTGGCGCGGTGCACGACTTCGGCGCGCTGTACGCGAGCGTGAAGAACAACGGCAAGTCCCTCGCCCAGCTTATCGAGAAGTACATCGGCCGCACTGGTCGCAAGCTCTTCTTGCTCTTCAGCTGGCTCTTCACCATCATCGTGATCGCCGCCTTTGTCGACATGGTCGCAGGTACCTTCATGACGGTGACCGACGCCTCGGGCGCCGTCGACACGGCCGCCTCGTACTTTGGCGGTACGGCGGGCACCATCTCGATCCTCTTCACCTTTGTCGCCATTGCCTTTGGCTGGGTGTGCCGCCGCTTCAACCTCACCGGTTGGCGTGAGCTTGCGGTGGGCGTCGTGCTCTTTGTGGCCATGTTCGCCGTCGGCATGCAGTTCCCGGTCTACCTCGACAAGATGGGCTGGTTCGCCGTCATCATGGTTTACCTGCTCTTTGCGGCCGCCATGCCCATTCAGGTCCTCAAGCAGCCGCGCGACTACCTCACGAGCATCATGATGCTCGTCATGATCGGCTGCGCCGTGGTGGGCATCTTTGTGCTCGCACTCGGTGGCAATGCCGAGATGACCGCTCCGATGATCGCCGACTTTGGCGCGCTCGCTGAGGGCGGAAGCTACGTGTTCCCGCTGCTGTTTGTGTCCGTCGCTTGCGGCGCGCTCTCGGGCTTCCATAGCCTCGTCTCCACCAACACCTCCTCCAAGCAGGTGGAGAAGGAGCAGGACATGGTCGTGGTCGGCTACGGCGCTATGGTGCTCGAATCCTTTGTGGGCGTGCTCGCCATCGTGTTTGCCGCCATCATGTTCACGACCATGAACACCTCCGGTGCGAGTGGAGCGCTGGTGGGCACCCCGTTCCAGATCTTCAGCCAGGGTGTCGCCCGCGGTATGACCGCCTTTGGTGTCGATTCGACGCTCGCCACGGTCTTCATGACCATGTGTGTTTCCGCGCTCGCCCTTACCTCGGTTGATGCCGTTGCACGTATCGGCCGCCTCTCCTTCCAGGAGTTCTTTGCCAAGAGCAACGATGCGCTTGAGGATGAGCAGGCCGAGCTCACCGGTGTGCCCAAGGTCCTCTCCAACACCTGGGTCGCAACCGTGCTTACGCTCGCCCTCGGCCTCGCGCTCGCCTTTGGCGGCTATACCAACATCTGGCCGCTCTTTGGTGCCTCCAACCAGCTCCTTGGCGGCATGACCATGATCACGCTTGCGGTGTTCTGCAAGTGCACCGGTCGTCGTGGCTTCATGCTTTACGTGCCCGTGGTCTTTTTACTGTGCTCCACGTTCACGTCGCTCGTGCAGTCCACGCTCGGCTGCATCACCGCACTTCAGACGAGTGGCGTTGCTGTTATCGCAACGTCCGGCCTGCAGCTTGTGTTTGCGATCCTGCTGATGATCCTTGGCGTGATCGTGGCGTATAACTGCCTGAAGGAGTTCTTCACCAAAGAGGCGGGCTCGCTTCCCGACGAGGAGCCCGAGTGGACCGAGCTCGGTCGCGCCCATTGTGCGCGTCCTGACGCGGCGGACGCTCCCGCGGAGGGTGCCAGCGCCCGCGCGTAGTGCCACGAAAGATCCCCTTAGATGCAGAAAGCCCGCCCCTCAGGGGGCGGGCTTCTTTGCAAGTGGCTGGGGCAGAGGGATTCGAACCCCCGTAACCGGCACCAAAAACCGGGGTCCTGCCGCTGGACGAT
>CAUGVQ010000005.1 GCA_959602875.1 uncultured Collinsella sp. | reverse complement strand
CGGGGGGGCGCCGCGCCCCCCCTTCTCCTTATCGGAACCATGTTTCGCGAGGGCTCAAGTCGATCATGAGCGTAAAAACCGAAACGACCACACGCGCCGGTTCTTTCTATCTCGATTTATCTGGGAAAACCTCTTTCGTAGCAAGCCCCTACTCCAGAGCCATCCCTTCTTTACGCTCATGAACGACTTGAGCTTTATTGTCCTCGTCGCCGACGCGTTACCACGGCCCGCTGAGCATCGTCGGCAAGGTCCTTCCAATTGATTAGAACTTCCCCTCGCAACCAGCGTTCCTTATCTCGGTGGCTCCGACATTTTGCCTGGTAAGTCCTCCCCAGCAGCTCCGAGATATGCTCTGCCAACCGCAAAAAACGAGATGCGCTGTATATCTGTCCGCTTGTCAGCAATATGGTGTGAATCCCCATGCTTTCCAAAGCGAGCTGCCTATCGGCATCGTGCTCATTCGCTCCGGCCTCACCGTGACTTGCCTTCCCCTGACATTCCAGCGCAATCGCAGGATGATCAGGGCCTTCTTCAATGTAGAGGTCCACGACCGCGTATCCCTGGGAGGACAACGTCTTTGCCCTTCTATCAAACCTGACAACCCTATTCAGCGAGAAAGGACCCAGTCCAGCGCCACCGAGCCGCCGGCTCCATCCAAGCAGAATCGCCGACTGCGCTTCAAATGGGGACGCCGCCTCTCCGTACACCAAGTCCAACGCGCGACGAAACTGCTTCACTCCCCTAATTCCAGAATGGGCAGTCGCAAAGGAGCGCAACTCGGCAAGGGACACCAAGGGCTTTCGCTTCCAAAGGGCTGTTAGCTTATTGCTTCTGTCCAGGACCGGTGACCAGCCGTCCTCACCACGCCACCCGCTATTAATCCACCTTTGCACCTCTTCTCGATGCTCAGGCACAAGCTCGATTACCGAGAAGGTTCCCGTCATCTCATACACTGCCATCACCAAATGCGGCAACGATAGATACCGCGCCATGAGCAGCAGGGTCATCGCGGGCGAGGTTACAAAGTGATAGGTGTCTATCTCCTGGAGCATACCGGCTTCGAATTCAGCATTCCAGACGTGCGTGGCAAATGCGTTCACGTCATGCCTCTCTCGGGCATGACGGACCAGTACATGCAATGGTGTCGGAATGTAACCGAGAAAAGTGTCGCACGCTGAAAGCGCACGGCGACCGCCGCGCGTGGACAGATCGGGGCAATCTAGGCACAGCTTCAAAATACAGGGAGGAACTCGGTAGTAGTAAAACGCAGACGCTTCGCATAAGACGGTTTCCATACGCCCTCCCCCTCAAGCCGCCATAACGAAACGATAGGGCAGCCCCACGAGTCGGAAGAGAGGAAAAGAAAATAGTTGGGCACGAACTTACCGATGTCTGACACGGTTCTGACCAGCACGCCAAAACAGGGACTTTTACCAGCTCATTTGCAAAATACCGTTTCATTCGCTACAAGATGGAGGCGTCTTCACAGGCGGCCCACAATCCGTTGTGCGTGCCGTCAGACGGCGCCATCTCCGCCTCGAGAGGGAGCTCAAGTCGTTCATGAGTGTAAACCCTGTCGTTTACTCCGAAGACCGCTCTTTTTCAGATTCAACGCGTAGCGTTTTCCCAGATAAGCACTTTTTCAAACTAAAGTATCTTCACAAAGCGCAGAGTTTTACGCTCATAAGCGACTTGAGCTTTCCAGCACACGGACAACAACCAAATAGAGGGAGCCCTATTCCGTGAGCCGCACGTCCTCCGGGTACTTCTCGGCGGTGCCGCCCAGGTACTGCTCGCTGCCCAAAAGCTCGCGCTCCAGGTCGAGCTCGCTGCGCTGCGCGTCGAAGTCGTCCTGGTCAATGCCCGGCGTATCGATCAGCGACGATACGGAGTTGACCTGCTCTTGGATGCGGCCGGCGATGTCCTCGTCCATGCCGATGATGCGCAGCTCCCAGTCAATGTTGGCCGAGTCGCCAGAGCGATACTTGGTCCACACAAACGTAAAGATCACGCGCTCCTCACCCTGCGCGGGCAGAAGGCCAAAGAGGTGGTCGGAGGTGATGTTGCCGTCCTCGTCGAGGCGCGCGGTCACGTTGTAGACCACCTGGTTGATGTTGTCGTTCAAAAGCGCGTTTGTGGCAAGCGCGGCCGCCTGGATCTGGCTGTTGGAAAAGAGCTCCAGCTCGTTGGAGGACTCGGTGTCGACCACGGACACCTCCACGATGCCCGTGCGTTCATCGGCCTCCTCGACCGTGAAGTCGCGCGGGAACTGCGTAAAGCCGTTGCCCCACTCCACGCCGCCCTCGAGCGCGAGGCTTACGGTCTGAGCGTTGGCAGCGTCGGAGAGATTTGCGGTGTTGAGGCGGCGGCTGATGCCGTACCAAAGCTGCATGCCCAGCACGAGCAGAAGCACGCCGATGATAACCGCCATGGCCGCGCGCGAGATGGCGTGGTCAACATTGGAACCGGAGGGGTCCTCGTCGGAGAGCGGGTCGATGGTGCGACGCGTGCGCTTGCGATGCGGGCCGCCGGGGTCGAGCACGCCCGAATCATCGAGCTGCGCAAAGAGCTCGGTGACTTCCTCGGGTGTAAGCGGGGTTTTCTTTGCCATGCGTCGACCTTGGGCAGCGGGTGATCTCCTTTGCGCGGCCGGGCGCGAGCCCCGCCGCACCGGCATTATACGCATACGTCGCAGGCACGCTGCCTACGCTGCGACAATCACCATGCAAGCTGCAGAGCGTCGCGCGCCCTCACGCATGGCGCGCCCGCCGGCAGCGCGGCGCAAGCCCGCAGGCCCACATCCGCCGCGTCGCGCGCCCTACGCGAGCTCGTGCGCGCGGGCGCCCTCAAACTGCATGCGGTAGTAGCGCGCGTAGGTGCCGCCACGCGCCAGCAGCTCGTCGTGCGTTCCGCGCTCCACCACGCGGCCACCCTCAACCGTGGCGATCTCGTCGGCGCCCTTAATGGTCGAGAGACGGTGCGCGATGATAATCGTTGTGCGGTCCGCCGCAAGCCGCTCGAGCGACTCCTGCACGGCCTCCTCGCTCTCGTTGTCGAGTGCCGAGGTCGCCTCGTCCAGAATGAGGATCTTGGGATCCTTCAAAAACACGCGGGCGATGGCCACGCGCTGCTTCTGCCCGCCAGAGAGGCGGCTGCCACGCTCGCCCACCACGGTGTCGTAGCCCTCGGGCAGGCTCACAATGAAGTCGTGGATATTCGCGCGACGCGCGGCCTCCTCAATCTCCGCCTGGCTGGCGCCGGGGCGGCCGTAGGCAATGTTGTCGCGCAGGGTCCCGTCAAACAGGTACACATCCTGCTGCACAAGGCCAATGGCGCGGCGCAGGCTTTCCTGCGTGACCGAGCGCACGTCCTGCCCGTCGATGGCGATCGAACCGGACGCCACATCGTAAAAGCGCGGCAGCAGCGAGCAGGTGGTGGACTTGCCGCCGCCGGACGGACCCACAAGCGCAATGGTCTCGCCGGGCGCAATCTCAAGCGACAGGTGGTCGATCACCGGGCGCACGCGGTCGGCGCCGTCCTCGGTAAGCTCGGTGTCGTCGTAGCTAAAGCACACGTCGCGGTAGGCAATGGCGCCCGCGGTGACTTCAAGCGGGCGCGCGTCGGGCGCGTCCACAATGTCGGGCATGCTCAGGATGACCTCGTCCATGCGCTTAAAGCCCGCGATGGCCTTCTGCACCGTCTCTGTCGAGTTGACGAGCGTCTCAATCGGCGTGGTAAAGAGGCTGATGTAGAGGGCAAACGTCGCCATGTCGACGGCAGTCATCTGGCCCTGGGCTACCAGGTAGCCGCCCAGCACCACAATGATGGTAAAGAGGGCACCCGTCATGAGCGCGCTCGTTGCCTGATAGGCACCCATGGCGTGGTACTGGTTGACCTTGGAGTCGAGGTAGCGCGCGTTGGAGGTGCGGAACTTGGCGCGCTCGGTCTCCTCGTTCGCAAAGGACTTGACCACGCGAATGCCCGAGAGTGAGTCCTGCAGCTGCGAGTTGACCTCAGAGATCTTGCGGCGGTTATCCGCAAAGACCTCGCGCATGCGGAAGTTCTGGCGCACCATAATCGCCACAAAGACCACGGTCACGAGCGCCATCACGCCGGCGAGCACGGGCGAGATGGTAAAGAGGATCACGTAGGCGCCCACAATTTCCACGCCGCAGATGATGATCCACTCCGGCACGTGGTGGGCGGCCTCGCAAATGTCAAACAGGTCGTTCACCACGCGGCTCATCATGTCGCCCGAGTTCACGCGGTCAAAATAGCTAAAGCAAAAGCGCTCGTACTGGTCAAACAGGTCCTCGCGCATGCGCGACTCCATGCGCGCGCCCATAATGTGGCCCTGCGCCGACACAAAGTAGCGGCAGCCCATACGCACGAGATAGAGCACTACAAGGCCGAGGGCGATCATGCCAAGCGCGCCCAGAATCGCGTCGCGCCCCTCGGTAAAGAGGCCGCCCGTGAGCGAGCGCAGGATGCTCGGAAACGCAAGGTCAATGCCGGCGATCACCAGCGCGCAGACGGTGTCCGCAATAAAGAGGCCGCGCTCCGGCCCGTAGTAGGCAAGAAAGCGGCGGAACATGCTGCGGTGCTTGGGGGTTGCCGAGGTTGCGGTCGAAGAGTTAGCGGCCGAGGTGGTGCTAGCGGTTCTCACGGTAGGACGCTGCCTTTCGTGGTTGGAGATGGTTTAGATGCCGAGGTCCGCGCTGCAAAAGGTGCCGCACAAACCGGCGCTTAGTATACGCCATGACGAGCGTCGACCGCGCCGCGCGGGCCCTTGCGGCACGGTTTTATCGAGAACGCCCTCGCGGCACGGTTTTAGTTGCCGCCAAATCACATTCAGTTGCCTGAGAATCACAAATCGCCACGCACGGCGTGGCCCAGCCGCAGCGCCCAGTCCATCTACCTACGCATTTGCCAAACAGACGAGGAGTGGGCCGTGGGGTTTCAGTTGCCTCTCAGTTATCATTCAGTTATCACTCAGTTATCAAGCGATGCCGAATGCCGGTTTCGAGCGTCGTCCCCGAGGCGTTTACCCGGCGCCCGGCGCCGGAGAAGCGTCGGTATGCCGGCGCCTTGGCCTAGAGGCGCCTACTCCGCTGCCTCCTCGGCCACGGCGGCATCCGCCAAGCGACGGCTCATGACCTCGCAGGCAAGGGCGCCCACCACGGTCTTGGCGTCCTCAATCTTGCCGTCGAGCACGGCATCCACCAGCTCCTCCACCGGCACCAGGTCGACGTTGAGGAACTCGTCGTCATCGGGGCGCGCACCCTCAAACGTGAGCTGCGTGGCCAGGTAGATGTGGATAAGCTCGTCCGCAAAGCCGCAGCTTGTGGCAATGGTGGTGAGGTAGGCAATGCGCCCGGCCACAAAGCCGGTCTCCTCCTTGAGCTCGCGCTTGGCGCACTCGAGCGGATCCTCGCCGGGATAATCGAGCTTGCCGGCGGGAATCTCCACCGTCACGCGGCCGAGCGACGTGCGGTACTGGCGCACGAGCGCAATCTTGCCCGAGGTGGTAAGCGCCACCACGGCCGCCGCGCCACGATGGCGCACCACGTCGCGGACCGAGGTGTGACCGTTGGGCAGGCGCACGTTCAGGCGCTCGACGTCAAAGATCTTGCCGCGCCAGGCAATCTCGCTGTCGATGACCTCCTCGTGCAGGTCGGCATCGTGCTCGGCCTCGTCACCCAGCACAAGCGCGGGCAGATCCTCCATCTCGGGCTCGGGCGAGGCGTTCTCCTCAGTGCGGTCGCCGTCGTTAACCTCAACCACAGCCTCGTCGACCGTGTTGCGCTTCTCTTCTGCCATGGTTCCTCCCCCAAGCCAGCTACTGTTCCCTACAGGGTACCCGTTTTCTGCACGCATGAGGCACGTTGAAACCGGGGTCGTCGGTTGTGTAGCAAACGACCCCGGCGGCGCTGGCCGTCGGGGTCGCAGGTGCGTGTTGTTGGTCGAGCAGCGGCTTGGCTACTTGGCCTTGGGCTTGCGCTTCTCACGCGTGAAAGTCCGCGCAAGCGCGATGCCTTCTGGCGTGGCGCGGTACACGTTGCCGAGCTGCGCGCCCGAAGGCGCATACGCCGCCTCAGAGACAATCAGCCCGTCGTGACGCAGGCGCGTGACCGCGCGGTCGAGCGTGCGCTCGCAGCACCCGAGCCGGCGCGCGAGGTCGGACTTGTTGAAGGTGACCGACTCGCGCAGTTCCGTCTCGCGCACAATGAGCTCGAGCACACGCTCGTGGGTGAAGGCATGCCTCCCGTTGATGCGGGTACTCACACCCGCGAGCGATGCGCCCGTGCCGCTCATGTTACTCACCGCGCTTCTTGCTCGTCACGTATCCGGCGGCGGCAAGCGCGGCGCCAATGCCAGCCGTTGCCATCACGGCAGCCGCAGCCGCGTCGCCCGTGGCAGGGATAACCTCCTGCTTGGGCTCCTCGGGCTTGGGCGCCGGAGGCTCAGCGGGCTCGGTGTAGGTGTTGTGGAACACCGGCAGAGCTGCCTCGCCGTTGTAGGTGAGCTCGGAGACCGTGAGCTTGCCCTCGCCATCGTCGGTCACCACAACCTTGACGGCAAAAGTAGCCTCATCGTAGGTCACGCCCTCAGCGTCGCCCGCGACCTCAGAAACCGTGTACTCGTAGGTACCCGCCTGGTCGTAAGCGATGGAGTCGAAGCAGAACCCACCGTCTGCAGCATTGGTCGCCGTCTGAAGAACCTTGCCGTCCTTGTCGGTCAGCTGGAACTCAAACTCGCCCTCAGCAAGGTCGCGACCGTCGAGCACCTTGGAGCCGCCGAGAAGGACACTCGTGGGCGCGGCCTCGTAGGTGTTGTTGAGAGTGATGGCGTCAATCGTCTCACCCGCGGCGTTGGCGAATTCCCACGTCACAGACATGGTGCCGTTACCGTTGTCGACCACATGAGCCGTCGCCTTGTAGCGCGTGGCGTCGTACGTCACGCCACCCTTGCTGCCGGGTTCCTCGTAGAGGTCGTAGGTGTAGTCACCGGGCGCATTGAACGTGATAGCGTCGAGCGCAATGTTGCCCGCGGCATCGTTCACGCCCTGAGACACCTGAGCACCCTTGGCGTCGACCATAACTGCGGTGAACTCGCCTTCGGCGAGCGCGCGGCCGGTGAGCTCCTTGGTGATGGTGAGGCCGCCATCAGCAGTGGGCGAGCTCGTCACCGGGTCGACGTTGTACTCGTTGGTGAAGCCGAAGAGCGCAAGACCGTGCTCCTGGTTGGGGCTGGTTTCCACCGTGAGCCTACCGTCGCCATGGTCGGTCGCTGTGACGGTGAAGGTGTCCGTGGTGTTCGGGTCGTTGTCAACGCCCGGGACGGAGCCGGACTCGGTCACAGTGTAGATGAAGGTCTTGGTACGCTTGACAGACTGGGTGGCAATGCCGCCCTCGGCATCCTCAGCGTTGGCCGCCACGCCCTGGCTACCCGTGTCGCCAAACACGTTCTCCATCGTGTAGGTAATGTCACCAAAGTCCACGTTGCCCTTGTCGTTGGTGACCGTCGTGGTGGCAGGCATCGGTGCTGGGTTACCGTTCTCATCAACGCCAGTCAGCTCGAACGTAAACTTGCCGTTGATGTCGGGTGCGCCGGCAAGACCATTGGCCTTGTAGCCCTTGACACCGTTAATACGGATAGTCACCTGACCGCTCTGGTCCTCGCCATAGGTGTTGCGGAAGGTGAGGCCGTTTGCACCGTTGGGGTAGGCCACGTCGATACCGAGAGTACCGTCGCCGTTATCGGTCACCGTGACCTCAATCTGGAAGCCATTAAGATCAACCGCGGAAACACCCTTGTCGAGGTTCGTGGTGTCCTCGGTCACCTGATAGGTGTAGGTAAAGGTGTCTTTACCGTCCACCACACTCGGCGTGCACAGGTTGCTATCTGCATCCTTGAGCATCTGATCGATGCTGTAATCAATTGCGCCAAACGTGATGGTGCCGTTCGCATCATTCTTACCGGTGGCGATCACCGTGTCGGTGTCGTTGACGTTGGTCACGTTGAACGTGAACTCGCCATCGACCATCGGGCGATTGGTGAGCGTCTTGGTGGCGACGATCGACGTCGCGCCCTGACCACCGAGCTCGCCGGTCGCGTTGTAGGAGTTCTCGAACGGGATATACGCGGTCTCGTTGTCGGCCGTATCGTCGTTATCGTAGGTGAACGTCTGGTCGAAGTCTCCGCCCTTGACGTTGGTGTACACCTTGATGCCGCCCTGGCCGTCATCATCGGTGGTGATGGTCACGGTGTAAACCGTGTCATCGTAGGTGTAGCCAGCGGGCACCGGATCGGGCTTAACCTCCTGCACGGTGTAGGTATAGGTCTTGCCCTCGTCGCCCTGGTTGAACATCAGCTCGCCCTTGCTGTCAAGCATCGCGACGCTACCGACCGAAGACAGGCCATCGGCGGAAGTCGTACCGCTCTTGACGGTCAACTGCTCGCCAGCCCGGTCAATGCCCAGCTTCGCGGCAGAATCGTCATCATCCGGAGTTACCGTGAAGTTGAAATCGCGGTCGATCTCGTGGCCCACCAGAGTCTTAACGATATTGATGCCGGCGTCGGCTTCGTTGTAGTTGAGCTCGCTCTTATAGACGTTCGTGAACGTGTTGTTCGCAATCGTCACGCCCGTGTTATAGCCGCCGTTGTGGTTGTCGGTCACCGTCACCGTGATGGTCGCCTCGGTGTTCGAGTAATCGATACCGGCGTTATAGCCTTCCTCACCCTTAGCCGGGGTCTTCTCTTCAACCGTATAGGTGTAGACACCTTCCTGGTCGTACGTGATGTTGCCGAAGGAGAAGACCGCGAGGTCGTTGCCGTCCTTGTCCTCGCCGGTTGCCTCATCGACCGTCAGTGCGGTCTCAGCCGGCATCGGGAAGTCAGGGCTATCGACGGCGATAATCTCCTGGCCATCGTTCATCGCACTCACCGGCGAAATGGTGAAGGTGAACTTGTCGCCGTTCCATGTCTTGCCCTTCAGCACCTTGGTCAGGTCGAAGTCGGCATTACCGGTATCGACGGTCGTCTCGCCCGGATCATAGACATTCGTGAAGATGGCGCCGGCGGTGGGAGCAGTCTGATTTTGCTCGTCATACTCCGCCTCACCACTGGTTTCCACACGGACATGCTCGGTGAAGGTGCCGTCCTCGTTCGCCTGCTGGACGCTAGTAACCTTCGCGGTCACATAATGCGTCGAGTTATCGATGGTGACACCATTGATCGTCTGCCCGCCGTTAACCTCGGTGATTGCATAACGGTAGGTATAGCCTACCTGGTCAGCCGTAAAGTCCATACCGCCAAAGGTCACATCGCCACGGATGATATTGCCCTTGTCAGGAGCCGGGGCCGGCGCCTTCTCGGCAACCTCGCCGTCCATGCTCCAATTGTCAGATTGGTCGTCGTTTGCCTTCCAACCCGCAAATTCCATATGGAACGTGAACTCGTTGTCCTTCATGGCGGTCTCGCGGTCCTGGAGCACCTTAAAGGCATTGAAGGTTATGTTGACCTTGTCGGACGAGTAGGTGTTCGTGAAGGTAATCTGGTCACTTCCACTAAGCTCGGTCCACTCGCCATTGGCTTCCTGCTTTGTATAGGTTCCCTTGGCGTCCAAGGTGCCATCGCCCTTGTCCGTTACCACAACCGTCAGGCGGTAAACCGTCTGGTCGTAGCTGACGCCAAGGATGCCAGATCCAGCAGAGGCAACATTCGGGTTGGTCTCACGGATAAGGTAGCGATAGGTACCCGGCTTGCTGTAGGTAAAGGTATCTTCCTCCACCGTGCTGCCGCCGGGGATGCGGTCGCTCGTGAACGTGAACTGCGCGGAGTTGTCCGACACCTTGGAGTCGTCCTCCATCGGCTTGATGGTATCGGTGGTCTTGGCGGGCATGGTTGCCGCGACCTCGCCCTCGGCCATCTTCGTGCCGTCAACGTTTTCACCCTCGCCAGCAGTCAGCGTGAAGGTGAACTCGTCGCCGGTCTTCCAGTTACGGCCGTCGAGCACCTTGTTACCCTGGAGCTGGAAATAGGCTGCGCGGAACTTGCCGGGGGTGAGCTTGTAAATGTTCTCAAACTCAGGCGCGTTGTTTTCGATGCTGTCGATATAGAGCGCACCCTCACCATTGTCCTTGACGTGGACCGTCACCTCGTGGGTGTTCGTGTCATAGGTCCAGCCCGCGTCGGTTTTCGTCGTGGTCTCGTCGATCACGAAGGTGTAGTCGCCAGCAGCGGTGAACGTGATGTCGTCGAACGCCTTGGTCTCAGTCGCGCCGGCCTTGATGTCGTCGGACGTAGCGAGCGTCATGCCATCGAACTTGGTCTTGTTCTCACCAGCGCCCTCGAACACGGCATCACCGTTCTGACCGCCCCTGAGGGTCAGCGAGAACTCGAATGCCTCAATCGCGTCATGACCGGTAACCTTCTTGGTCACCTGGATGCCGGTCTCGGCATCGTCGCCAGTCGTGACCTCGGCGGGCACATATTTGTTAGTGAACGCAGCAACCTGAGCGGACTTGTCGGCTTCGGTGGTGGCGTTGCTGTTGTCGTACACGACCTCAGCGTCGAGCTGGCCGTCGTTGCCCTCGTCGGTCACCTTCACGGTGACGACGGCGGTGTGCTCGTCGTAGGTCCAACCCTTGCGATCGGTGCCTGCGTTAAAGGCGGCTGCGCCAACCTCGGTGACGTTGAACTTGTACTCGCCAACGGCGTTGAACTGAATGCCAGCGAAGCTGTTAGTCACAGCCTGCGCCTGCTTGACGCCGGAGATGGTCAGCTCAGGGGAGAAGTCCTCGGTCGCCTTCACGCGGTCCCGCCACCACTGCTCAGAGTGGTCATTGTCGATGACGGGCTCAATCTTGAACTTAAACTCCGCGTCAGAGTCGGCACCGGTCACGGACTTCTGGACCGTGATCTGCTGCTCGGCGTCCTCACCGCCCACAATCACCGGATTGGCCTTGTAGCTGTTGGTGATGAGAGTCGGATCTTCCGGAGTCACGCTCTTGATGTGCAGCGCGCCGTCGTACTCATTGTTCTCGTTGAGGTCGCTGACGACAACCGTCACAGTGTGTTCGTCGGTACCGAACGTCCAACCTTCATCAGCATCGGGCTGATTCTCCTGCACCTTGAAGGTGTAGATACCGGGCTTGCTGAAGGTCAGTCTGCCGAAGGAGACAGTCTGCGTATCGTCGTCCGTGTTGTCGGTAGCGTCCTGGTTGATGACGCCATTCGTGCTAACGGTCAGCTTGCCATCAGTCAGGCCGCCGATGTTGGCGATCGGGCCTTCGCCAGTATCCTGCGCGGTCAGGATGAAGGTGTAGTTCACGCCATCAGGCGAAGCAGCACCCGTAACCTCCTTGGTCACCTTGAGCGCAGTGTCACCGTCCAGGCTTGCCTCAGTCGGCTTATACGTGTTGGTAAAGCCAAAGGTCGGAACCTTGCCCTGGGCCGTGGACGAGTTGAGTTTGTCGACCACAACCTCGCTTGCATCAGTGCCGTCCGTGTTCTTGATCTTGGTGACGGTAGTCTCGGTGTACATGGTGCCGTCGTGGTTGTCGTGCACCGTGATGTCCACACGATACTGACTCTGATCGTACTCGACGCCCGCAAGACGGTTCTCGTCGGTCGGTTCGGTCTCGTCGACTGTGAAGCTGAAGGTCTTCTCTGCATCCTGCTCGTCGAACGTCAGGTTCTGCAGCTGCTTCATGGTCACCGTGCCGTTGGCGGCAGCGGCAGTATTCGAGAAGTTCTCAGAGATCTCACCGTCCGGGCCGGTACCCGTCAATGTGAAGTTGTAGTCACCGGCATCCATCGTGCGATCGACCATCGTCTTGGTCACAGCGATGCCGCCAGCGCCATAGTTCATGTTCGCCTCGTAGACGTTAGTGAACTGGGCATGGGTGGTCACGCCGGAATGCATATCGTTGCTGTAGCTCACAGAGGCCAGCAGCTTGCCGTGGTCCTCGGGGTTCTCGCTGTCGTTGCCGTCCGTGACCGTGACCGTCACCGTGGCGATGTTCGTGTCGAACGTCATGCCGTCACCGTTGGTGGTCTCGGTACCCTGGTCGTCAGCAACCTCATTCACCTGGAAGGTGTAGGTGCCAACCTCAGTGAACTCCATCTCACTAAATTCGAAGTCCATCCTGTTCTGATCGGTGACCGTCACCGTCTCAGGATCGGCAAGTACCGTCTTGGCGTTGTCGTCGAACGCGCTCAACTGGAAGTAGAAGGTCTCGCCTTCCTTCATCTGGCGGCCCTCAAGAGTCTTGGTGCCATGGATGACATCGTTGCCCTCGAGCTTGGCGGCCGTCGGCTCGTACTTGTTGGTGAACGTGATGTCGCTCGGCTGGAGGTTGGGCTCGGCCACAATCACGATCTTCGGCTCCGTGGAATCCGGATCCTGCTCCTCGGTAACGACGATCTTGACCACATACGAGGCGCTCTCGTCGTAGGTCATGCCCGGCTCAGCGGCACCCTGATACTGATGCGCCAGCTCGGTGATGCGGTATTCGAAGGTCTTGCCCACATCGTCGCCATCAAAGTAGATGGTCGGGAATTGGAACACGTCGCCGACGTTGCCCGTCTCCAGCGTCGTGCCCGTCATACCCGCAGGCTTGGGCATGTCATCGCTGTCCGCAGCAATGGTGTAATCACCAGACTGCGCATCACCCGGAACTGTTCCGGTCTCGTATCCGCCGAGCGCCTCGAGCTGGAAGGAGAACTTTCCGGCATCAATCGGATTGCCGCCGGTTGTATCGGTGTAAATCTTAGTACCTTGGAGCGTCTCGCTTGCCTGGTCTAAGACATAACGATTCTCGAATGCCATGGTGTCGCCCTGGACCGTGCCAGCGCCCTGGCCGCCGTCATCGTTGGTCATCTGCTCGATGAGGACCGAGGTTATCTCAAGGTTGCCCTGCCCCGCATCAGCAACATCGACCGTCACGCGGTAAATTGCGCCAGAGTAATCGATGCCCACGATGGGAGTGATGCCCTGATCGGCGTCGGAAAGCTCCTCTACGCGGAAGCGATACTGGCCCGATTCGCTGAAGGTAATGTCACCGAAGCTTGCGGTCTGCTGATTGGTCTGTTGAGTGATCTCGACCTTGGCGGGATCGTCCATCTGGACCGCCGGCGCGCCATTGTCGATCTGGGTGATTTGGAACGAAAACTCGTCGGTCTCGCGCCAGTCACGTCCAGTGAGGTTCTTATTAACCTTCAGATCGGTCTTGGTGCTCAACTTAACAGGCTTATCAGCCTTGTAGTTGTTTTGGAAGGAGACGGTCTGCTGCGAACCGCCGACGATGGTGCCGCTGGCTTTGCCATCGGTCGTGTTGTTGCTCGGATCGGCGGTCACGATGTCCGTGGTGGTGAAGCCGTTCTTATTAGCCTCGGTCTCCGTCACGGTGAAGGTGGTATTCGCGGGCAGTCCCTTGATCACGGTACGCTGGCCGGCCTTGAGGGTGATGGTGCCACCGTCTGCAACCGTTCCGCTGCTCTCAGGCTCCTCGCCAGACGCGTATAAGTCGTAGGCGAAGCTGCCCTCGAGGGTTTCATCGCCGTTGAAGTTGACGGTGAACTCGAAGCTGTTCTGGTTGGCCTTGGTGTCGTCAGAGGCGTTGCCCCAGTCGACGCTCTT
This sequence comes from uncultured Collinsella sp., assembly GCA_959602875.1. GTDB lineage: Bacteria > Actinomycetota > Coriobacteriia > Coriobacteriales > Coriobacteriaceae > Coprousia. The sequence continues at coordinate 30,529 of CAUGVQ010000005.1, read as the reverse complement.
CTTGATCTCCAGCTTGCCGGGCAGATCGTAAGTGATCTTACCGTTGTTGCCCAGATGCTGCGCAACGCCCGTGCCCTCCCAATTCGGAGTCAGCACGGTTTCCGCAGTGCCTGTAGTGTTATCAGTTTTGTCCGCATTCAACGACGCCGGACGGTCGAGACGCTGCGTGCCGGCAGGGATGTAGTAATTGCCCTGACGGTCGGACGTCATCTTGCTCCAGTCCTGGTCATCGCGATTAATCGCGATGCCCTGCGGCACTTCCTGGGCACTGTTGCCAGAAGTAATCTGCCAATAGGGCTCAGAGTAATACAGGGTGTCGTAGCTATTGATATTCCACGTAGTCGCACGCTGCGTGCAATTCTGGTCGGTATAGAGGTTCGTGTCCTGCGTGTAGTAATAGAACTTATTGCCGTCGCTCGGCGCGAAAGTGGCCGTCGTGTCACCGTTACCGCTGTTGTAAAGGTTCGAGTAGAACGCCACCTTGCCATCGTCAGTCTTGTTGGTGTTAACGATGGCGTCATACATATCGCCAGAACCCTGATTGATGGCTGCTTTCGCATCAGCCTTCACGCTCACGCCGTAGAAGAGGCGGATCGGATAGGCGTCGGTCACCGACATGGTCTTCGCATCGGTATCAACGTCGTAATTGCGCATAGGGATGAGGGAGGCGGGAACCTGGACGGTTACCACATCGCCGTCGGCAAGGGTTGCACCATGGGCAACCGTTACTGTGAGATCAGAAAGATCTGCTGACCCATACACAGCATTGCCCTCAACCCTTCCAGAGAATTGATAGGTATCGACATTATCGGAGGTAGTCTTGCCGGTACTGGTGAACTTATGGTCACCATAGACCACCGTCATGGTGTCGCCAGATACCGTCATGTAAGACCCGAGGGTATCCGTGAACGTCAGTGTGCCAGGGTTGACCGCTCCCTCATGCGTCACTTCCTCAATCGGAGAGCCAGAACCTACACCCTGCTGAATTTCGTCGGAAAGTTCTTCAAAGATGTTCTCGATGTCGCTAGCGTTGCTGGAAGCCTTGTAATAGTCGCCTTCGGCTCTAGTGCCAAAAGTAGTGTCGTAATAAGCACCAAATCCAAGCCATCCACCATTTTCGCCTTCGGCCGTAGCATCAGGATAATTGCTGGAGACACCATTCATGTATTCGTTGAAGTCGTCGTCATCGGTAACGGATGCATCGGCTCCGTTCATAACACCGACCGCATAAATCGTCACACCAGATTGCTTCATGGCATGAGCAGTGTTCACGGCTTTCGCTGCGACCTCATTATCAAAGCCGTTGCCGTGATTCGGCTGGCCATCAGTAAAGAAGATAACGACCTTTTGGGCATCCTCTCGCGGATGACTAATGAGCTGGTTCTGTGCAGTCTCGAGTCCTGCTTCGGCCCAGGTAGCTCCATTTGCATTCAAGCCTCTGACCGTATTCTTATACTGTTGCGCATTCTGATCAGTTACGTAATTCAGCTGTTGACGAACATTAGAACCGCTTGCAAACGTCACGATGGAGATTCGGCTCTGGTCCGATTGGTCGAGCCCCTCATTTGCATCTGCCGTTGCGTCAATGAAGTTATTGGCTGCATTCTTAAGAGACGTCAGCTTCTGGCCGCTCATGGAACCAGACGTATCAAGGACAAGAACGATATCGAGCGGTACGCTCGTCTTGACCATCGTCTTCAGATTGGAAGTAGAGGAGAGTGCAGAAAGGCTCACCAAAAAGTCGGAGTCACCCTTGCCGACAGTCTGACCGCCAATGGAACCACTAAAGGTGTAGTCGTCATCGAACACGCTCTTGTCGGTCCAGATGCGGCCGATGTTCTGGGTGCTCGTGGAGCTCGCGGCAATATCCGACCACACATTGGTGGTATCAGGATCGACCGCCGTTGTTCCGGTGACGGCATACGTCTCGATGCCATCGTCACCCAAACCAAGCAGCTGGGCAACATTGCCGATGAACTCCATTGCGGGGTTTTGGTTCTCTGCCCCACTCTCGGCAGCATACGCCGGAACGGCTAGCAGCGAGGCCGAAGCGATCGCGAGGGCAGTCAGCACAGCAACAAATTTGCTGAGACCCTTGCGCGGTTTCTCCCCAAAGTACATGAGCGACACCTATCCTCTTCTCCCAACATGCGCGTGTATATCTAGTCCGTTTGCGCACAGCTATCGCCACGACATAGCGATAGATAGGAACCATTCTAGGGTCGCGTGACAACTATAGTTTACCCTATTTATGTACCTCCCCCCTCACATGTACCTCGGTCAATGGCAAGTGTTTTGACAGGTAATTAAGTTTGTTTTAAGTAAGTAAAATAAACGACAGCCGCAAGCTCTATATCTAGTAGATTTCGCGCTTCCCGCACACAAGATGCCGTTCATGCCGTATTTTCGCCCGTTCATACCTTGAGTTGGAGCAGGGTCTATCGCACACGAGCCGCAGCACTGGTACGCAGGTGGGCATACCAATGGGCAGCTTCGGCGCCCTCCGCATCGCGCTGTTAGGAGCGTTTCGCCGTGGAGGGGTTTCTGCACTATATAAGTACACCGCCGACCGTGGACCTCTTGTGCTGTCGAGCAAATAGCAAGCAAATACGGAGCAAATAAGAGGCAAATAAAACTCATTATCAACATTGAGCTGTTTACGCAGGTAAATGGCCTATACGTACATTGTGCTCGCCACATTAGCCATCATTTGATAGTTATGAAGCAAATAAGCGGCAAATAAAACTAGGGTGCATCCGCTCGCACGCCGCGTCATTCCATATGCGTTGTCGACCCCATTAACCTCATTAACCTCACTCTTAACCTCACTGTGAGGTTAATGGGGTTTATGCACCTACCTGCAATTTCTCTATTAACCTCATCTTACCCCCACTCTTAACCTCAACTTATATGAGGCTAACTTTAGTGTTGTTTAACTTCATTGTGGCCTATCGCGTGCACTCTTCTCCGTACGCCCCTCTAATGGCAACACTCATGGCGAAGGGGTGCCGTGGTTGTTCTCACGGCACCCCTTCGCGCTGCAAAGCTATTTGTCGCGCGGCATGCGGCTAGTCCCAGGCCTCGCGACCCTTGAGGGCGCGCAGGCCAATGTCGCGGCGGAGGGTCTTGCCCTCGAAGTCAATCTTCTCGCAAGCGGCGTAGGCCAGGTCGCGCGCGGCCTCAAAGGTCTCGCCAAGTGCGGTGACGTCGAGCACGCGGCCGCCCGCGGTCACAAGCTCGCCCGCCTCGTTCACGGCGGTGCCCGCGTGGTAGACGGTCACGCCCTCCATGGCGGCGGCGTCCTCAATACCGGTGATGACCTTGCCCTTCTCGTAGCTGCCGGGGTAGCCCGCGCTCGTGAGGACCACGCTCACCGCCCACTCCGGGCGCCAGCTGAGCTCAATCTGGTCGAGCGTCTGGTTGGCGCACGCAAGCATGACCTCTACAAGGTCGTTCTCCAGTCGCGGCAGGATCACCTGCGTCTCGGGGTCGCCAAAGCGCGCGTTGAACTCAAGCACCTTGGGTCCCTCGGGCGTGAGCATAAAGCCGCCGTAGAGGCAGCCGCGGTAGTTGATACCCTCGGCCGCAAGCTCGGCCACGGTGGCCTCCATAATGCGCTCCATCTCGGCGTGCTCGGCCTCGGTCACAATGGGCACCGGGCTGTAGACGCCCATGCCGCCGGTGTTGGGGCCGCGGTCGCCCTCGAGCGCGCGCTTGTGATCCTGCGAGGTAGCCATGGGGCGGACGGTCTTGCCGTCGGTAAACGCCAGAAGCGAGCACTCCGGGCCGGTGAGGCACTCCTCCACCACCACGGTCTGGCCGGCGTCGCCAAAGGCGCCGCTAAAGCACGCGCGCACGGCTTCCTCGGCCTCTTCGAGCGTGGCTGCCACCACAACGCCCTTACCTGCGGCAAGACCGTCGGCCTTTACCACGAGCGGGGCGCCCTGCTCGCGCACGTAGGCAAGCGCGGACTCCTCGTCCGTAAAGTCACCGTAGGCCGCGGTGGGAATGTTCGCGCGGACCATGAGCTCCTTGGAGAACTTCTTGGAGCCCTCCATCTGAGCGCCGGCCTCACCCGGGCCAAAGCACGGGAAGCCCGCGGCGCGCACGGCGTCGGCCACGCCCACCACCAGCGGCGCCTCGGGGCCAATGACCACGAGTCCGCAGTTGGTCTCACGCGCAAACTCGGCCACTGCGGCCGGATCGTTCTCGTCAAGCGCGACGTTCTCGCCCACCTCGAGCGTGCCGCCGTTGCCCGGCGCAATAAAGAGCTCGCCGCAACGCGGGCTCTCGGCCAGCTTTACCGCCAGCGCGTGCTCGCGGCCGCCGCTGCCCAAAAGCAGGATGTTGATGGTGTTCTCCACAAGACCAGCTCCTCCCGACTCGGCTTTTTTGAAAGCGCGGTCACAGGGCTCGCGCCGCACGGGGCGCGGCCTCGGCGTGTTTTGTTGCCACTCTATACTCTACCAGCCGGGCGGTTTGGTTGCGTCCACAATGGGGCTGCCGCGGCGATTTATTGCGACAGGACCGGGGCAAGCCGCTGCGACGCTGCGCGCTAAAACGTGGGCGTGAGGTAGGTTGCGATGTCGTCCAGCTCGGGCGAGTGCAGCGCCGCCGGCATGGTGAAGATGCCGATGGCGCCCTTGCCAACGTGCGTGGCAATAACCGGACCGATGGTGGACTCGGTAAGCTCGCGCACTGGCGCCCCGGCCTCATTGAGCTGCTCGGCAATCTTGTAGGCGCGCTCGCGCTGGTCGGTATGGAGCACGTAATAGATGAGCTCGCCGTGCGCGGCGGCGTCTTCAGCGACCTCCTTGGCCATAAAGGAGATGGCACCTTTGGCGCCCTTGGCCTTCTTCTCCACCTCGATGGAACCGTCCTCCAAAAGCCCAATCACGAGCTTGATGTTGAGGAGCGTGGTCGCAAAGCCCTGCGCCTTGGTGGCGCGGCCGCCCTTGACCAGGTTCTCCAGCGTATCGGGTGAGAAGTAGATGTGGTAGCTCTTCTGGATGGCGCGCACGCGCTCGAGCGCCTCGTCGAGCGAGCCGCCGCGGTTGGCAATAACAGCCGCCTCCATGACCATGGCGCCCTGTGCCACGGTGGCGGTGCAGCTGTCGACCACCTCAAGGCGCAGGCCGTCTGGCACCTGGCCGGCGATAGCGCGGGCGCTCTCGATGGTTGCGGACAGCGCGCGGGCAAGGTGGATGGAGAGAATCTGCGTGTAGCCCTGCTCAAAAAGCGCCTTGTACACCTCGAGAAAGTCCGCCGGCGTGGGCTGCGAGGTCACAGGCAGTGCCTCGGCACCGTCCATCATGCGCAGCAGCTCGGGCGTGGTGATGTCCACCCCGTCGCGATAGTCCGTCCCCTCCATAACCACGTGGAGCGGCACCACGTGGATGCCGAGTTTCTCGGCCAGAGCTTGCGGGATGTCGGCGGCACTATCGGTAACGACGGCGAACTGGTTCATCGAGGGTCCTTCCATGTCATAAGGGATGCGGGCGCAAAGCGCCCCGCACGCACGGTATCAAGCGTACCCCATCCAACGGCCGGAACGACCGTCGTTGACGATTTTCGGCAAGTTGTTAGTCTTTGGTCGCGAAGCGTCATTGCGGCGCAAAAACGACCGTTCACCGTTGATTTTGCGCCGCTCATGCAGCCGTTTTTTACGCCGCCCGAGCGCTTGGCCTTACCGCACGCCCGCGCTCGTTAGTGCTCCCAGCCGCACTCGATCGTCTGGTCGCGGTCGGGACCGACCGACACAAACGAGACCTTGGTATGGGCGATCTCCTCAATGCGGTGCACGTAGTTCTGCGCCGCCTCGGGCAGCTCCTCAAAGCTGCGGCAACCCGAGATGTCCACGCCGCGCCAACCGGGAAGCTCCTCGTAGACGGGCTTGGCGGCGGCAAAGGCGCTCTCGTGCTCGGGGACGGTGGTGTAGCGCACGCCGTCGCACTCGTAGGCCACACAGACCCTGATGGTATCGAACTCAGAAAGCACGTCGAGCTTGGTGAGCGCAATGTCCGTCAGGCCGTTCACGCGGGCGGCGTAGTTGGCAATCACGCCGTCAAACCAGCCGCAGCGGCGGCGGCGACCGGTGGTCACGCCGTACTCGTAGCCCTGCTCGGTAAGGGTGTGGCCCTCGGGCGTCTCGTAAGCGAGCTCGGTCGGCATGGGGCCGGAGCCCACGCGCGTGATGTAGGCCTTCATGATGCCCAGCACGCGGTCGATGTTCTTCATGCCCACGCCGGAGCCCGTCACCGAGCCGCCGGCGGTGCAGTTGGAGCTTGTCACGTATGGGTACGTGCCGTGGTCGATGTCGAGCAACGTCGCCTGGGCGCCCTCAAAGAGGATCTTCTTGCCCGCGTCGATAAGCTCGCCCAAAAGCAGGCCCGTCTCGGTGATGTAGGAGCGCAGGCGCTCCGCCATGGGGAGATACGTCTCGCAAATCTGGTCGACCGTATAGGTCGGCTGGTGGAAGATGAGCTCGAGCTGCGGGTTCACGCGGTCAAGCGCGCGGGAGACCTTCTCGCGGAAGACGCCCTCGTCCAGCAAATCCTGCATGCGGATGCCAATGCGCGCCATCTTGTCCTGATAGCACGGACCAATGCCACGCTTGGTGGTGCCGATGTTGTGGCTGCCCAGGAGCTCCTCAAAGGCGCCGTCGAGGTCGATATGGTACGGCATGATGACGTGCGCGTTGCCCGAGACCTTGAGGTTGGCGGTGGAGATGCCGTCGTGCTCGAACATGTCAATCTCCTCGAGCAGCACGGCGGGGTTCACCACGCAGCCGTTGCCAATGACCGAGATGCACTCGGGATACATAATGCCCGACGGGACCTGGTGCAGGCCGTATTTCTTGTCGCCCACCACAATGGTGTGTCCGGCGTTGTTGCCGCCCTGGAAGCGCACGACGCAATCAAAGTCGCCAGCGATAAGGTCGCAGATCTTGCCCTTGCCCTCATCGCCCCACTGGGTTCCGACTAACACGGTCGACGACATGGTGTCTCCTCACCTAGCGCCCGTGCCGCGGTTGCGCAGCCCGGACGGAAACTAAACAACCTCTCTATTATAGCCGCGGGCCACCTTCGCCACACATCGCGCACGGTATTCGCGCCGTTTCAACCGGCAGGCGGGGGCAAGTGGCGTGCGGGCATGAATGTCCATGGCGTCTGCACTCGCTACGCCCTACGGTATCTCCGGCTCCGACCTTCTCCTTCTGCCGCAACAAGCCCGCGCTGCACAAGATTGTTGAGGATCCGTATCGTCTTGCTCTTGGTAAAGCCGGTTCGCTGCTCAACATCACCGCGAGAAAGAAGCAGTGCGCGACTCAATGTTTGCAGCACCAAGGACTCGTCTGGAAGAATCCCTCCCGAAACCGCGGTAACACAGGGCAAGGCCACCACCATTGAGCTCTCGCGCACCTCATACGTTGGCTTGACCAGCGCCTCTTCATACGCATCGTTGATGCGCGTAATGCCCGTTCCAAATTGCTCGATATAGTCAAGTCGGAAGAAGACGTTGGCAATAAGAGGATTCCGCGGAACCGATATGCCTCCTCCGAGGTAATCCTCCACGCTAATCCCTTCCGGCAAGCCACCGGGGGATGTGACGACAACCTTATCGTCATAGATACCGATGGTCACGTTTGCAGGAATATCCCACACGCGATGAACGAGAGCGTTTGCAACTGCCTCCCTGAACGCCTCCCGCGGAATGCGCTCCACCTTCTTGCGCAACGCCCCCTCTACTATCTCGTATGTGCAGTATCTCTCGTACCATTCCAGTGCTGCATCGTATTGTTGCAACACCGACACTCCCGCGACTGTTTTACGGTCAAGAAACTCGCTGATGGTCGCACCAAAGCGAACCATATCCACACCAGCGAGGTCGTTATGATCTGCAAGTATCTCTGCTGCATGGTTATAGCTGCCATCGGGCAATTTAAGGCCAAGCGTTCGCAAGGTATTGTCATCAAAACTTGTCAGACCAAGATGAGACTTGATGCGTTCCGACAGTACCTGGAACGAGAAATCGGTCTCATTTGACGGCGCCTCGTCAAACGTCATGTTTTGCCCCGAGAGAATGAGTCGAGAGAGCTCAACCCTATCGACTTCTATGCTTGCAGAGTCACCCCGGCGATACGCCTTTCTTGCATAAAGGTACGGCTTACTTCTTCCCTCGTACACCCTAAGGCCCACCGTTTTTGCTTGTTCATCGACAAGAAGAGAGTAGCGGGGCACCGGGTCAATCGAGTCATTGATCATATTCTCGATTTTGAGAGCATCACCGACCGGATCCTCAAGCCCGATAACTTCTCCGTCGTCATCGACTCCAAACAGGATGGTGCCTGTACCGTAATTGGCAAAGGCACTCACCGTCTTAAGGAATGTTTTTGAAACGGACTGCTTGAACTCTAAATCGCGGGTTTCTCTCATGGCATCCCCTTTCGTTGCATCAATTATAGAACGAAAGGCTTTTCGATTCACTCGCAAATGCAACGAAAGCAGTTTCGTTGCATTATCGTTGCAACGAAAGGGACCGATGGAGGGTGGCGGAGCATAGCTCAAGTCGTTTATGAGCGTAAACGCATCGACTCGCAAAAACCACTTTATTGTGATAAAGCGCTTTCCTGCACAAATGCCGCCACTTTCAGCGAAGCCCAAGCGGTGTCATCGCGAAAGCATGCAATTAACGCTCATAAACGACTTGAGCGCGCCGCGCTACCCCTCGTCGTGCACGGCATCGAGTTCGTAGAACTTGGTCGAGGCGGGCACGAACGCCAGGTCCACGTCGCCAATAGGGCCCGAACGGTTCTTGGCCACGATAACGCGTGTAACGCCCAGGTCCGGACGGTCGTCGCGCGAGGCCTCCGTCTCGTCCGCAGCGCGGTCGAGGAACATAACGATGTCGGCGTCCTGCTCGATCGAGCCGGACTCACGCAGGTCGGAAAGCTGCGGGCGCTTGCCGGTACGGCTTTCCACCGCACGGCTGAGCTGCGAGAGCGCGATAACGGGAATCTCGAGGTCCTTGGCCATAATCTTGAGGCCACGGCTCATCTCGGACACCTCGACGGTACGGCTTTCTGCACGGCGCCCCGGCGGCGGACTCACGAGCTGCAGGTAGTCGATAAGGACGATGGCCTTCTCCTTGTTGTGCAACATGCGGCGCGCCTTGGCGCGAATCTCGGTCACCGTGGTGCCCGGCGTGTCGTCAATCAGGATGTCGAGCTTAGAGAGCTCCTGCGTGGCCTCGTTGATGCTCGCCCACTGCTCGGCCGTGATGCGGCCGGTGCGAAAGTCCGAGATAGATAGCATCGCGTGGGCGCAGATGAGGCGCTGGGCGATTTCCTTACCGCTCATCTCGAGCGAGAAGAAACCAACCGTAAAGCCGGCCGCGGCGGCGTTCAGAGCGAGGTTGAGGGCGAACGACGTCTTACCCACGGCAGGGCGCGCGCCCACGATGATGAGCTGACCCTCGCGGAAACCCAGAAGCAGCCTGTCGAGACTCGGGAAGCCGGTGGGTACGCCGTGTGCCTGGCCGCCTGCGGCGCAAACCTCGGCCGCTTCGTTATACGCCTCGATCATGAACTCGGTGAGCGAGCGGTACGCGGTCGAGACCTCGCGCTCGGTGACCGAGAGCAGCATGCTCTCGGCACGCTCGACAACCTCTTTGGTGTCGAGTGGCGCGTCATAGGCGAGGGCGTTGATCTGATTGGTGGCGCCGATGATCTCGCGAAGCATCGAATCGCGGCGCACGATGCCGGCGTGGTGCTGCCAGTTAACGAGCGAGAGCGTGTTGCCCACGAGCTCGAGGATATAGGCCTCCCCGCCCACGGCAGAGAGCTTGTCGACAGAGGTGAGGTAGTCGATGACCGAGATGGAGTCGATAGGGATGCTCCGCTCGTTCATCTCGATAAGCGCCTGAAAGAGCGTGCGATGGGCGGGACGATAGAAATCCTCGGGGCGCAGCTGCGAGATGGCGTCGGGCACTACCTCGGTCGAGAGCAGCATGGCGGCGAGCACCGTCGCTTCCGCCTCAACGTTGTTGGGGAGCCCCTGGCGCGCGCCGCGGTCGGCGGGCGCGAGCTCGTAGCCGTCGTATCCGTAGTCGTCGGGCATGGGTCTCCTTTCATAGCGCATCCCCGCGCGGCGCCGCGGCGGCCGCCGGCGAGGTCATCTCTTAGGCGTTGGGAGCACCCATACTACGCTACTCGAGGCCTTTGCAAGCCTCAGAACTGGGCTTTTAGGACGCTTTTTTATTTCCACCGAGGCGGGGGATAACTTCGTCGGTGAAACTCTGCGCAAACGGTGCTTTTCAACGTTTTCCACATTTTTGCGCGCCGGTTGAGGCGAGTTTTCCACCGTCAAGCGCTCTACCTGCGGGTATGCCAAATGGCCCGGTTCTTTACCGGCTCTTTATCGCTTGTAATTTGTGCGTTTTGTGAAACCGCAGGTAAATAGACTGTTTTTATACAATCCGCAGGTGGGTGGGCGGGTTTGTAAACACTCTGCAGGTGACCACATCTGAGCGCTTTCCGACCACGCGGTGGTTCAAAACGAAGAACCACCGCGTTTCACCTGTGGAATTCTCGCAAGTTTCAACTGTCAAGAGAACACCCGTGCGCAAAACTGCGTTTGCACTACTCGTGGCTGCGGCGCCAAAGCTCCAGGTAACGTCCCACCTGCGCAGCCTCGATACGCTGATAGCCACCCGTGGGAAGCGAATTCAAGAACTTCTTGCCGTAACCCTTGTTCACCAGGCGTGAGTCTGCCAGCACGAGCACGCCCGTATCGGACGAGGAGCGGATGAGCCGGCCCGCAGCCTGCTTGAGCTCCAGCACGGCCTCAGGCAGCACGTAGCGGCTCCAGGCGCCCTTCTCACGCAAATCGCGCTCGCAGGAGAGCGGGTCAGTGGGACGGGCGAAGGGGAGCTTGGGGATCACCACGCAGCGCAGGGTCTCGCCACTTGCGTCAAACCCCTCCCAAAACGCCTTGAGGGCAAAAAGCGACGAGCCCTTCTCGGAGATGAAGTGGTCGCGGAGTTGCCGCGCGGACGCTTGGCGCGTCTGACAGGCAAGCTCGAGCCCCTCGCGCGCGAGCGTAGGCTCCACGCGCTCGTAGAGCTCCTCCATGTCGCGGCGGTTGGTAAAGAGCGTGAGGACCGACCCACCCATGGCGCGGTGGACGTCTACGAGCAGCCGCTCGAGAGCGCGCAGGTAGGCGTCGCGGTTACGCGGGTCGGGCAGGTCGCCCGCCACCACCACGGCCATATTGCGGTCAAAGTCGTAGCTCGAATCAAGATGAAGCGCGCGCGAGGCACCGGGCCCCAGCGCATCGAGCCCCACTGCGCGGTTGAAGTGGCTAAAATCGTCCGAAACCGAGAGCGTGGCCGAGGTGAAGATGAGGCTTCGCATCTCGGGATACCAGCGCTCGGCAAACACCTCGCCAATGTCGATACGCTCGGCGCAGAGGACCTCGCCACCTGCACGCATGCGCTGGTTCACGCGGACCGAGTAGACGTAGTGCTCATCCTCCCCGTCGAGGATGAGTTTGAGTCCGGCGAGCGCCTCGGCCAGACGCCGCTCGATATCCGCCAGGTCGACCACCCACTCGGGACGCTCGGCACCCAGTGTCTCAACCGCGGCTTTGAGGTTCTTATCGGTCTCGTCGAGCGCCTCTTCCGCCACGCGACCCGCAAGTGCGAGCTCCGTCCACTCGTTGGTGGCGCGCAGCTCTGGGCTCACCCACACGTTGGCGCTGTCGTAGCCGTACTCGCGCGAGGCGCGGGCGAGGTCGCGGGCGCGGTCAAACACGTCTGCAGTGACGAGCGACGCGCGCGCCACCGAGGCATTTGCCTTGGCGAGGAGCCCCATAAAGAGCGTCGATGCGTCTGAGGAGGCCACATCGGCAAGCACACGGCCAAGCGCGCCGCCTTTGTCGTTACCGAGCCGCTCAAACAGCGTGCGGACCTCCTCGGCCGAGACCTCGATTGCCCACTGGCGGCGCGCCTCCGCCTCAATACCATGAGCCTCGTCCACCGCCCAAATGCGGATCGGCGGCAATATTTTGCCGTCTGCCTGGACGTTGCGAAACAGGAGCGAGTGATTGGTCACCACTACGTCTGCCCGGGCCGCGCGGCGGCGGGCACCGTGGACCAGGCACTTGTCCGGAAAGAACGGGCAGAGGCGGCGAGCACACTCGCGCGAACCGGTGGTGAGACTCGAGCGGTCGACGCTCCGCCAGCGGATGCCAAGCGCGTCGAGGTCACCCTCGGGCGACTGGCACGCGTAGGCGTAGATGACCGCGATGGCGGTAAGCGTGTCCGCCGGGTCGCGATTGGTCTTGATGGCGGCAGTGCTGCGGCGCAAGCGCTCGAGTTTGCGCAGGCAGGGGTAATGGTCGTAGCCCTTGAGGGCCGTGTAGGAAAGGCCATCGTCAAGCTCGCGCGCCAGACGCGGCAGCTCGTGGAACATGAGCTGGTCGGCGAGGTTGTTCGATTTGGTGGCAACACCCACCGTGATGTTGTTGCGCTTGGCCGTGAGCGCAAGCGGGACCAGGTAGCCGACGGACTTGCCTACGCCCGTGCCCGCTTCGATCACGCGATGGGACGAGGTGGCAAGCGCGTCGCGCACCTCAAGCGCCATGGCAACCTGCTCGGGGCGCGGCTCGTACTCGGGGTACATCGCCGCCACGAGGCCGCCCGGGGCAAAGGCGCGCTCAATCTCCTCGCGCGTGGGGACCGAAAGCGCCGGCAGCTCGTCCACATCGACATGCTGGGGCGCCGGGTCCGCCTCAAGCACGCGAGCGCGCGCCTCCATAAGGGAAAACGGCGCGTCCGAGACGGCCTCCTGTGCAAGGTAGGAGAAGATGGGGCGATAGGGCCAGGCAACATCGGGGTGCATGTCCGCAAGCGCGCGCACGAGTCCCTCGGGCAGGTCGGTAAGTGCGGTCAGAAGGATGGGCCACACACCCGCCAGCGCCTCGACGTCGTCGCACGCGCGGTGGGAGACGCTTGCGCAGCCAAAGAGCTCGGCCATAGTTGCAAGCTTATGCGAGGCCAGACGCGGCAGCGCCACGCGCGAGAGGGCAAGCGAGTCAATCCAGAGCTCGCTCACCTCGGCCCCGCCCGGAACGCGCTCAATAAACGCCCGGTCAAAGCTTGCGTTATGCGCCACCACGGGGCTGCCGCCCACAAACGCGGCGAGCGCCGCCACGGCCTCGCGCGCGGTGGGCGCGTGCGCCACGTCTGCGTTGGTGATGCCTGTGAGCTGCATAATCTCGGGCGGGATGGGGCCCGTGGGGTGCACAAACGTGTCAAAGCGCTCGGCAACCGCGCCGCCCACCAGGCGCGCGGCCGAGATCTCAATCAGTTCGTTTTCCTGCGACGAGAGGCCCGTCGTCTCCGTATCGAGGATGATGACGTCGTCGCCCAGCAGACCAAAGTCGCGCGTGCGCGCCCGCTCGGCGAGCGTCACGTACGACTCGGCCACAAACGCCGGCGTCCCCGGCAGCAGCACCTCATCCGGCGAGGCGCCGCTCGGAAATACCGTCACTTCTGCCCCCAGAGCTGCGGATACATGCTCTCGGCAAGATCAGTGGGCACCTCCGCGTCGTCCAGGTGATGGGCGAGGGCGCCGTCGAGGGCAAGCTCCACCAGGCGGGTGCACACGTCGCTAAAGGCCATGCCGGCGTGGCGCACCTCGTCCGGGTAGAGCGAGGTGTCGGTCATACCCGGGATGGTGTTGGTCTCGAGGATGACCGGGCCGTTCTCGGTCACAATAAAGTCGCTGCGCGAGAAACCGGTGCAGCCGAGTGCCTCGTGCGCACGGCAGGCGAGCTCCTGAGCGAGCGCGTAATCAGCAGGTGCAATCTGTGCTGGAATGCGGTGCACCTGCGAGGGGTCGATGTACTTGACGTTGAGGTCGTAGAACTCGGCGTTCTCCTGCTTGCGAATCTCCACCACAGGCAGCGCGCGCAGCCAATCAGGCGCGTCGTAGACGCCCACTGTAATCTCGGTACCCACAAGGCGCTGCTCCACAAGCACCTTGCCGCCGTGCTCGGCAGCACGCTCGATAGCAGGCAGAAGCTCGTCTGCACCGTGCACAAAGGACACGCCGTAGCTCGAGCCGTTCACCGCGGGCTTAACAAAGAGCTCCTCGCCCAGGTCCGCCACCACGGCCGCGGGGTCCACCACAGCGCCTGCCTCGACCACGCAGTCGCGCGCTACGGGAATGCCCGCGCGCTCGTACAGCGCCTTGGAGACCGCCTTGTCGGCCGCGCAGGCGCTCGCAATCACGCCGGAGCCCGTGTACGGGATGTGGCAGTACTCGAGCACGCTCTGGATCTGACCGTCCTCGCCGCCCTTGCCGTGCATGGCAATAAAGGCCACGTCAAACGAGCCGCCGCACAGCTGATCAATAAAGCCGTCATCTGCCGGGTCGAGCATCTCAACCGTGCCAAAACCCGCATCAACGAGCGCCGCGCAAACGTTCTTGCCCGAGTTGCGCGAAATCTCGCGCTCGTCAGAAATGCCGCCCGCCAACACAGCGATGCGCATATCGCTCCGCGTCTTATCAGCCATATCGACCGCTCCCTTCGCGATGTTTTTGCATCGCTTTCGGTGCTCACTCTCACTCACGCTATCCTATTCTATAAGTTGCACCGTGGCCGCGCGACGGTGCGAACACCCAAATTGTCACATCCGCCACGTACGCCGGCTACAGAAAGGCATGCAATGGAACCCACCACGCCCTTGCGCGATATTCGCTCGCTCACCCAAGACGAGATTCGTGCCCTTGTCGAGGAACTTGGCCAGCCGGCGTTTCGCGCTAAGCAGCTTATCGAGTGGCTTGGCGAGAAGCAGGCGGCCTCGTTTGATGAGATGACCAACCTGCCCAAAGCCCTACGCGCGCAGCTTGCCGAGCGCTTCTCCTTTAACACGCCGGTTGAGATTACCAAGCAGGTCTCGCGCGACGGATCGCGCAAGTACCTGCTGCAGTTCTCTGACGGCGTGGCGGTGGAGACCGTCGGCATGCCCTCGCGGGGCAAGCTCGCCGTCTGCGTTTCCTCCCAAGCGGGTTGCGGCATGCGCTGTGCCTTCTGTGCAACCGGCCTCGCTGGCCTTACGCGCTCCCTCACCGCGCAGGAGATTGTAGACCAGGTCCTGCACGTGCAGCGTGATTTTGGCGAGCGCGTCACCAGCGTGGTCTTTATGGGCCAAGGCGAGCCTTTTGCCAACTACGATGCTGTGGTCGAGGCCCTGTGCATGCTCAACAGCCCCGATGGCCTCAACATCGGCGCGCGCCACCTTACGGTCTCTACCTGCGGCGTTATCCCCGGCATTCGCGAATTTGCCAAGCTCCCCGAGCAGTTCACCCTCGCCATCTCGCTCCACTCCGCCGTCCAGGGCACGCGCAATCAGCTCATGCCCGGCGTAAAGAAATACACGCTCCTGCGCCTGCATGAGGCGCTGCAGGACTATGTCGAGAAGACTGGTCGCCGCCCCACGTACGAATACGCGATGATCGACGGTGTGAACGACACCAACCCTGAGATGCTCACGCTCTGTGACTTCTGCGAAGGCACGCTTTGCCACGTGAACCTCATTCAGCTGAACTACATCCCCGACAGTCCCTTCCGTCCCTCCCCCGTCGAGAAGGTCGAGAAGCTGCAGAAGATGCTCGCCTCACGCGGCATTGAGGCCACGATACGTAACTCCCGCGGTTCCGATATCGACGCCGCCTGCGGCCAGCTCAAGCAGCGCATCGTAAACGCTCGCTAACGCGTCTAGCTGCGAATTCCTGGTTTTGCTCCAGACTCTTAAGCGTTTGTATTTCATCCGGTATAGCCTGAGGGCGGGTTGCATAAGTTGCAACCCGCCCTCTTTTCTCATATAGATTGCTATCGCTTCACGTGAAACCGGCTTTGTGCATACGATACTAAAAGCTCTACTTTAGTTAGGTACCTAACTATAACCTATTTTCTAGTATCCAATAGCACCCCACTGGTTTTCAACCCAGTCTTGATTGATCTTGGGATTCCTCGTCATTCTTGCAGTACGCATTGCAACATCTTCCGTCATACCAGAAACTTTACGCTTGGAGATGTTGAATGCATCTTGCATGTTGCGAACAATATAGGACCTTAGATCCTCATCGGTCGCAAGCTTGTACCCTGCTGCACAACCAATTGCAATTGCACCTAAACCCACTGCTGCAGCTGTAAGGGCCTTATTCACCTTGCTCACCACCATCAACAATCTGAGAAAGAATCGAAGCGAGTTCATCCTCGTCCTTAAACTCAATCTCAATCTTGTTCTTACCCCGTGTACTCTTTACGCGAACATTGGTGTTAAACACCTGGCGAAGGACTCGAGCCGCCTTCTTATAAGACTGCGGCGTGACTGGTCTCGGAGCTTTTGGCTGATCTCCGACAGAAAACAGTGGAGCAAGATGTTCTGTCGCACGTACCGACAAACCTTCAGCAACTACGCGCTCTGCAAGTTTGATGCGTGCGTCTTCATACGGCACGGCAAGAATTGCTCGAGCATGGCCTGCAGTAAGCTTGCCATCAAAGATCATCTGTTGCACAGGCTCCGGGAGATCAAGCAGGCGAAGTGAGTTGGTGATAGCCGAACGCGACTTGGACACAGCTTTGGAGAGTGCATCCTGTGTCATACCACTTGCATCAATGAGCTGACGGTAACCTTTAGCCTCTTCCAACGGATTTAAGTCTGAACGCTGAAGGTTCTCGATCAGGGCGAGAGCCAGCATCTCCTCGTCGTTGACATCTTTGATGATGACAGGAACTTCAGTGAGGTCTGCCATCTTTGATGCCTGATAACGACGTTCTCCTGCAATAATCTCGTATTTGGCACCGTGTTTACGGACCAGAAGGGGCTGAAGTACCCCATGCTCGCGAATTGACTCACTTAGCTCGTTAAGCTCTGTCTCATTGAAATGAGTACGAGGCTGATTCGGATTGGGGACGATTTCACTGATCTTCAGCTTAGTGTCAGCAACTGAATTACCCGTTTCATACTGTGCTTCACCAACCAGGGCATTGAGACCACGCCCCAGAGCCTTTTTCTTTGGACTAGGCACGACGAATCACCTCTTTTGCAAGCTCACGATACGCTTTTGCACCCTTGTTATTTGGTGCGTAGTTAATAACAGGCATGCCAAACGAAGGAGCCTCCGAAAGTTTCACCGTTCGGGGAATCAATGTTTTAAACGTCTTATCTCCGAAGTAGTTTCTCACTTCATCCACTACCTGGTTAGACAGTGATGTGCGTGAATCATACATGGTCATAAGCACGCCGTATGTATCAAGATCCTTATTGATACGCGACTTAACCATTCTCATCGACTCGAGAAGTTTTGTGACGCCTTCAAGTGCGTAGTATTCACACTGGATGGGGATCAAAACACTGTCTGCTGCCGCCAGAGCGTTGATAGTGAGCAAACCAAGCGATGGCGGGCAGTCGATAAAGATGAAATCAAACTCATCTTTTACCGGTGCAAGCAGTTCTTTCAGTCTGGTTTCACGAGCCATTGCGGAAACTAGCTCAATTTCTGCTCCAGCGAGCTGAATTGTTGCCGGAACAACAAAGACCTTTTTCGTTTCGGTGTCATGAATGAGTTCTTTTACCGGAACATCATTCAGCAATGCGTCATATACACACTGTTCCAGATCTTCTTTTTCAATTCCAAGACCACTTGTACTGTTTCCCTGCGGATCGAAATCAACCAGAAGGACCTTTTTATTCTGCTCACCCAGTGCGGCTGCAAGATTTACTGCTGTAGTTGACTTTCCTACGCCACCTTTTTGATTGATTATCGCGATAATACGCGTTTGCTTTGCACTTTTCGAGCGCTTAACGTCTCTAAAGCCCACCATGCCTCCTTTTACGGTTAATGAACGATTGATGCATTGTGGAGCATGTTTCACGTGAAACATATTCACTGAAACTTCTCTGTCCTCTCATTATGTTTCACGTGAAACATGCTGACAAGATAGAAAATGATTTAGCCCTATGTTTCACGTGAAACATAGGGCTAAATCAAAGAGTATTGAATGAAATCTAAGCGAGTGGGGTCTTTCGGGCAACTCCAACAGCTCTAGGAAGCTTAATTGAAGGTTTAGACGTCTTCTCATATACCAAGAAGGTTCTGTGACCCA
Organism: uncultured Collinsella sp.; assembly: GCA_959602875.1. Taxonomy (GTDB): domain Bacteria; phylum Actinomycetota; class Coriobacteriia; order Coriobacteriales; family Coriobacteriaceae; genus Coprousia. Next base: position 12,350 of record CAUGVQ010000005.1, on the reverse strand, counting down.
AATTATATGGGAGATCGAACTCTGAAGTTACGATTCGAGATAGGCCACAAATCTTCGCAGCCGAATCACCACTAGCAATCTCTTCGTCATCAGGATTGCCCTTACTTACAATCAGATGACCATCACGCATCAATATGGGTGCTGCATACTCAACAAGAACAGGAAGTGAAGCCATTGCGCGTGCGGTGACAACAGCAAAGCGACCTGAATGACTTACACCAAAGGCCTCAACACGTTCCTGAGTGGCAATACAGCGTTGAGATAATCCAAGCTCCTCTAAGAAGGAGCTGACCGCTTCAACTTTCTTACCCACCGAATCAAGAAGCGTGAAACAACGATCAGTAGCAAGCGCTAGAGGGATGCCGGGAAATCCACCACCCGTACCCATATCAAGAACGGCACCGTTAGGAGAATCTTCAATATAAGGAAGAAAGGTAAGCGAATCAAGAATATGAAGGATGAGCGCGTCATGTAAATCAAGGATGCGTGTAAGATTCATAGTCTTGTTTGCCTGAAGGACAAGATACAGATGCTTCAGACATCCAATAAGAATCTCATCAGAAACAGTAAGACCGAAACCCTCGGTAAGAGACTTTAGCTCAATGAATAAAGCATCATGATCAAAAGAATCGGTCGACGCTTGAGACTCAACAGAACGAGATAGCTGTTCCGACATTATCCCTCATCTCTGACAGAAACCAATGGAACAAGAAATCTTGGCAAAAAAAGAAGGGGTGCCGAAGCACCCCTTAAGCATAGCGGATACACCTGCTGACTAGACAGCGGAAATCACAACGCGACGCTCAGGATCGACACCCTCGGAATGCGTCTCAACATTAACGTTGTCGCGCAACGCCAGGTGAACAAGGCGACGCTCGTAGGCGTTCATGGGCTGAAGGGAAACGGAGCCGCGAGAGCGAATAGCACGAGCGGCAGCGCGCTCAGCCATCTCGGTAATCTTGTCATGACGACGACTCTTGTAACCCTCGATGTCAACCACAATGGGGAACCGGAAGCCGAGCTTACGGCTCACCAGAAGGGAGAACATGGTCTGGAAGGAATCCAAGGTACGACCATGACGGCCGATAAGAACAGCCAGGTTGGGAGCGGTCACGTCGAGAATGACCTCACCGTCGTCGCCCTCGTACTCATCGATGGGGGAGTCAGCGGCGTCAAAGAAGCCAAGCACCTCACGGAGGATGGTGATGGAGACATCAACGACAGTATCCGTCTCCTCATCAGAAAGCTCCTCGCCAGCCTTGTACTTGGCAGCGATCTGAGCGTACGGACCAGTTACAACCTCGGGCTGAACGGTCTCAGCATCCTGAGCGACCTCGGACTGAGCAGCATCCATCTCTTCAATTTCCTCAAACATATGCACCTCAATATTAGTTAGGTACCTAACTTAAAAGCAGAATCATACAGAGACGGCTGCCGAAGCAGCCGTCAACAACTATACCGCGTTAGTGCTTCTTATGCGGGCGCGCCTTGCGCTCACGACGAACCACATCGACCTCGATGGGCGCGTTGGCGAGGCGCTCCTCCTCGTCGGCCTTGGCCTTCTCCATAACGCGCTGCGTGATGAAGATCTGCTGAATGACCTGCCAGGCGGTCGAGACGTCGTAGTACAGAAGAACACCGGCGGGAAGACCCCAACCGATGAAGAGCATCATGATGGCCATGACGACCGAGGTGGTGCGCATGGTGGACGCCTGGGCCCCCGTCTGGTTGCGGGACATGTAGAGCTGCGGAATGAGCGTCAGCACCGCAAAGAACACGAGCGAGATAAGGTACGGAAGAGCCGCGGTGATGCCCTCGGCCATGGTGCCCGCGGGGGTTGCGGTGAGGTCGGGCAGGATGTTGAAGAAGGAGAACGAGCTGCCCTCGAAGTAGTTGGGCAGGTTGGAAAGCAGCGTGAACAGCGCAAACAGGATGGGCATCTGAATAAGGAGGGGCAGGCAGCCGCCAAGCGGGCTGAACTTGTTCTCGGAGTAGAACCTCTGCATCTCCTCGTTCATGCGCTGGGGATCATCGGCGTAGCGCTCCTGAATCTCCTGCAGCTTGGGCTGAAGAACCTGCATGCGCGCCGTCGACTTGGTGGACTTGATCATAAGCGGCGTCAGAAGAAGACGCACGATCAGCACCAGGATGACGATCGAGAGGCCCCAGTCGACAGCAAAGCTCTGGATGAGGCGCAGGATCTCGAAGAGAATGTTGACGATCCAATCCCACATAACGTTTTTCCTCCGTGTCCCGGCCCGTTACGGGACGGGGTCATAGCCGCCCGCGTGAAGCGGATTGCACCGCAAGATGCGGCGCGCGGCCAGGAACATGCCGTATATAACACCGTGCTTCTCGATCGCCTCGACAGCATATTGAGAGCACGTCGGTATGTAGATACACGCGTCCGGCAGCAGCGGGGAAATAAACCGCTGGTAAAACCGGATAGGCGCGATTGCACACCGTCGCAACCAGGAGGTCTTACCCATTGAGGGAGACTCCCGCCCGGTTGCAGAGCGACTGCAGTGCCTGTATAAGCGCTGCGGGCGTAGCGGTAGCCGTGCCGCGAGTGGCAAAGAGAATGGCCTCTTTACCGGCGGCGGGAAGCCCCACCGCACGCGCCGTCTCGCGCATCACTCGCTTGGAGCGGTTGCGAAACACCGCGTTACCCAGTCGCTTAGGAGCAGCGAAGGCGACCCTACCCGGGCCGCCTTCGCTAGCAGAATCAACTATCACCATGCGCATCAGGGGATGGTTGTAGCGCCTTCCCTCAGAATAAACGCGCTCGAAATCCGAACGAGACTTGATGGTCTTCATACGGAGGCAAAGAGCGAGTTAGACGGTGAGGCGCTTGCGACCCTTGGCGCGACGACGGGCGAGAACGGCACGGCCGCCCTTGGTGGCCATACGGGCGCGGAAGCCGTGGGTCTTGGCGCGCTTGCGCTTGTTGGGCTGGTAGGTACGCTTCATGGTTACAATCCTCCTGCTGCGTTTCTAGCATGCGTACTTGCGGTTGGTGCACGTCATGCGGTTTATGCACGTGAGCTTTCAGATTGTAGGGAATACATCCATCCGCTGTCAACAAATCTCCGCAGGTTATCGACAACTCATCACAGCGCATTTTGCGAGCTCATGAGGCATGTCGGTAACTTTTCTCAATCTTTCAGTTTGATTTCTGAGTTTTCCACAGGTTGTGCAAGGTGTGTGCAAAACTTTTCAGCCGTTTTCTTCACTTTTCAACAAGTTGTGAAAAGCTGTGGAAACCTTTGAAAGCATGCGGTCTGAGCTACTATCTATGCAGAGCTATCGCGAGGATTGAGAGACCATGGCAGACGACTTCTATCCCTTCGTTGACTCGGGCGACCCTGCGCCTGACAACGAGCACATAACCGGCGTTGCCGACGGTGCCATCTCCGAGGGCGGCGCGCCCTCGGAGATGGCTGGCTTTGCCACGCGCATCTCGATCTACGACGACATGTTCTCAACGCCGCGCGTCATCGTGATCGAACCCGCCCCCGTGCGCACATACCTGGAGGAGATCACCAACACGGTCTACCGCTGCATGAAGGAGCAGGGCGGTACGCTCTCTCTTATGGTTATCCGCGAGCTTGTGGAGAACTTCATCCACGCCCACTTTGTGGAACCCATCATCTCCATCCTCGACGGCGGCAACACGATCCGCTTTGCCGACCAGGGCCCCGGCATCGACGACAAGGAGCGGGCCTTTGAGTTTGGTGTGACCTCCGCCGACCGCACCATGAAGCGCTATATCCGCGGCACCGGTTCTGGTCTGCCGATGGTCCAGCAGTACCTCGAGGCGGCGGGGGGCGCCGTCTCGATTGAGAACAACCTGGGCGGTGGCACCGTTGTCACCGTATCGACCGACCCAGCGCGGGTGGACGAGATCAAGCGCACCGGTGGACGCGGCGCCGCCGTGAGACCCGCCGACCAGCAGGTACAGGAGCTGCAGGCGCAGGCGCCCTACGCAGGGGCACCGGCCAATGCGGCGGGGGCGTACCCGGCCGCGGCGTACGGAGTATACCCTGGCGCGGGCACGCCGTCGGCGGGGGCATACCCTGGTGCACCAGTAGGGACGCACCCGGCGACCGGCCAGGCGCAGACGTACCCAGCAGCAGGCGCTACGCAGGCGCCGCAGGGATACCCCGGCGCTGTATGGCCGACCTACCCCGCATACCCCGGCTACCCGCAGGCGGCGGGTTGGCCGCCGGTCGGCGCCTATCCGGTACCGTCTGCCGGTTTTCCACAGGCGGGACACGAGTTTTCCACAACAGGGGGATACGCTGGTTACCCTGCACCTTCGCCGTACGACACGGAGGCCGCGGCGGCCCCCGCAGCGGACCTCATTGTGAGTGAACGCGGGCGCGACGCCCTCGCCTACCTGCTGGAACACGGTCACGCCGGTCCTTCGGAGCTCACCGCCGCCTTTGGTCAGTCGGGCCCCACGTGGTCACGCGAGCTTGCTACACTGAGCAAGCGCGGCTTTGCCGTCAAGCAAGGGCAGAAGTATTACCTGACCGAGCTGGGCGCGAGCTGGGCGCGGACGCACTAACGACTGAGGTGGGGTGACCATGGAAAACGAAGCCCAGATGATTCTGGATGACACCATCTCGTTCTGCGAGCGCGACGGCGTCGACACCCGCCTTGTGCAGATGCTGCGCCAGTCGCGGGGCGTCACGCTTACCGATACCACGCTCACCATCGAGGCACCCTCGCGTTTTGCGGGCGCTGCCCTCATGAAGCAGCGCGAGGTGATCGAGCGTTATCTGGAGGAGATCGCCTTTGCACCCGTCGAGCTCGTCGTTACGACGGCGCTTCCGGCGGCCGAAGGCGTTTCACGGGAAACCTCCGCGGCGGGGGCCGCACAGGCCGCGGCGACGAACGCGAGTGGGGCGGCGCCGGTAGCGGCAGCGCCGGTAGCGGCGGCCGCACCGATGGCGAGCACCCCCGCGCAGGCGGCACCGGCCATGCCGGCCCCTGCGATCCACATCCCAAGCGCCGACGCCGCAGCCAGCGATGCGGAGACGCACGTAACCGTCACCAACACCATCAGCTCTGACGACTTCAAGCGCCTCATGAGCACCATGGGGCAGGGCGGCGGGGCGCCTCGCAGCAACGGGAGCGCCGCATCCGGCTCCACGGGCGGGGCGGTTACCTCGGCATCTGCTTCACCTGCCGCTGGCAGCGAGGCGTATCCCGCCGTACCTATCAACTCCAAATTCACGTTTGAGAACTTTGTCTACGGCGACGAGAACAAGCACGCCTACAACTCGGCCGTGCGGTTTGCCGTGACTGCAGAGGACCCGGGCAGCTACAGCTCGCTTTTTATCTACGGCAAGTCGGGCCTGGGCAAGACGCACCTTTTGCTCGCCATCAAAAACTATCTGAACGAGAACTGCCCGCACCTCAAGGTCAAGTACGCCAACAGCCAGGCCTACATCGACGACTTCATCAACGAGGTCGCGCTTCAAAAGGACGCCCACCGCGCAATCCTGCGCGACTACCACGACGCGGACGTCCTCATCATCGACGATATCCAGAACATCATCGGCAAGACCGCGTCTATCGACAACTTCTTCAGCCTGATGGACGAGTTCATCCGCGACAACAAGAAGGTCGCGATCGCATCTGACCGCGCGCCCAAGAACCTCGGCATGGACGAGCGCCTTACCAGCCGCTTTAACGCGGGCATGCTCTGCTTGGTCTCGGAGCCCGGCTTTGAGATGAAGTTCATGATCTTGAAGCACTACTACGAGAACACCGTGCTTCCCGCGGCTGACGCCCTGCCCACGGCGGGTGGCGACACGTCGCTTCTCTCGTCCATCCGCACGGGCGGCGGGCACCTCACCGAGGAAGACCTCAAGCACATGGCAAGCGTCTCGGGCACCAACATCCGCGAGCTCGAGAGCTTCTGCGAGCGCTGTGCGGGCGAAAGCTTTGAGCGCGAGCAGGAGGGGCGCACCCTCACGGGCGACGACATCGACCGCATTGCCAACGAGTACTTTGACGCGGCGCACAAGAAAATCAGCGTCGAGACGGTTCAGAAAGTGGTTGAGGACTTCTACCGCGTGAGTCACAACGACCTCATTGGGCCCCGGCGCCAGGCCGCCATCAAGAACGCCCGCCACGTGGCTGTTTACCTTGCGCTCGACATGTGCGAGATGACAACCTCTATGGTGGGAGCCGCCTTTGGCGGGCGCGATCACACCACGGTGCTGCACTCGGTCAAGGTGATCGAGAAGCGCATGAAGGAGGATCGCGCCTTTGTGGACGACCTCCAGCAGCTACGCAACAAGATTATCCTCCGTTCGTAAGCGTGCGGTTGGGTTATGGTCAGAGTAGAGACCTCGGTAGGGGAAAACCTCGGGAAAGATGGGAGATAAACGGTGGAAAACCAAGGGTGTACGGTGGATAAATCAAGCACCCTTTGTTTTGGTGGAAAACATGCACGGTTCTCAACAGGGCTCGGTCGAAAAACTTTTGGGCATCGTACTGGGAAAAGCCGCGTAATCCCCAACATCAACCGACTTATTACTATCATTGGTTACTAGAACTTATATATAAAAGAAAGGCGCGCCATGAAGTTCACCGTAAGCCAGACCTCACTCGCCGACGCGATCGCCACCGTGCAGAAGGGCGTCGCCACATCCTCCACGCTCCCCATTCTGGCCGGCGTGCTCGTGCGCGCAGCCGACGGCGTGCTGGAGTTCCAGACCTCCAACTACACCACCTCGATCCGCCATCGCATCGCGGCACATGTTGAGGAGCCGGGTGCGACCGTCATCCCTTGCAAGATGCTCGCAAACCTCATCAAGACCCTGCCGGACGCCGCGGTTGCCTTTGAGACCGTCGATCGCCAGATTGCCATCACCTGCCAGAAGTCGCACGTGCGCCTGAACACGCTCGACCCAGCGGACTTCCCGGAGTTTCCGGCGTACGCCATCGAAGCGAGTGTGGAGCTCCCCATGAACATCCTGACCGAGATGACCTCCCGCGTGTGGCGCGTCACCTCGACCGACAAGGCGCGCCCCATCCTGGGCGGCGTGCACATGACGGTCGAGAACAACACCCTGCGCCTGGTGGCGACTGACTCGTTCCGTCTGGCCGTGTGCGATACGCAGGTGGAGACCTCGACCCTCGAGGGCAGCTTTGAGATCAACATTCCGGCCGAGGCCATGAACGACGCGCTTTCCATCATGCGCGACGAGCCGCAGATCCTTGTGGGCGCCACCGACACCCAGGTGGTGTTTGAGGCGGGCAACACCTGCTACGTCTCGCGCCGTCTTGAGGGCACCTACCCCAACTACAAGCAGCTCATCCCCACCTCGTGTGTCACGAGCGTGAAGATCGACGTGGCGGCGTTCACCGCGGCCCTCAAGCGCGTGGCCGTCATTGCGAGCAACAACCCGGCTGTCAAGATTGAGATCGATACCGAGGCGGGCGCGCTTTCGCTCTCCTCCATCTCGGGCGACCAGGACCTCGCGCAGGAGACCATCGACGTGGAGGCCGAGGGCGCGAGCGGCACCATTGCCTTCAACTACCACTACATCTTTGGTTGCCTGAACGTGCTCAACCGCGAGAAGGAGATCACGCTCGAGCTCAAGAGCTATCAGGCGCCCGGCGTCTTTAAGAGCTACGACAAGATCAACTACCTCTACCTCGTGATGCCGGTGCGCATCTAGCGCACCGCGCGCGGCGGCAGGCTCGTGGCCATCCTCGCGCGCACGCTTCATGTGCGCAACTTTCGCAACTACGACGACTGCACGCTCGAGCTCGACCCGGGCGTGACGGTCCTTGTGGGCAGAAACGCCCAGGGCAAGACCAATTTGGTCGAGGCACTCCAGCTCGCCACCTCGGGCGCGAGCTTTCGCAAGCCCTCGCCCGCCGAGCTGGTGGCAGAGGGGGAGGAGAGCTGCTCGGTTGCGCTCCGCCTGGAGGGCGACGGACGTGTGGTCGACCTGGGCTGCACCGTGCGGGACGGCAAGCGCAGCTTCTCGCGCAACGGCAAGAAGTGCCGCGCCGCCGGCGTGCGTGGCGTGGTGCCGAGCGTGCTCTTCTGCCCCGATGACCTCGACATGATCAAGCGCTCGGCAAGCGTGCGCCGCGCCGCGCTGGACGGCTTTGGCGTACAGCTGAACGAGCAGTACGCGCAGCTTCTGGGTACTTACGAGCGGCTGGTAGAGCAGAGGAACGCGCTTTTGAAGGAGCGTTGGTGCACGCGCGAGATGCTTGCCGCGTGGAACGACTCGCTCGCGCAGGCGGGGGCGTCGCTGCTCACGCACCGTCTGGCGCTGCTCGATCGCATCCGCGTGCGGTTTGTCGAGGCGTACGACCAGATTGCGCCCGGCGAGCGGGCCGACATCACGTATGAGGCGAGTGTGGACGCCGTGCTTGGCGCTACCGCTGGCGATGCAGTCGCAGCGGATGCCGGGGGGGCGGTCGCCGCAGGTGAGGACGTGGCTGCGGATGATCGCTCCGCCGATGGCACCGCCGCGAATCGCGCTGGTGTTGACCGCACGACCCAAGTCGCTTGGTGGCGCGAGCGCATGCTTGCCGCGCTCGATGCGGTCTTTAACGACGAGCTCCGCCGGGGTATCACGCTCGTGGGCCCGCACCGCGACGAGATTCGCTTCTCTATCGACGGGCGCGATGCTCGTGCTTTCGCCTCGCAGGGGCAGCAGCGCTCGCTTGTGCTCGCATGGAAGGTCGCCGAGGTCGCGGTCACGCGCGACATCCTTGGTCGGCCGCCTCTGCTTCTGCTCGACGACGTGATGAGCGAGCTCGACGCCGAGCGCCGCGAAGCCTTTGTGCGCGGTATCGAGGACGAGGTTCAGACGGTCATCACCACCACGAACCTTGGCTACTTCTCGGACGCTATACTTGACCGTGCAAAGGTCGTGATTATCGGCGCGGTGTGACAGGTCGCCATCCTCGCCCCGCGCGGACAGCGTGCGACTTGTGTGCATCCGTCACACTTTGTGTGCAAACTGCACACTTTGTGTGCAAACGGAACGGCTTGTGTGCATCTGGCACGCATATCAAGGTTTTTCCGTTCCAAATGCACATGAAGCGTGACGTATGCACATGGGATGTGCTGATTGCACGCGGAGTGTGCAGTTTGCACATAAGCCGTTCCGTTTGCACGCGCTGAGTGAAGGGTGCGTGCGCCGGAGCGCGCCGCGATGATGCCGCGGGTTGCGACGGAAGATTACCTGTGAATCGCCTGAGGGGGTGCGCATGGACCTCAACGAGTATCTGGATGCCGAGCGTCGGCGCATCCTCGGCGCCGCCACGCCCGAGCGCCGCGAGCAGATGGCGCGCGCCGAACGGTCGCGCGAGGTGTACCGCGCGTGGAATGCCGTCTGCGGCGGCACGCGCGAGGGCGCGCACGTGACGGGCCTGCGCTACCTGCCCGATACCAACGAGCTTCTCGTCTACCTCGACGCTGCGTCCTGGACGCAGGAGATGTCGATGCTTCGCGAGATCATCCGCGCGCGCATGGAGCGTCAGGGCGTCTCGCTCGCGGGCTTCAAGTTCCGCACGACCAAGCCGGGCCACGTGAAGAGCCATCTCACCAAGGGCGGCACCTCGTCCAGTGCGGCAAGCGCTGCGTCGTCAGACACCCGGCACCGCGCTTCGTACGGCGCCTACGCGCCCGCCCGCCCCACCAGCTCCGACGGCGGCACCACGGCCCGCGCGCCCGAGCGCCCGCATGCAGAGCTCTCGGCAGAAGAATGTGCACAATTGGACGCCGCGGTCTCACCAATATCTGACCAAAAGCTCGCAGCGGCGCTTAAAAACGCCATGAAGGCGAGTCTTGAGTGGAAAAAGACCGGCGACGCTCAAAACGGCGCGTGACGGCAATCTGGTGGCCTTGTAGAGCCTTTTGAACCGCCTTTAGAGAGCCACTTTAATCAGGTATCATAGATAGGCTTGAACGCGTATCGGTTCGACGTGGTACCCGGCGGGGTATCCGATAGGAGAAAACGTGGCTAAATCGAACGATTACGGCGCGAGCGACATTAAGATCCTCGAGGGTCTCGAGGCAGTTCGCAAGCGCCCCGGCATGTACATCGGTTCCACCAGCTCAAGCGGTCTGCACCACCTTGTGTGGGAGATCGTCGACAACTCCGTCGACGAGGCCATGGCCGGCTTTTGCTCCAAGATCGAGGTTACCGTCCACCCGGACAACTCCATCACCGTGGTCGACAACGGCCGCGGCATCCCGGTGGCCAAGCACCCGCAGAAGAAGATCCCCACCCTCGAGGTGGTCATGACCGTGCTTCACGCGGGCGGTAAGTTCGACAACAACGCCTACAAGGTCTCCGGCGGCCTGCACGGCGTGGGTGTGTCGGTGGTAAACGCGCTCTCCAAAAAGATGAACGTGCAGGTCAAGCGCGACGGCCACATCTACGAGATGGAGTTCAGCCGCGGCAAGACCACGCAGAAGATGAAGCAGATCGGCGACTCCAAGGCCACGGGCACCACCACGACCTTCTGGCCGGACGACGAGATCTTTGAGACGACCGTCTACGACTACGAGACCCTGCGCAACCGCCTGCAGGAGACGGCCTTCCTGAACCGCAACCTCAAGATCATCCTGCGCGACGAGCGCGAGCTCACCCCGCGCGTGGACGAGTTCTGCTACGAGGGCGGCATCGTCGACTTCGTCAAGTTCCTGAACGAGGGCAAGGAGATCCCCGACGGTCTCAAGCGCCCCATCTACCTCTTCGGTAAGAGCGAGGACGGCGCGCCCGTGGAGCGTGCGGGTGAGGTCGAGGTGGCGCTCCAGTGGAACACCTCGTACTCCGAGAACGTCATGAGCTTTGCGAACGACATCTACACCCCCGAGGGCGGCATGCACCTCGAGGGCTTCCGCACGGCGCTCACCCGCGTCATTAACGACTACGCGCGCAAGCAGAACATCCTAAAAGAGAAGGACGCCAACCTCACGGGCGACGATGTGCGCGAGGGCCTGGCCGCGGTCATCTCCGTCAAGCTTGCCGACCCGCAGTTTGAGGGCCAGACCAAGGCCAAGCTAGGCAGCTCGTTCATGCGCACGCTTACACTCAAGGTGGTGACCGAGGGCCTCACCGACTACCTTGAGGAGCACCCCAAGGCCGGCCGCGAGATCGTAAAGAAGGCCCAGCAGGCGAGTAAGGCCCGCAACGCCGCCCGCAAGGCGCGCGAGGCAACCCGCCGCAAGAGCCTGCTCGAGACCGCGAGCCTGCCCGGCAAGCTCGCCGACTGCTCGGTGCGCGACGCCGAGATGACCGAGCTCTTCATCGTAGAGGGCGACTCCGCAGGCGGCTCGGCCAAGGACGGCCGCCGCCGCGACATCCAGGCGATTCTGCCCCTGCGCGGCAAGATCTTGAACGTCGAGCGCGTGGGCGACCACCGCGCCTTCTCGTCCGACACCATCCAGTCGCTCATCACCGCCATCGGCTGCGGCGTGACCACGAGCGCAGGTGACGGCGGCGACTTTGACATCACCAAGGCGCGCTACCACAAGATCATCATCATGACCGATGCAGACGTTGACGGCGCGCACATCCGCATCCTTCTGCTCACGTTCTTCTACAAGTACATGCGCCCGCTCATCGACGCCGGCTATGTGTACGTGGCCTGCCCTCCGATCTTTGGCATCAAGGTGCGCAACAAGATTCACTACGTCTACCCCAACGGTCGCCAGCCGGAGGAGGAGATCCTGCGCGACACCATCAAGAGCCTCGGCCTCAACCCCGACGAGGGTGCCGACGACGAGGCTGCCGCGTCTGGCAAGGTCACCAAGAAGCGCCGCGGCTACACCGTCCAGCGCTACAAGGGTCTGGGCGAGATGGACCCCAAGCAGCTCGCCTCGACCACCATGGACCCTAAGACCCGCATCCTGCAGCGCGTGACCATCGACGACGCCATGGCTGCCGACCGCGCGGTGCGCGAGCTTATGGGCAACCAGGTGGAGTATCGCCGCGAGTACATCGAGAAGCACGCGCACGACGCGCGCTTCCTGGACGCGTAAGGAGCACACGTGGCAGACGATATGAACAACAAGCCCGAGGGCGAGGGCCTCTCCGACGACCTCAAGCGCCTGCTGGCGCGTGCCGAGGCCGCCGACGAGGGCACCGACGTCTACGTTGAGGATGCCGAGGGCGAGGACGAAGAGGAAGACGACGGCGAGCTCGAGGAGAGCTTTGGCACCGTCGATCGCGGCGAGTCCGCCGGTGAGGACATCAACGGCGGTCAGCTGCAGATCTCTGAGTTCGGGCACGAGATGCGCCAGAGCTTCATCGAGTACTCGATGTCGGTCATCACGGCGCGCGCCCTGCCGGACG
>CAUGVQ010000004.1 GCA_959602875.1 uncultured Collinsella sp. | reverse complement strand
CCGCAGAGACCATCGTGGCGGGCGTCGAGAACGAGGGGGCGCTCGCCGTCCCCAACTGCGATACCATACTCGCCCCCGGCGATGAAGCCGTACTCTTTACCACCGATGAGGGCACCGAGGAGCTAAGGCGCCTCTTTTCGTAGCGCCACGCGATACGAATCGATAACCGAAGACGGGGCGTGCCGCTCGTCCGCGCAGACGCGTAGCGGGCGGCACGCCCCGTCCTTTGTTGTTCTCCGAGTAGCTCAGCAAATGGCTGGCGGTAAAACTCCGCTAGCGAACTCCGTCCTCTTATACCCCCACGTAATCGTTCTGGGCACGCTTGAGACGCAGGGCAACAACAAGAATCACGATGCCTGCGACGACCAGCGGCAGGCTGAGAATCTGCCCCATGGTGATCACGCCGCCTAGAAGATAGCCAAGCTGCACGTCGGGCACGCGCACAAACTCCACCAGGATGCGCGCGATACCATAGCCGATAAGGAAGATGCCCAGAAACGTACCCTGCGGGAGCGTCGGTTTCTTACGACTGAGCAGGTAGAGCACGCAAAAGAGCACGATACCCTCAAGCACCGCCTCATAGAGCTGACTCGGGTGGCGCGGCATATCCCCCGCCGCACCGCCAAAGACCACGCCCCACGGCAGGTCGGTCGGCTTGCCCCACAGCTCACCGTTGACAAAGTTTGCGCAGCGGCCGAGCGCAAGCGCGATGGGTGCGCCGATGACGGCCAAGTCGGCGATGGTCCATGTGGAGATATGCATGGCGCGGCAGGCGATGGCACCGCCCAAGATGCCGCCCACAAGACCGCCGTGAAAACTCATTCCGCCGTGATTGGTCATGAAAATCTCGAGCGGGTGGGCAAAGTAATACCCATCCCCGTAAAAGATGACGTAGAACAGGCGCGCACCCACCACGAGACCAAAGAACACGCCAAAGACCACCATCGAGAGGTCGTCAGCCGAGATATTGAGGCCCCAGCGGCGCTGCGTGCGCCACATCACCACCGCCGTGAGAAATGTGCCCACCACATAGGCGAGACCGTACCAGTAGATAGTGATGGGCCCCGCCGAAAACGCGACGGGGTCCAACATCTGATAAAGATCGTTCAGCACAACCGCGCCTTAGAACGGCGTGTACTCGTCGCAGAGGTCGGCCATGCCACCCTGAGCAGCAAGGTCGTTCACCGAGACGACGCGAGTAACGCCGGGGACGTTCTCCTTCAGGATGCGCTCGATGCCCATCGAGAGCGTGAGCTGGCTCATGGGGCAGCCGGCGCAGTGACCGGTGAGCTCGAGCGAGACAACACCGTCCTCGTCGACGCTGTGGTAGATCATGTCACCGCCGTCGGCCTGAAGGTTCGGGCGAATCTGGTCGAGGACCTTGACCAGGAGTTCTTCGTTAACAGCCACGCTGGACTCCTTTCATGTGCTATAGACGCGGGCAGAAATGCTGCCCCGCAGGTGACTGATGATACTACAAGGTGGTACCCATAAGACAGCGCGTCACACACGAGGATATGTAGAGCAGATGTTGAGTCGCCTACGCGCCCGCAAGCCCCGCCGCAACCGAGAAGAAGGCGATGATGACGCCCACGATGGACTCGCCGCCGAGCACGCCGGACGCCACGACGACGCCCGCCTCCTCCGTCTGCGCCGGGTCCGCCCCGTGCGCCACGCGCACGCGGTCCCACACCCAGCGCACCACCGCGCCCGCCACAGTGGAGATTGACATGTAAAACGGCAGGTACACGCCAAGTCCCAGCATCATTGAGGGAATGCCGGCGAGATAGAGGGCAACACCCACCGCAAGGCCAACGATAAAGACCGTCGTGCTCGGGATACCCGAAACCATAGTGGCGACCACGTTTGCCTGCGCAGCGACAAAGAGAGCGTCCGTGCCAAAGGCATCGGTGCCGTATGCGCCTACGAGAGCCGCCATCGCCCCAACTGCGACAAACGTCCCCAGAAGTGCTCCTATCGCCTGGCCGGCCCACATGGCACGCGGGTCGGTCCCTATGATCTGACCGGTCTTGAAGTCGCTCATCACGTCTCCGGCAAGCCCGCATGCGACCGCGATTACACCTGCCACAAAAAAGAGCTGCGCACGCGTACTCTCAGAGAAAGCCGCCACAAAGAGCAGCACGATGAGGCCAAAGATCTCCATGGGATCGATACCCGACTGGCCGACGGACTGCGCACTCATGACGGCAGTCACAAAGGAAAGCGCCACGACCGCAAGGCAAACAAGAGGCGAAAAGCCGAGCACAAAGCAGAGCACGAGCGCCGCGGCGGCAACCATGAGGGCGAGCAGACCGCGATCGCGCGTGGGAGTGGGCCCCTGGGAGGGCCTTTCGCTGCGGGCAGTCCCGGGTTCGCTCGAAGGCGACACAGGTGCCTTCGGCTCGTGCGGAACTTGCGAAAGGCCATCCCCGTTGCCCTTCTCCACTGCAACGCTCGCCCGTCCTCGTCCAAGAAGCGGCAGCGCGACGTCCTTGATGACAACGCCCGCGCCAGAACCCATCATGAGCCCCATGCCGAGGCTCGACACGATGCCCTGCGCCGTGGCGACATCCCAAAATCCGAGCGAGCTGCCTGCCCAAACGATGCCAAACCATCCGGCAACGGCACCGACCGCCCACCAGATGATCGAGCGCCTGCCCGCAAGAAAACCCACCGCCCAGCGCATGGGAGACAGCTGCAGGCCTGTCGCTACGCCCGGAATGGGAGCCTGCGCTACGAGCGCGGGGATGATGCCGAGGACGTCGCGCGCCACGCACCAGGCGCCCGCCGCCGCCATCGAGCCAAAGAGCATGCGGCCTGTCTGCCCGCCAGCCCGGCTTGCCAGCAGCGTCTCTGCTGCAGCGCGACCGATGGGGTACTCCAGATCGGACTCATCCACAAAATGCCGGCGGATGAGTGTCGTGCACACAAGGCCGAGGAGCGTGCCGGCAAGGGCAACCGCGAGCATCTCGAGCATGCTCACGTCATCCCCCGCGCCCAGAATCCACACGCCGGGAATGGTGAAAGCGAGGCCGCCCGCCACCATGGATCCGGCGGACATAATGACCTGCGTGATATTCGCTTCGTTAAGACTCGTGCGGCCCGCAGCGCGCAGAAGCACAAGCGCAGTTATGGAGGTGAAAATCGTCGGCCAAGGAAGCGAGCCCATCTTAAGGGCGGTATAGACCGACGAGGCGGTGATGATGACGCAGCCCACACAGCCGATCAGAATGCCGACCGGCGAGAGCTGCCCGCGCAACGGCGCACGGCGAGCGTTCGAACTCATAGGTTGTCCCTTCGTATATCCGCTCCCCCTCTACCGGGGAGTCGGGTTACGGCAAAGTCTGTTCAGTATAGCGGGGTGAGGAACGCCCGTTGCCGCACGCGGCGCGTATCATAGAATCAAAGCAGAACCGTCGCGAGAAAGAGGGCAGCCATGGGCGCCGCAACGCATATCCTTACCGTCGATGTGGGAAACACCACCACACGCCTCGGCGTCTACACCCTGCCCGCAGACCGCGAGGACGCCGCCGCGCCCGAGCTCATTGGCGCCTGCGATCTCACCACGCCGGACCGCGCCACCGCGGACGAACTCCGCATCCAGCTTGCCCAGGCCCAGGGCATTCTGCCGATGACCGAGCTTGCCGGCTCCATCCTCTCATGCGTGGTCCCCACGCTCACCGAAACCTGGCGCCACGCCCTCGCAAGCGTTGCGCAAACGCGGCCGCTCGTTGTGGGACCGGGACTCAAATCGGGCATCCGCATGCACTACGACGACCCCTCCGAGGTGGGGGCGGACCGCATCGCCGGTATCGTCGCGGCGCGTGCCGCCTACGAGCTCCCGGCAGTTGTCGTCGACCTAGGCACCACCACCAACTTCGACGTCATCGACGCTACGGGCGCTTTTGCGGGCGGCATCATCGCCCCCGGCGTCGCGCTCGGCGCGCAATCCCTCGCCCGCGCCGCTGCGCGCCTCCCCATCATCGAGCTCGCCGCGCCCAAGTCCCTCATTGGGACGAGCACGCGCGCCGCCATGCAATCCGGCGTGGTCTTTGGCGATGTTGCACGCATTGACGGCCTGATTGAGGGCATCGCGAGAGAACTCGGCGCTGCACCCACGGTCATTCTTACCGGCGGCGACGCCGCGCGCATAGCGCCGCTCCTCAAGCACACGGCGACCGTCGACGGCGACCTCACGCTCCGCGGCCTCGCGTTCCTCTGGCAAAAGAACCGCCGCGGCTAAGCAGCCCTCGTTAACGGACCAGGGCCCTGCAAGTCAACAACCTGCAGGGCCCTGGCCTATCAATACAACGTTTGCCGTGCGCGGGGCGGCATACCTTACACGTAGAAGAGGATGTCGTCGTAGGTCGGCACGGGCCAGTAATCAGCCGCAACGATCTCCTCCATGGCGTCGACCGTCATGCGGAGCGCCTCCATGGCGGGCGCGACCTTGTGCGCGTAGCAGTTGGCCTGCTCCTGCGCGTCCACAATGGCCTCGGCCTCGGTGTGGACCGACACGAGCGCGGCAATGGCCTCGTTGATGTGCGTGATGCCGTCGCAAAGGGCGTTGAGCGTCTTCTGCTCCCACTCCATCGCCGAATCGGCGCCGGCGGCGCGGATGGTCTCGAGGCCCTTGGCGACCTTGGTCGCATACGCGGTGATCACCGGACGGTACGTGCGGCGTGCCTCGCGCACCATCGTCGTGGCCTCGATGTTCATGAGCTTGTTGTACTTCTCGAGCTTGGCCTCATAGCGGCTGTGGGCCTCGGTCTCGGTGAGCACGCCCATGGACTCCCACAAAGCGATGCTCTTGGGCGAGACCATGGCCGGCAGCGCGTCGGCGGTGGTGCGCAGGTTGGCAAGACCGCGGCGCTCGGCCTCCTCGTGCCACTCCTCCGAGTAGCCGTCACCCGAGAAGAGGATGCGGCGGTGCTCGCAGAGGCTCTTTTTGCAGTACTCGAGCGCGGCGTCGGCAAACGCGTCGGCAGGCGTCCCCTCGAGCGCATCGGCAAAGTTCTTGAGCGCCTCGGCGACTGCTGTGTCGAGCACGAGGTTGCAGTCGGACGCATTCGCCTCGGAACCCACGGCACGGAACTCAAATTTGTTGCCCGTGAACGCAAAAGGCGAGGTACGGTTGCGGTCGGTGTTGTCCTGCTGAAGCTTGGGCAGGACCTCGGCACCCAAGTCGAGCACGCCCTGGGTGGCGTGCACGCTCGCCTTGCCGTCCATGATCTTCTGCACGACCTCGGTGAGCTGGTCGCCCAAGAAGATCGAGATGATGGCGGGCGGCGCCTCGTCGGCGCCCAGGCGGTGATCGTTGCCGCAGGAGGCGGCGGACATGCGCAGCAGCTCCTGGTACTTGTCGACAGCCTCGATGACCGCGGTCAAAAACACCACGAACTGCAGGTTCTCAAGCGGAGTGTCACCGGGATCGAGCAGGTTCTCGTCCTCGGTACCGAGCGACCAGTTGTTGTGCTTGCCACTACCGTTGATGCCCTCAAAAGGCTTCTCGTGCAGCAGGCACACCAAGTCGTGGCGGCTCGCGATGAGCTTCATCTTCTCCATGACAAGAAGGTTGTTGTCAACAGCTTGGTTGAGGTCGGAGTAGACCGGGGCGAGCTCGTGCTGGCAGGGGGCGACCTCGTTGTGCTTGGTCTTGGACGGGATGCCGAGCGCCCAAAGCTCGTTGTCGAGGTCCTTCATGTACTTAGAGACGGAGGGGCGGATGGCGCCGAAGTAGTGCTCCTCGAGTTCCTGACCCTTGCAGGGCGGCGCGCCAAAGAGCGTACGGCCGCAGATAACGAGGTCGCGGCGGCGACGGTACGCGTCCTTCTTGATGAGGAAGTACTCCTGCTCGTCGCCCACGGAGGGAACAATGCGCTTGGGATGCTTGCCAAAAAGGGCGAGCACGCGCTTGGCCTCGCGGTCGAGCACGGTCATGGAGCGCAAAAGCGGCGTCTTCTTGTCGAGCGCCTCGCCGTTATAGGAGCAGAACGCCGTGGGGATGCAGAGCACGTCGTCTTTGATGAAGGCCGGGCTCGTGGGATCCCATGCGGTGTAGCCGCGCGCCTCAAACGTGGCGCGCAGACCGCCGTTGGGGAAGCTCGACGCATCCGGCTCGCCCTTGATGAGCGCCTTGCCCGTGAACTTGGTGATGGCGGTGCCGTCGCCCACCGGCTCGAGGAAGCTGTCGTGCTTCTCGCTCGTGATACCGGAAAGCGGCTGGAACCAATGGGCGTAATGGGTCGCACCATGCTCAAGCGCCCAGGTCTTCATGGCATGCGCCACGGCATTCGCCACGTCGAGGTCGAGCGGCTCGCCGCCCTCGATGGTTGCGAACAGGCGCTTGCAGACATCCTTGGGCAGGTACTCCTTCATGACGCTCTCGGAGAAGACCAGCGTCCCGTAACGCTCGGTCAGATCGGCCATACGGCACTCCCTTCGGTGGCGCGCCTCGATGCAGCAGGCGGCCTCGGCGATGCAGCTGTGAACAGGGTAACGCACCAGCGGCGTTGCGGGGCGCCCAGATAAGGTTCTCGTCCAAAACGCAACAAAATCCCTCGTCCACGCAAGCCGGTGCGCCCAACGTTCCCATCCGGTTACCGACCTCGCCGCACGCAAGCGCGACCGCCCGCATGCGCTACCATCTCTTCTACCGGCGCACGCTCCAAACGAAAGGCACGCCATGCGCATCGACGACATCTTTGCCAACGCCCGCACAAACGGGCGCATCCCCGTCTCTTTTGAGATGTTTCCCCCTAAAGGCGAGCTCACCTTGGAACGCGCTCGCGAGGCGGCCGAGAAGCTCTGCGCCTGCGCGCCCGATTTCATAAGCGTCACCTGCTCCGCCGGCGGCACGGGCGACTCAGGCGCCACGGCGGATATCGCCGCCATGATCGAGCAGGATTTTGGCGTGAGCTCCGTCGCGCACCTTACCGGCATTGGCCGCACGCGCGCCGAGCTTGCCGAGCGCATTGCCGCCTACCGAAAGGCGGGGGTCGAAAACGTTCTCGCCTTGCGAGGAGACATGCCCGAGGGTGCCGATGCTACGCGCGGGGACTTCTCCTTTGCCTACCAGATCATCCCCGATCTTGTCGAGGCGGGGTTCTGCGTGGGCGCCGCCGCCTACCCCGAGGGCCACATCGCCTGCGACGACCTTGCCGAAAGCGTCCGGCATCTGCGCCTCAAGCAGGATGCGGGCGCCTCGTTTCTGGTCACGCAGCTCTTCTTCGATAACGACCTGTTCTACCGGTTCCGCGAGCTCGCAGACGCCGCGGGCATCACGGTGCCCATCACCTGCGGCATCATGCCCTTTATGAGCAAGCAGCAGGTGACTCGCATGGTCTTTATGTGCGGGGCGTCGCTTCCCTCCCCTGTCATCAAGCTCCTCGCGCGCTACGAGGATGACCAAGAGAGCCTTATGCATGCGGGCATCGATTACGCCTGTCGCCAGCTTGAGGACCTCGCGGCGCACGGCGTCGACGGCTTGCACGTGTACACCATGAACCGTCCCTCGGTCAGCCGCGCAGCGATGGCTGCACTCGGGAGGTAACGCGCCGTGACGACCCGCGCCGCCGCATATGCGCATCGCGCGCCCGATGCCCCCTGGCGCGCCCTCGCCGGTGCCCAACGGTATCGCCTGGGCAATATCCACGTCGACCGCGCCGAAATGCTCCGCTACCTCGGCTACACGGGGCAGGATATTGACGAGGACCTCGCCCGCCGCATCGAGCGTGTGGCACGAGAGGTTGAACAGACGCTTGAGCCGCACGGTGTGAGCCAGGTGTTTGGTGTTGATACCCATGCGCACACCGCCGCGGGTGCACCCTGTGTGCGCCTCGTGGGAACCGTCGTCGAGCTCACCGGAGACGATATCCGCCGGCACCTGGAAGGCGCCTGCGTCGTAGCGCTTTTGGCGGTGACGCTCGGCATGGAAAGCGAGCGCCGCCTCCGCACCCTCGCCGCGACCGAGCCTGTGGAGGCAGCGCTCTTTGACGCCGCCGCCTCCGCATATGTCGAGGCGGCGGCAGACGCAGTGGATGCCGCCATCGCGGCCGACGCCGCACGTGCGGGCCTCGTCCGCAACGGCCGCTTCTCCTGCGGCTACGGCGACTGCCCGCTCAGCGCACAAGGCCCCATCATCGATGCGCTCGACGCCCGTCGCGCGCTTGGTATCACCGTGACGGAGAACTGCCTGCTCGTTCCCAGCAAAAGCATCACCGCGCTCATCGGTCTTTTTGAGCGAGGTGACGGGGTGCAGGACGCATCGCGCACCTGCGCGCGATGCGCGCTGAAGGAGGGCTGCGCGTTTAGAGCGCGCGGCGAGCGCTGCTGGCGGCGAGCGAATTCTGTACAGGAGGACTGACATGACGCGCGACCTTGCACGCGCCCTCAAGGGCGAGAGCCATCTTTTGTTCGACGGCGGCATGGGGACCATGCTGCAGGAGGCGGGCCTTGCCGCAGGCGAGATGCCCGAACTGTGGTGCCTCACCCACCCAGATGAGGTGCGCGCCATCCACCGCGCCTATGTCGAGGCGGGAAGCGACGTCATCACCACCAACACCTTCGGCGCCAACCGTCTCAAGCTCGATGGTACGGCGACAGTCGAAGAGGTATTCTCGGCAGCCGTGGCGTGCGCCCGCACCGCGGGGGCTCGCTACGTCGCTGGAGACATCGGTCCCACCGGTGCTTTGCTCCGCCCCTTGGGCACGCTCTCGTTCGACGACGCCTACGAGCTCTTTGCCGAGGAGGCGCGCGCTGCCGCTGCGGCAGGCGCGGACCTCTTCATCATCGAGACGATGACCGATCTTCTTGAGGCAAAGGCGGCCCTTCTTGCCTGCCGCGAGAACACAGACCTGCCCATCATCGCCACGATGACGTTCGGCGAGGACGGACGCACGTTTTTGGGGACGAGCCCCGAGGTGGCGGCCGTCACGCTCGATGCACTCGATGCCGATGCGGTGGGCATCAACTGCTCGCTCGGGCCGGAAGAGCTTCTCGGCCTTGCCGAGCGCATGCTCGCCGTTACGGAAAAGCCCCTCCTCGTGCAGGCGAATGCCGGCCTTCCACACGTTGAGGGCGAACGAACCGTTTACGACATTGGACCCGAGTCCTATGCGGAGAGCGTGCGCGCGCTCGTGGACGCGGGCGTGGGGATCATCGGCGGCTGCTGCGGCACCACCCCTGCCTATATCCGCCTGCTCGGCGAGGTCATCAAGGGCCGCACGCCAAAGTCGCGCCACATCGAACGCGCGCTCACAGCCACCAGTGCGCAAAGCATCGTGAACCTCCCTGTAGGCTCGGGGCACATCGCCGTCATTGGCGAGCGCATCAACCCCACAGGCAAGAAGCGCCTCCAGCAGGCGCTTCGCGAGGGCGATATCGACTACGTTGTGGGCATGGGAATCTCCCAGCAAGAGCAGGGTGCCGATGTCCTCGACGTCAACATCGGTCTGCCCGAAATCGACGAGGTGAAGCTCCTGTCCGAGGTAGTTGAGCGACTCTGTGCAAGCGTCTCGCTGCCGCTCATGCTCGACTCATCCGACCCGGTCGCCCTCGAGGCGGCATGTCGGCGCTACCCGGGAAAACCTATCATCAACTCCGTGAACGGGAGCCGCGAGAGCCTCGAGGCGATTCTCCCCATCGCGGCGCGCTACGGCGCAAACGTTGTCGCCCTCACCCTCGACGAGCAGGGCATCCCCCGCACGGCAGAGGAGCGCCTCGCCATCGCCCGTCGCATCGTCGAGGCGGCAAAGCGAGCTGGCATCGGAAGCGAACGCATCCTCGTCGACTGCCTCGCCATGACCGTATCGACCGATCAGTCCCAAGCCGCCCAGACGCTCAAGGCCATGGGCCTCGTCAAACGCGAGCTCGGTGTCTTCACCACACTCGGCGTCTCAAACATCAGCTTCGGGCTGCCCCAGCGTCCGCTCATCAACAGCACATTCCTCTCCGCCGCCTTTGGCGCCGGCCTCGACGCCCCCATCCTGAACCCCGCAACGGAGCGTTACCTCGATGTGGTGCGAACCTGGCGGGTACTCAATGCCCAAGACGCGGGCGCCGAGCAGTTCATCGGCCACTACGCCGCATGGCTTGACCCCTACCAGCATCCCGGCAAAGGGGCCATCGGCGATGGCACCACCACGCGCCAACCGGAAGACACAGCTGCCGCTGCGAAAACCTCGTCCACGCTAAGGGAGCTCGTCATCTCGGGCAGACGCGGAGACGCGGCGCGCTGCGTGGCCGAGCAGCTCAAACACCGCGACCCTCTCGAGATCGTCAACGATGAGCTCATTCCTGCGCTCGACGAGGTGGGCGACCGCTTCGAGGCGGGTACGTACTTCCTCCCCCAGCTCATGGCATCCGCTGAGGCGGCACGGGCGGGCTTTGACACCATCCGCGATGTCATGCCCGCGCGCGCAACCACAGACAAGGGCGCAATCTGCCTGGCAACCGTCAAGGGCGACATCCACGACATAGGCAAAAACATCGTCAAGATGCTCCTCGAGAACTACGGCTACACCGTCTTTGACTTGGGAAGAGACGTCGCTCCCGAGCTGGTCCTCGACTGCGTGAGAACTCACGGCATCCAGCTCGTCGGCCTCTCCGCCCTCATGACAACCACCGTTAAGAGTATGGAGGCGACCATCGAGCTCCTTCGACGCGAGGCTCCCGGCACTAAGGTCTTTGTGGGAGGGGCTGTGCTCACGCCCGAGTACGCCGAGATGATCGGGGCGGACTTCTACGCGAAGGATGCCGCCGAATCGGCGCGCATAGCTGCCGAGGTGCTCTCATCATAGGTCCCTAACGCCCATAATCCGCCCGAGCAGCCGAACCTGTCCCCGATGCGTCGACGATGCGATCGTACAGAGCCCTCGTCTCGGGCTCGGGCATACCTTTGTCCTGCGCCTTGAGTGCAAGCGCGTGACGCCGGTACAGATCGACCACCTCCCTCCGTCTTCCCGCGAGTTCGTACACACGCATGGCCGCACGGACCACGTCCTCGCGCAGGGGAGCCTGCAGGAGCGCCGCATCCGCCATCCACGAGGCGCTCGAAACATCGCGCTCTTCCAGAGCCGCCTCAACGCCGCGCAACATACAGTCGACAAACTTCGTCCGGTACCCCTCGCGCATCTTCTCGAAGAACGCCCCTCCCTCTCCATCTGGAACGAACAGGGGTCCGGCGTAGAGCTGCTCAACTTTGAGGCATATGTCGATAATCTGCGGGGCGCTTATGCCCTTGCGTTTGAGGAGCACTTCTCGCGCGAACATATCGAAGCGCATAACATCGGAGACCACGTACTCCGCATTGAAGGCAATACCCTCTCCTTGCAAGATCAGATATTGCGGACCGTCCTTGGTCTGCCCCAGCGCGCGCCTGAGTGCCGAGAGCGTTGAGTAGAGACTGTTGCGCGCATGCGTGTAGTCGTAGCCATGCCACAGTTCCTGTTGGAGCGTCGCGCGCGGTACAAAGGCCCCCGGCGCAAGTGCAAGACGCGCTGCGACAACGCTCGTCTTTCGTCTGCGCCAAAGAGCGCTTGTGAGCACGTGCCCATTGCGCTCGATCTTAAGTCCGCCGAAGAGACGAACGGTCAGCTGGCCAACAACCGTTCGCTCCATATCCCCCACAACCTCAAAGAGGCGCTCCGAGCGATCCTCCGCCGAGGCGCCCGTCTTAAAGGCAGCTTGGAGATGCTCGGGAATTAAACGGACGATGGCAGCAGCAGGAACGCCGAGAGCGCGCAGGGCAAGTCGCGCTGCCGGGCGAATGCCCTCGTCGAGCATTTCTTTACGGTGGAGAGACATCCAGGCGGACAGCTCCGCATCAAAACGGACAGCGGCTAAGCTGAGCGCTGTGGTCCACGCGGCAGACGGGCGGCATGATGCCGGAGAGAGGTCTATTAGCTCCGCCTCTTCGCTCAACGCGACGCGTGAGGTGTTGCAGATGTAGGCGATCTTCTCGAGAACCAGGGCATGCTCGCGCACAAACGGTACGCGCCGATCGGCGAGCTTGATCACCTGTTGAGCGCGAAAATGCGCGTTCACCACCTGGTCCATACTCAGATACTGCCAACCCTCCAGCAAAAGACACAACAGTTGGAGCGGTTGGTCGGAGGTGCGAATGGCCATAGTCCCCGCGTCGACGAACGCGCGCTCATCGGTTACGGGCAACCCCGCGTATACGCGACGCATCGAAATCACAAGCCTCACGGTCATCAATACCGGCGCAAGCCTGCGTTCACGGAGGTAGTCGAGCGCCTGCAGCAGCATGTCATCGCGCTCGTCTATGCTGCTATCGCGCCCCAAAGAGACCTCTCGTACGAGCTCGGCGCACATCGCAAAGATTGAGGGCAGGTCACGCAACGGCCCTTCGCGCGAATCCCGGGCGGCACGCATCTCTCCGCTTTTCTGGCGGTTGGTCTTCCCCTCCAAAAGGTTGCGCAGGCCGGTGCTGAACGACCGGAGCGCGCGGGCAGTGTCACTTGTCGAGCGTCCGCTTTTTCGCGGGCTCACTTCGGGCAGGCCAATTCCCGGACAGGTACTCCAGATTCCCCTAAGCGCGCAAGCAACAGCCCACTCGAAAGGCGTTACCTCCTCTTCCACCTCCAGAGCACGCGCCGCAAGCTCTGTTGCCATAGCGCGAGCAACCTTAAAATCTCCGAGTGTGAGGGACGCCGTGTAACGGGCAAGCTGGCATCCCACGGGAAGAAGGGCCTCCGGTGCCGCCATGGTCGTCTCCGTTGCAATGCGGGCCACGTACGCGCCCTGCCCCGCAAGGGCGCACGCTGTCGGGAACCTCCCCATCTCCTCAAGTGCCGCTGCTGCTCCCAGCAACTCGTCTGCCAGAAGCACCGCGTCCTCGGCACTTCCACGGCGCAGCAGCGCCCGCACGGCCTTAGCGGGAAGCTCTCCCATACACTCCGAAACCACTTTGCGCATGCCCCTGCGCGAATCCCATGTGCCCAGACAACTAAAGGACTGACTGGAGGGGTCGACCCCAAAGAGCGGATAATCGTGAACGAGGCGCACCCGTGCAGCCTGGGATAGCTTGATTCCACAGGCGTCGAACTCGCCAAGACCTCCCCTCCCCATAAGAAGCATCATCCCAGCAGCGCGCAACGCCTCGGGCGCATCCTTCTCCAGCTCACTCCAGACACTTCGGTAGAGACTGTCCACGCAGGCATCGAGTGTCGAGGCCGCTCCCTCCCCTTGGGTAACGACGGACAGCGCCGCCACGAGCATCGGTATCCCCTGGGTAAGACCGTACACGTCCAAATCACCGGATATGGAAAACGTTCGGATCCACGAAGCGTACTCCCTCGGCCGTATCCTCAACGCCTGACTTCCAAACTTCGCCGCATCCCCCAAAAGCGCTATGAGTTCTCTGCAGCGCGGCGTACAAGCTAGCAGCACCTCGAAGTTCTCGGAGCGCAGAGCACGCAGCACGCGCACCACCTCCTTGGCCTGTGCTTCTCCCCATGGCGGGACATCGTCTATCGCAATAAGCGGCCGTGTTGCCTGCGGCAGCTCCAGGCGGCAGGCGGCAAGCTCTGTCGCGAGCTCTGAGGGGCTTTTGCCCTTTGCATCCATGATGCGCGCAACACCGCGCAACGGGTCACTCCTCACCTCCTCGGCGTACTGGATGAGTAGCGCTGTCTTGCCAAATCCCTCCGGGGCAATCAGGATCGCCATGCCCGCGGCCCGACATTGCTTGGTCAGTTCGCGCAGAAGATCGACGCGCTTCACCGTGAAGCTCTCCCCCATTGGCAGGCGCGGCAGAAACACACCGTCGTCTCCCGTCGCACCGATCATGCGGTCTTCGTACGAATCCATAGGCTCATCCTTTCCCTCCCCCTCACCATAGGCGCGGCGCTGCCCAACCGACGTACCGTGGCAGCATCTTTCTGCGCGCCGGTTGGATGGCGGTCAGATTTTGGTCAGACATTGGTTAGACGTCCGCGCCTGCAGCGGCGCGCGCACCGTCGCAGCTCATTGCGTGCGCGCAGCCGACGCAAGATTATTTGGGTGGGAACACTTGATTTTGAGTTCTATAATTTAAACCGTTTATCCGATATATCGCTCAATCCCACCGAAATGAAATAGACGAGTTGCATAGGCGCTGCTACACGCTCTTTTTCGTTTTATCACCCTGGCGTGTCAGACATTTGTTAGAACATAATTCGTCCTGCGAATTCGCAGGTGGTTCACCGTACGTTGATGAGCAATCTGATAGACTATGCGCGTGGGGGCGTGGCGGAATTGGCATACGCAGGAGACTTAAAATCTTCGGCCGCAAGGATTGTGGGTTCGAGTCCCACCGCCCCTACCAGATATTCCGCTGGCGGACCGTGTCCGCCATCTCTTTGCGCAAGGGGGCGCTCGACATGAAGAAGATCGTACTTGCCTGCGGTGCCGGTGTGGCCACCTCGGCCGTCGTCGCGCAGAAGATCTCTGCCCTGCTCGATGCTAACGGCTATGCCGATTCCTACGAAATCGTTCAGTGCCCGGTGGGCGAGGCAAAGGACACCTGCGCCGACGCCGACCTCCTCATCGCTACGACCGTTGCACCCGAGGGACTCACCTGCCCTTACGTTAACGGCGTTCCCTTCCTCACCGGCATCGGCCGTCCCACCGCAGAGCAGGAGGTTCTCGAGGCCCTCAAGGCCTAGCATCCGGCAAGCCGCCACCCGCAAGTTTTCTCTTGCGCGAGTGCGCGGGCTACGGTATGATGAACCGTGCTTTTGACGAAGGTCGAAAGACGCGGGCGTGGCGGAATTGGCAGACGCGTATGGTTCAGGTCCATATGGGGGCAACCCCGTGAAGGTTCAAGTCCTTTCGCCCGCACCATCGAATAGCAAAGGCCCCGGTAACGGGGCCTTTTTCATGCCGAGCTGTTCTGGAGCTCCGGCCGTGTTGTCCGCGCAGCAGGCATCTGGGCAGTACTACGCATAATCACGTACCAACGCGGTCCCGACCAACCGGTTGTATCCTTCCAGAGGGTCGTCATGCGCTTGCCGATCCTAATCGCAACAGCGTACCCGCCCTGCACGCGCTGCCAGCGCTCCACCGCATCGATGCGAAAGAGGCGCCCGTCGGGCAGGGCGATTACCTCCGGGGTCTCATGCCCATCGGGCCCAACCCGCAGGTACACATCCACATAGGTTCTCATACCCTTGGGAACCACGAGCCACCGCCCTTCAGACCTGATTCGAACATCAGTTCCTACTATACGGTACCGTGCGGACAGACGCGTGGTTTCAGGCAGCTCCGCTTCGCAAGCGCCTAGGCAAACAGCTCGTCCACAATCAACTTAAAGCAGACCTTGCGCACCGGGCTCGGCCCGTCCCCATCAAAGACCAGCGTCGGCATATGGGGCTCGCCAGCAAGAAAGAGCGCAAAGGCGCCGTCGGCAAGATCGCCGTCGATGCCATAGTCGCTATCGACCAGCTCAAAATCGTCTCCCTCGTCATACGGGGAGACCGGCGACGTTTCCCCCGCAGTCACGCGGAACGCCTCGCGCCCTGCAAGGTCGATTTGCAGATCCATGTAGCGACGATGCGTCTCAAAATGCGCGTCCTCAGGCGCGCGCGTCGTCGCTTCCATGACATTCGCGTAGACCTTGTCGCCCAGAATCTGATGGGATCCGAGCTCCAGATCCTGCGGGTCGTGGTCGGCAAGCCAGTCAATCAACACGTCAAGACTCTTAAAGAGACCGCGGTAACGCTCGATGTCGCAAAGTGAACCTACAAACATAGCCGTTCTCCCCTATCGTGCGTTACTGGAAAACGCCCAGAAGCGTCAGGTTGCAGTTGGCGTACAGGTTGTTGACGTAGGTCGTCCACGTCTGCTGAGCGGTGCTCGCCGTCTCATAGTAATCCTGGTAGGCGACATAGAAGGCGGCAGTTGCCTGCGCGTAGGTAGCGGTCGTGCCGTCAAAGTTTGCACCGTCGATAGCGGCGTACATCTCGCCGTCGGTGCGCGCCCACGTTCCGGTGGTGCTATCCCACTCGTCACCCAGAAGGTTGATGATGTAGCTCGCGTATTCCGCAGAAGAGGTGCTCTCATCGCCGTTCTCGGGCTCGGTGGGCTGAGCGGGCATCTCCGCTGCACCCTCGGGGGCAACCTGTTCGTAAAGCTTCGAGATGAGCAGGTTGGTGCGCACGATCTCGCGCGCCTGGTCCTCGCTGATCTGGTACTGCTCGGCAAGCGTAGCAAAGTCGGAGACACCGAGCGTCTCCTCGGCATAGGATGCCATCTCGTCGTCTGTGGCCTCGATGCCGCGCGACTCGGCGTCGGCGACGAGGATTTCGTTGCGCACGTTGGTGAGGATCACCTCTGCCGAGGGAACGGTGTAGGTCCCCTCATCGGTCAGAGCGACGTCGAGGCTGTACTGGCTCTCGATAGCTTCGCGCACGCTCACCGTATGCTTGGCGCCGTCGTAGGTGTAGGTGGCAAGCGGACGGTCGAGCTCATCCTCGGTAACCGTGGCAGAGTAGACCCCTTCGGGAGCGAAGCCGCCGGAACCGATAACGTAGCCGAGCACCGCGGCGACCACCGCAATCGCAACAGCGCAGACAACAAGCAACGGCAACTTGCTGCGACGGGGGTCGACCTCGTGATCCGCGGGCGCGGTGTCCTCCTCGGCGTCATCTATGGCGTCGGAGGTATCCGCCTCCGCCGTGTCCTCGGGCTCATCGGACGCAGGCGACTCGTCGGTTGCTGACGGCTCGGCATCCTCCGAAGAGGGGGCGCCTACGAGCTCGACATCGTTCTCCGGAAGATCATCGGGCACATCCTCGCGCTCGATGATCTGAATCCCTTCGATCTCTTCGCGCTCTTCTTCGTCTTTTTTCTGGATGAAGCCCATCGGTGCTCCTCTCGACCGCACTACAGACGTATCGCCGCGCGCGGCGACGATACCCGTAGCTTACGTGAACAAACTTACTTGGACATAAACGCTATGACCGCATCGGCAAACGCGGCGGTGCCGACTGCACCGGCAGCGGAGCCGGTCAGTGCGCGGCGGACATCGGCCGTGACCGCTGTACCCTCGGCAAGCGTCGCGGTAACAGCGGCGCGTACGCGCGCGGCAGCCTCGGCCTCACCCAGATGGTCGAGCATCATGGCCGCCGAGAGAATCTCGGCGGTGGGGTTGGCGATATCCTTGCCGGCGATATCGGGGGCAGAACCGTGCGTCGCCTCAAAAACCGCAAGCTTGTCGCCTATATTGGCGCCGGGAGCCATGCCGAGCCCGCCCACGAGACCCGCACACAGGTCAGAGACGATGTCACCGTAGAGGTTGGGCAGCACGAGGACGTCGAACTGCCCCGGGTCCTGCACAAGGCCCATGCAGCAGGCGTCTACGATCTTGTCCTCAAAGGCGATATCGGGGTAGCTCTCCGCCACCTCGCGGGCGACGCGCAAAAAGAGGCCGTCGGTCGCCTTCATGATGTTTGCCTTGTGCACCGCCGTAACCTTCTTGCGACCGCAGCGGCGCGCATACTCAAAGGCGTAGGTAACAATGCGGCGCGAACCCTCGGCAGAAATAGGCTTAACCGAGATGGCGGAACCCGGGCGAAACGCCTTCTGCCCCGATGCCGCCACCAGCTCGGCCAGGCGCTCTACCTCGGGGGCATCGGGCTCAAACTCAATGCCCGCGTACAGGTCCTCGGTGTTCTCACGCACGATCACGAGGTCGACGTCGCGGTAGCGCGATCCGTCGCCGGGAAGCGAGCGGCACGGACGCACGCAGGCGTACAGGTCAAACGTGTGTCTGAGAGCTACGTTCACGCTGCGAAAACCCGTTCCCACCGGCGTGGTGACCGGTCCTTTGATGGCAACGCCGAGCTCGCGCACGAGCTCTATGGTCTCGGGCGGCAGCGGGGTGCCGCAACGCTCAATCTGAGCTGCGCCTGCCTCGGCCACATGCCACGAAATCCGAGCGCCCGAGGCATCGACCACGCGTCGCATGGCCTCCGCAATCTCGGGACCGATACCGTCTCCGGGGATGAGCGCGACGTCGTGAGCCATGGGTTACTCCTCTTCTTCGTCCTCGTCGTCGTCCTTGGGAACAACGCGGGTGCGCTTCTTGGGATCCTTCAGTTTGAAGCGCTTGACCAGGTGGTCGTAGATCTCGGCGGAGCGTGCCTTAATGGAAGCGCCCTTGCCGTTCTGGGCATCGAACTGCAGGCGCCCGGCAAGCTCGTCTGCTACCTCGCCGGCAATCTTGCCCTCGGCAAAGGTCATAAGGCAGGCGAGCATATCGCGGTACTCAAGATCGCCGTGGTAGCACTGGATGGCCTCGTCGAGGATCGGCCACACCTTCTTGGAACGACCGCGTTCGGAGGCGCCCCAGGTGGCAAGGAAGTTGAATGACGAGAAACGCAGCGTGGAGGACAGCTCGTCAAAAAGCGCGGCCTCCGCCCCCTCGAACGCAGCGCCGACCTCCTTGGCATGCGTGGGCACAAGACGGGTGAGCGCATCGAGCACCTCCCAGCGGGTCTGCGCCTCGGGGCGGTAGAGCGCATCGATGAGCGCGTCGATATGCGGCGCCAAAAGCTCGGGCCCCTCCGCAGAAAGCAGCGACACCACGCGCGCCGCAAACTGGCGGCGACGGCGGCTTGCGCTCGCCAAGTCCTCGATAAGGGCCTCGAGCGCGGCGCTGTCGCGCTCAACGTCGTCGAGCTTCGCGCGCTCCTCGTCGTTAATATCTTCCATAGCAGAATGTGCCATATCGTTTACCTCTTGTTTTCCGTATCGTTGCTTGCAGCCGACGCGCGACGGGATGCCTTGTCGCCCGAGACGGAGATGAGGTCGGGCGCGGCCTCCCCCGTCTTCTTACGGCGACGCGCGGCGCGGGCAGCAGCACCCGCGGCACCGCGCTGGCGGCGGTTGACGTCAAAGAAGCGGTCAAGAACCTTCCACGGACCCACCGACTCCCCAAATCCCATCTTGAGCCCCACGACGGCGCCCATGAGAAGACCGAGCGGCGTGGCGTAGAGCAGCGGGAACAGCGTAAGCACCACGGTGAGCACCACGCACACCACGACCGCGATGGCGTTGTAGAGCCAGTACGCGCCCGCGCTGAGCGCGCGCTCGCCCCAGTAGTTGCCTATGATGAAGCCGAGGTACACGCTGAAGACAAAGAGCAGGATGAAGCAGATGAGGAAGGCAAAATCTCCCATGCGCTACTCCCCGTGATGGCAGCAGCAGCCCTCGCCGTGCTCGTGATGATGCCCCTCGCCATGGCAGCACTCGTGCTCACCGTGGGCGTGGTCGTGGCCGCAGCCGCACTCGTGCTCACCGTGGGCGTGGTCGTGGCCGCAGCCGCACTCGTCATCGTGCTCGTGCTCGGCGGTGTAGAGCGACCAGTCGAGACCCGCGGCAACCGCCTCGGCCTCCTCCTGATAGAGCAGGGTGATGGCCTGCGTGCCGAGCTCGGCGCCACCGATGGCCTCGAGCATGTCGTAGAGGGTGAAGGCCACGTCGCAGCCGGGAAGGGCGATGTCGCGCTCCTCCGCCTCGGCGAGGGCGAGACCGAGGTCCTTGATGAAGTGATGGACCTTGAAACCGGGCTTCCAGTCGCCGTCGAGGGCCTTGGGGGCGAGCGTGGCGAGAACGCCGGTGGAGCCGGTGCCGGAGAGGATCATCTCGCGCACCTGCTCGAGGTCAAGCCCCT
Source organism: uncultured Collinsella sp. (assembly GCA_959602875.1). GTDB lineage: Bacteria > Actinomycetota > Coriobacteriia > Coriobacteriales > Coriobacteriaceae > Coprousia. Next base: position 29,602 of record CAUGVQ010000004.1, on the reverse strand, counting down.
CCTGCTGAGCGAAGGAGAGGGCGTCGGCCATGCCCACCATGGACGCGGCGAGCGCCACCTGATTGGAGAGCTTGGCGCTCTGACCCTTGCCAGCACCGCCGAAGCAGAAGATCTTGCTCGTGAACGTCTCGAGAATCGCGCGCACGGGCTCGATGTCGCGCTCGGTGGCACCCGCGATGGCAGTGAGCGTACCGGCGATGGCGCCCGCCTCGCCACCCGTTACGGGGCAGTCGAAGGCCACGCGCTCAGAGACCGCGGCGGCACCGGCGATATCGCGGGCGAGCGCAGGCGAGCTCGTGGTGAGGTCAATCAGGATCGCGCCGGGCTTGGAGGCGGCAAGGATACCGTCGCCAGCGAGGTAGAGCTCCTCGACGTCCTCCGGATAGCCGACCATGGTAAAGACCACGTCGGCACCGCGGACGGCGTCAGAGGCGTTCTCCGCCCACACGGCGCCGCGCTCGATAAGCGGCTCGGCCTTGGCGGCGGTGCGGTTGTATACGGTCACGGGGTAGCCGGCGTCCAGGATGTGCCCGGCAATGGGCGCGCCCATGATGCCGGTGCCGATGAACGCAACGGAAAGCTTCTTATCTGCCATGGATTGCTCCTATCGTTATTTTCTGACGCGGCGGGCAATACGGTCGGAGAGCGACACCTTCTCGGCGCGGTTCTTGCCCCAGAAGATGAGGGCGACCATACCCGGGCCCACGTGCGCTCCGATGGTGGGGCCCACCGAACCGCGGATGATGGTGAGGTCGGCGCAGCCGGGCTCCTTGCGCACGGCGGCCTCGACCCAATCGCCGTCCTTCTCCGCATCGGCCGTCACGACGGTGAGCGGCAGCGCGGGGTCGAGAACGTAGTTCTCCTGGAACGCCTTGATGAGCGCACGCAGGGCCTTCTTGCGGCCGCGATTGACGCCTGTGAGCGAAAGCGAACCGGCGAGGTCGAAGGAAAGCGACGCCTTCACATCGAGCTTGCTCGAGAGCTGCGCCGCCGCGGGCGGGATACGGCCGCCGGCAGCGAGCGAGTCGAGGCTGTCGAGCGTGAAGTAGCCGTGCACGTAATGCTTGGCCTCGTTTGCCCACTCAACGAGCTCGGCAGCGGAGAGACCCGCGGAGCGCTGGCGCACCGCCTCGAGGGCAAGCAGCTCGCCGCAGGCGCACGGCAGGCAGTTATCGACCACATACAGCTCGAACTCCGGATACTCGGAACGGACCTGCTCTGCCGCCTGGCAGGCAAAGTCATAGCTGCCCGAGAGCGCACTTGTGAAGCACAGGTAGACCGTGGGTGTGCCCTCTTTGGCGCACTCGGTGAAGAACTCGAGGTAACGGCCGAGCGAGATTGCCGAGGTAGACATCTTCACGCCTGAGCGAATCTGGTCGTAGAACTCCTTCGGGGTAATCGAGGTCCAGATATCATCGGTCTTCTCCTGACCATCAACGATGTAGGGGAAGCCCAGGATATCGACGTCGAGGGTCGCGGCGATCTCGGGCGTGAGGTCGGCGCAGGTGTCGACGACGATGCGATAGCGGTTTGCATGGCCGGAAGAGGAAGGCTCTGCCATCTCCATACCCTTTCATACGCGAAGGGCGACCACCCGTACGGATGGCCGCCCATCACCTTACGTGTAACAGACGTATTTTACTCGCATTTACGCGTCGAGTTCCTCAATCTTGGGCTTGATAATGCCATATCCACCGTTTTTGCGGTGATACACCACATTGATGAGGCCCGTCGCGGCATTCTCGAAGACATAGAAGTCATGACCCAAAAGATCGGTCTGGACGAGAGCCTGCTCCTCGGTCATCGGTGTGATGTCAATAACCTTCTCGCGAACGAGCATATCGTCCTGTTCCTCGGGGATGAGGAGGTCGGCCAGATCCTCGACGGGCAGCTCGGGTGCCACCTCGGCGGCAGACGGTCCCTGCTGGCGGTTGTCGATGACCTTGGTCTTGAACTTGCGGAGCTGGCGGGTCACCTTGTCGGCCGCGAGGTCGATGGCGGTGTACATGTCCACCCCGTGCTCGGCAACGCGAATGACAGAGCCGCGGGCGCGGACCGTTACCTCGACGATGGCGGGCTCGGGGTTAGAGGGGTTCTTCTCGTACCTGAGCACCACGTCTGCCGTCATAGGCTCGATATCGAAAACCTTGAGGGCTCCGCCGATCTTCTCGTCTACATGTGCGCGCAGGGCATCGGTTACCGTGGTCTTGCGTCCTGATACGGTGATATCCATGAATGCTCCTGTTCTCCTCGGGGATAGGACTCGGTACTCACGTTGTACCCAAACCCGGCAAAACCGAGCACGAAAGACGGCGACTCCCGTTGGCGAGAAGAAGAAGCCCGCCTACCGAAGGCGGGCTAGACAAACCGGTTTTATACGCCTTGTGGAACTAGTCGAGGCTGTTGAGCGAGTCCAGGGACTCCCCGTCCTCCGACGCTTCCGCCTCAGCTTCGTCCTGCGCCTGCGCAGCATCCGTAATTGCGGAGATGGTGACACCCGATACCACGGTGTCGCTCAGGCTAAACGGCATGGTTCCGTACCAAACGGTGTGTATGGCGTCGAGCGTTCCGTCGGAGGAGATCTCGTCCAGCGCAGAGGAGACGGCGTCGGAAAGCTCGTGGGCGTCGGAGGCGATTGCAAGCCCAAAGGCCGTCGACGAGCTGAGCGTCCCCTCAAACGACACGCCCGGATAGGCGCGGGCGAGATAAGCGCCAGCCGTGGCATCGCACACCACGTAATCGACCTCACCCGCGGCAAGCGCGTCAAAGCAGGCGTTAACATTTGAATACGTGCTCTGGGTGGCACCGATGGCGCTGCGCACAAGCGCCTCCTGGGAAGCGGAGCCATCCTGAACGGCAACTGTCGCGGCGGCGAGGTCCGCCGCGGTAAGCGACGCTGCGTCTGACGTACCAAATACGGCCGTTGCATTCTCAAGATAGACGCCGGACACCGTGATGCCCTCTGCCGCATCGGTCGTCTCTGCCCCAAGGTAGAGATCTGCCGTGCCCGCACCAACCGTGCTCTCGGCAGACGTGCCAGAGACCACCGCAAGCTCCAGGCCCATGCGCTCGGCAAGCGCGCGGGCAACATCCACGTCGTAGCCCTCCACGCCCTCGGAAAGGACCATCGCCTGCGGAGCATCGGAGGTGTCCATGGCTACGGTCAACGTCCCGGGGGTCACCAGATAGGAGTCCTCTATCACCTGGGCGTTCTTCTCCACAGCGGGAGCCTCGCTAAGCGGGGGCGTGAAAAGCGAGCATCCACCCAGGCCGGTCGCCGCCAGCACCGCGCTCGCGCACACCGCAGCAATCACTCGAAGTCTCATAGCAACCCTCGCCATGGCATCGTCCCATCCCTCATATGTCCGCCTTGCGCGGAACCTGCCGCCCGCACAAGGCGGACGGCGCCATAATCTCAGCCCCTCAGCTGACCTGGTCTTTGACCCCACACTTGCGCACCGGGGCGTTTGCTCGGGATGCCGCGGCATCCTTCACGACTGACCCGCTCGCCCGCGGGGCGGTATTGCCCCAAAGTTGGTAGGACGGACGGTGCGGCTTACCTCTAGGACGCGCCATGATCGCCTCCGCGCGCACGCGGCGACTTACGTGGATCCCTTTGACCGCGTCTGTCTTGGACTAGGGTGGATGTGCACCCGCAACCACAGCCTGAGGGTTGTTGGCATTATAGCAGCTCGCGGACGGAGTGGCACTAACACACCCGCGCGACAGCCAAGGCGTCGATATGCGCAGCCCCCGCATCAGCAAGAGCGCGGGCTGCGGAGCGCAACGTCGCGCCCGTAGTGATGACGTCGTCGACGAGCAGAAGACGCATGCCCCCTACCCGCTCGACCGTCTCGTACGCACCCCGCGAGCTCACCTGCCTCCCCGCGCGCCCCAGCCTGCGCTGGTCGGCACTGCCGTGCTTGACGAGTGCGTCGAGCAGCGGCACGCCCGAGAGCTCCCCGAGTTCGCGCACGATGCCTTCCATGTGGTCGAACCCGCGCCGCCTATAAGCACGCGCTGTAGCGGGAACAAACACAAGCGCATCGGCCCCCGCGAGAACCCCTCCGTAACGGTCGGGCGCCTCGGCCTGTGCGTGCTCGGCAGTATCGAGAAGCATCTGGGCAATAAGCGGCGCGAGCCCGCGCTCGCCACCGTCCTTGTACGCACGAACGATGCGGGGCAAGGGGTCTTCAAAGACCGCCGTGGCAAGCACCCTGTCGAGAGGCGACTCGTCGTCCGCAACCTTCGCGCCGTTCATAGGGGCGCCCGTGGGATTCCCGCATTCGGTGCAGATGATGTGGCCGCCCGGAGCCCCGCAGCGCATACAGGACGCGACGGGGTCGATCAAGACGAGACGATTGAGACATACAGGGCAGATGAGGGGACCGGGCCGCTCGCACCCGGCGCACCGCGTGGGTGAAAGAACTTCTAGAAACGGACGGGCAAGGCGCGCGAGCTCCTTCCCGCGCACGCCGGTCTTTAGCATGCGGACGGATGCTAAAGACTCTCTTGTGCACGCGGCGCATACAGACATAACAACCCTCCCCCGAACATGCGAGGGAGGGTGGCGATGCATACTCTATACCCGCAAAGCGGGCATCTATACGCAGCGAGCCCGGAGGTGCGCTACTCCGTCTGGGAGGCCGCCGAGGATCCGGAGGCACCACCCTCGGTGCGCGGTTTGCGCGAGCGGCGACGGCGACGACGCTTAGGGGCAGATCCGTCGGAACCGGACCCCTCGGAACCTGCCGCGGGGGCGTCCGCCTTCGGGCGCTGGCCTCCCCCGTCACCGGGGCGGCGGCGCGTCACCTTGACCTCGCCCTCGGCGAGCTGGTCGGCAACGGAGGGCTTATCGGGCTTGACGGAACGACCGCGCTCGGGCGCGTCCGTGCCCGCGGTGTGGCGGCGACGGCGCGAACGCGTCGGCTTGGCGGACGCATCGCCATCAGCTGCGCTCTCGCGCGCAGCGGCGGCGCGGAACGCATCGTCGCGCTCCTCGCTCGTCAGATGACGGCGGCGACGACGCGTGTTCTGCGACGGCGCAGCCTCGGTCTCGGTGCGAACCTCTGCCTCAGAGGAGCGTTTACGGCGACGGCGGGACGAGGAGCCCTCACGCGGGGTGTCCGTACCCTCGTCAGATGCCTGGGAGGCCTTGGCGCGCGAACGCTTGCGCGCGGGAGCGCCCGCCTCGCTCTCGTCCATACCGCGGCGGCGGCGCGACGAGGTGGGGCCAGACGTGGCGATGCGGTCCGCCTGCGACAGGCCGTCGCCCACATCCACGCCGTTTTGGCGGTCGAGCTCAAGAAGCGCAAGCGAGATATCGGCCGACTCGATCTTCTCGAGCACGTCACGGGTCACACAATCGGGGCGGCAGGCGCAATGCTGTTCCTCGGCACGCTTCTTGCAAGCGTCCGAGCAGGTCATGTCGGACAGGCTCACGCGGAAGACCTTGCCGTTCTCGAGGCGGAGCACAAGCTGCTCGCGCGGGGTGTCGTACTCTTGGATCTTCGCCTTGCCAAGCGGCGTGTCGATGAGCGTCTTCTTTTTGGGCGCACGGCTCTTGAAGTCCTTGTACGCCTCGAACTCGTAGCGCAAACAGCACATGAGGCGGCCGCACACGCCAGAGATCTTGGACGAGTTGAGCGGCAGGTCCTGCTCCTTTGCCATGCGGATAGAAACCGGCTCGAACTGCCCGCCAAAGCGCGTGCAGCAGAGCTCCTGCCCGCACTGGGCATAACCACCCGCCAGGCGCGTCTCGTCGCGCACGCCAATCTGGCGCATGTCGACGCGCACGTGCAGGCAACTCGCAAGGTCCTTAACGAGCTGACGGAAATCGACGCGGTCCTCGGCGGCAAAGTAAAACACCGCCTTCTCGCCTCCAAAGAGGAACTCCACGCCCACCGGCTTCATGTCGAGGTTGTTCTGCTTGATGAGGCGGCGGAAGTCGCTCATGGCGGCGTCGCCGCGGTCGGCGAGCTCGTCGGCACGGTCGAGGTCCTCGTCGGTCGCGATACGGATCACCGGCTTGAGCGGCGCCGCAAGATCCTCCTCCTCGACCTCATAGGGGTCCTCGGTCACAAGGCCCAACTCGGTGCCGCGCTCGGTGGAGCAGACGGCGTAATCGCCCTCCACGATGTCGAGGTCCTGCGGATCAAACCACAGCTCGCGCGCGGCGAAGGGGAACTTTACGGGAACAACTACCGGCATAGGAGTGCCTTCCTGATATCGAGAAACATGACCTCGAGGGTCAGTTGGGGGGTTATGCTGCGGGCGACAGTCCGCTCGGCACGCGTCACAGCGTCGATGGCGCGCACCGCGCCTGCCGTGTCGGTCCGAGCGGTCAGCCGCTCGACGATTGCGGCAACGTCCTCGTTGACGATGCCATCGCTGACGCCTTCGAGCACGCCGAGTACGTCTCGCAGAAGCGAGCGGGCGCTCGCCAGCACTTCCATGATACCCGAACGCTCGCGCGCATTGAGCTCGCGCTTCTGACGGTCCTCAAGCTGCTTCAATGCTCCACGGCTGAGGTAGTCGGCGTTCTGGCTGAGCACGGCCTCTTGGGTGGACTTGACCTCCGCAAGTGGCGCCTTGACCTCTACGATGAGCTGCTTGGCAGCGTTTAAGATGTCGAGATCGTCCGCCTCGGGCAGCGCGTCGAGCGTGCGGAGCATCGTGCGGCGCGCCGCCTGACGCTCCGCGCTTTTGAGAAACTCCACCGCACGCGCCGGGCTTCCCGCCACCGCAACCGCCATGCGGCAGCGCTCGGGAGCAGCACCGGTGGCATGCGCGACGGCCGTCGCCGCATCTTGGGGCGACACCATACGGAAGGGAACGCACTGGCAGCGCGAGACGATGGTGGGAAGTATCGTCTCTGCCGAGGTGCCGAGCAGAATGAACGTCACGCCCTGCGGAGGCTCCTCGAGGGTCTTGAGCAGCGCGTTGGCGGAATCCGCCCGCAGCTGTTCGGCGCGGTCGACGATGTAGACCTTCGAGCGCGCGCGGATGGGAGCGAGCGCAACGTCCTCAATAAGATCGCGCGTCTGACCGATGAGGTATCCCGTCACGCTCTCGGGAGAGAGATAGTGCACGTCGGGGTGCGTCCGGCGCGCTACACGCACACAGGCCTCGCACGAGGTGCAGCCGTGGCTCTCGCAGATAATCGCCTGAGCGAGCGCCCAAGCGGCATCAAGCTTGCCCGAACCGGGGGCACCAAGAAAGAGATACGCGTGGCTTGTGCGGTCACCCTCGACGGCACGCATCAGAAAGTCACGTACGCGCGGCTGGGTGTCGAGCTTGGCAAGAAGGCTCGACGGTGCGGGACGTTTGGCAGTCGTTTCCACCGTCTCAGACGCCCCCTAGCGAAAAGCCCGCCGCCACGAGCTCGGCAGCGACATCGGAGAAAACGTCCTCGACAGACCGCGCCGCATCGATGAGGCGCACGCGCGCCGGCTCTTCCTCGGCAATCGCTCGAAAACCGGCGGCCACACGCTCCTGAAACGCAAGGCCTTTCGCTTCCATGCGGTCGGCCGCGTCCCCGCGCGCCTGCGCGCGCTCGGCCGCAACGGCCGGATCGATATCGAACACGAGCGTGAGCGCCGGGCGGCAACCGCCCACCGCGATCGCGTTGGCAGCGTCGACCGACGCACGGTCGATGCCGTCGGCAAACGACTGATAGCACGTGGTCGAGTCGATAAAGCGGTCGCACACAACGACCTTGCCCGCGGCGAGGGCCGGCTCAATGCGCTCATGCACAAGCTGGGCGCGGGCCGCGGCGTAGAGCAGAAGCTCGCAGGTATCGCTCATCTCGGCATGCGCAGGGTCGAGCAAAAGGGCACGGATCTTCTCGGAGATAACCACACCGCCCGGCTCGCGCAGGGCAAGCACGTCGTAGCCCGCCCGCTCGAGCGCAGAGACAATGAGCGCCGCCTGCGTGGATTTACCGCATCCGTCGATACCCTCCACGGTGATGAACGCGGGTGTGGGCGCGGCAAGCGAAGCTGTTGGCATGAGCACCCCCTATACCGCGCGATCCATGTAGTACTTGACGTTCTCCTGGTACTCAGGCCATGCCTCGGGGTGGAAGTCCTGCGCCCAGTAGCCGAGGGCGCGCGCCGTGACGAGCGTTGCGGCGGTACTCACAAAGAAGACCGCAAACAGCACCAGGATCGTGATGGGGATGAACGAGAGCATCATGGCAAGCAGCTGCGCCACGATGTAGTAATCGGAGTGATAGACGCCCGACATCCCATAGGCGACCGAGATGCTCGACCCCATAACCACCATGAACAGCAAGAGGTAGCACACAAAGGTGAGGAGCACCACAAGGGCGGCAGGCCCCCAGTACGCGGCAAACACCTGACCGGTCTTGCCCGGCGCCGCAAAGAGCGACCAGGCGCGCTTGAGGTTAAGGCCGGAACGGACGCGGCCGCAGAGCGCCGTGCGCATGTTCATCACGGCAAAGAACGGGCCGCAGCAGACAACGAACAGAATGACGAGCAGGGTGAAGATGATAAACAGCCGAAGCGCGCTGAACACCGTCGCGGCAAACAGGCCAAGCACAAAGAAGACGACCGCCATGATGACCGAGACGCCGTAGATGTAGAGGCCGTTGTCGAGCACGCCGGGACGCACGATCTTGGCAGGAAGGGGCAGATGGCGGCCGAGCGCCTGCTCGCGCGCCCATGTGTAGGCGTAACCGCTGAGCACAAGGCTTCCCACGCCTGGAACAAACTGGAAGAGGGCCAGCTTGAGAATGATCCAGAGCTTACCGGGCGACGCCTTGAAGTCCATCCAGGCGCGCTTGAGCGGACTCGGACGATACGGGTCGGCAATGGCGGGATGGATCTCGGGGCCGGTAGGCGGCTCGCCGGTGGCGCCCGCGCCGGATGCGCCGGTGGCCGGGTAGGGCTCGGTTGGAACGCTGTGCGGAATCTCCTGCGTAGGGGGCTCTTCCTGCGGAATCTCCTGAGTAGCCGACTCCTCGCGAGGAACCTCCTGCGTGGGCGCCTCCTCGGGCGGGATCACCTGCGTGGGCTGCTCTTCGTGCGGCGCCTCCTGGGAGGCGGGTTCCTCCTGAGAGACGGACTCCTCCTGCAGGGTCTCATCGGTGGCGCTGTTTTCGCTCGCATCGTTTGCAAGCACCGCACCGCAGGCGGGGCAAACGGCATTTTGGGAATCTTCGGGCTCGAATTCGTGCCCGCATACGGGGCAGGTGGCCATACGTGCCTCCTTTATTAGACGTCAACCGCACCGTGTGCGGTATCGTCCCATGGTAAACGAACGTCCGGACACCGTACAAGCGCGGTGCTCGGATGCTATTTCGCCTTGGTGCCCGAAGACTTCTTGGTCGTCTTCTTGGCCGAGGCCTTCTTTGCCCCTGGCTTGCGCGCGCCGGCGCGACCGCGGGCAGGCTTCTTCTCCTTGCTGGGGCAGTCCATGTTCACGCAGATGCGCCACGGTCCGCGCGCCGTCTCGACCACCACGATGGGCGCCCCGCAGTGCTCGCACACCTCGCCCGTGGCCTCAAGCTTACCGCGCGCCGGCAGCGGGTAGGAAACGCCGCAGTCGTCGTAGTTGGTGCAGCGGATAAAGCGCTTGCCGCTCTTCTCGGACTTGTGCGCAATAAGGTCGCCGTGACGCCCCGCCGCCGCGCAGGTAGGGCACTCACCCACCTTGAGGTCGGGCTCGAAATTGGTGGGGCACTGGGGGTTCACGCAAACCTCGTAGGCCTTGCTGCGGAACGGCTGACATTTGATGCGCGGCGCGCCGCACTCCGGGCACACAGCCGCCTCGCCCTCGAGCGGGCTCACCTTCACACCGGAAGGGACCGGATAGGTGACGTCGCAGTCCGGCCAGCCCATGCAACCGATAAAGCTGCCGCGGGTCTTGGCGGAGGTCTTCATCACGAGGTCCTTGCCGCACTTGGGGCAGGTGCCCACCTTGGCGTCGGCCGTGACGGCGTCCGCGATGCGGTCGCCCAGGTCATCCTTGTGTTCTATGAGCGCGTCGAGCATGCCAGCAAGCAGCGCCCGCGAGTGATCCACGACGCGCTCCTGGGTGTCCTGGCCTTCTGCCACACGCGTCATATCCTCGTCGAGCTCGGCCGTCATCTCGGGCGTGGTGATGCGCGGCGCGAACTCATGGAGGGCGTCCACGATGGCCATACCGAGCTGACTCGGCTCGATGGGATCGTTTTTGAGGTAGCGCACTTGGTAGAGGCGCTCGATGATCGAGGCGCGGGTGGACTTGGTACCAAGGCCGCGCTTCTCCATCTCCTGCACGAGGCGTCCCTGGCTATAGCGCGCGGGCGGCTCGGTCTGCTTGGCCTCGAGTTTGATGTCACGCACGTCGACCACGTCGCCCTCGGCAAGCGCGGGCAGCTGCTCGTCGCGCTTGAGGCCGTAGGGGTAGGCCTCGCGGAAGCCCTGCTCAACAAGAACGTCGCCCGACGCGGTGAAGGGCTCGCCCGCCACGTCGATGGCGAGCTTGGTGTTCTCGATGGTCGCAGGGCCCATGAGCGTCGCCAAGAAGCGCCGCGCAATGAGCTGGTAGAGCTTCTTCTGGCCGCCGTCCAAGCTCGATGGATCGCCCTGACCCGTAGGGTGAATGGGCGGATGGTCGGTGGTCTCGACCTTACCGCGCGTGGGTTTCATGGGACCGGCGAGAACCTTTTGGCACACGGGGCGCAGCGCCGGGTTGGTATCGGCAAGCCCCTTGACCACGCCCGCGATATCGAGCGAGCGCGGGTAGACCGTGTTGTCGACGCGCGGGTAGGAGATGAGACCCGCCATGTAGAGGCTCTCGGCAATGCGCATGGTGCGCGCCGGCGAGATGCCCTCAGCCGCAGCGGCGGCCTGCAAGCTTGTGGTGTTGAATGGAATGGGCGGCTGCTGCTTGCGGGCGCGCTTGGTCACCTGTGTGACGGTGCCGGTTGTGGCGCCCTCAACATGCGAAAACGCCGTCTCTGCCGCCGTCTTGTCCGTAAAGCGCGCCGTGGCGTGGGAGATCTTGAACTCGTCGCCGTCCTTGGCGGCAAGGCCGCGGATCTGCCAGTAATCCTCCGGCACAAAGGCCATGCGCTCGCGCTCGCGCTCGACCACCAGGGCAAGCGTCGGCGTCTGCACACGGCCGGCGGAGCGCACGTTGCCAAACCCGCCAAAGCGCGCAAGCGTGAGGTAGCGCGTGAGCACGGCACCCCAGATAAGGTCGATGTACTGGCGGCTCTCGCCGGCGTCCGCCAGATTCTGGTCGAGCGTGACGAGGTTCTCAAAGGCCGCCGTCACCTCGCCCTTGATGAGCGCCGAGTAGCGTGCACGGTAAGCCGGCAAATCCGGCGCGACCTCGCGTATCATGTCGAGCGCGTCCGAGCCGATAAGCTCGCCCTCGCGGTCGAAGTCGGTGGCGATAATAACCTCGTCCGCCTTTTTGGCGAGGTTCTTGAGGACGCGGATGATCTCCTTCTCGGCCGGCTTCTTGAGCACAGGCGCCCAGGTGAGGTACGGCAGGCTCTCGACCTTCCAGCCCTTGAGCGAGATGCCGTTTGCCAGATAGGGCTTGCGCTTGGTGGCATACGGCGGGCGCGCAAGGCCATCGGGGATGTCCGCGGGGAGCACCTCGCCCTCCTCGGTCACGCTGTACCAGCCCTGCTTCTTGTCAAAGAGCACGTCGTCGGGGAAGTCGGGCGCCAGGATGTGCCCGGCAAGTCCCATGGAGACCCACTCCTCGCCCGCCACCTCAAAGCGGTAGACCTGGGTGTTGTAGACCTTGTCGGTCTTGGGCTTGGTGGTGGAGAGCAGCTGTGCGATCTTTTGCGCGGCGATGTTCTTCTCTGCGACGACGAGCTTCACGAGGACCCCTTGGCGGCCGGTTGATACATCAAATCAGACACCGCGAAGCGTGCCTCGCGGCGGTGGTTTCTTGCCGGACAGTATAACCAAGTTGCGCGAGCGCGAAAAATCAACACATGTTGCAGCGCGGCGGTGGGCCAGTCTACACCGTGAGGAACACCATCGCGATGATGAGGGCAAAACCGGCGATATCGGTCGGTGCAAAGACCGTCCCCAAAAAGATTGCGCTCGTGATAGTCGCCGACACCGGCTCGACCGTGCCGATGAGGCTCGCCCGCATGGAGCCGATGTCTTTCACGCCCTGCATATATAAGAAGTACGCGAGGAACGATCCCACAAAGACAAGCACGGCGAAGGCACCCCAACCCATAGCGTCAAATACGGGCGCCTGCTCCCACGGGCGGATGATGACCGAAGACGCCAACCCCGACACGAGCATGCCCATGCCCGTCACGATCGAGGAGCCGTACCGGGCAAGAAGCCCCGTGGGGATGATGGACATGCAGGCGGCGCCCACCGCGGCGATAAGGCCGATGGCGAGCCCGTCGGGCGGGATAACGAGCGTGGAGGGATTGCCCGCCGTCGCAAGCAGATAGGTGCCGGCGAGCGCAAGCACCACGCCCGCAAGCTCGCGCTTGCGGGGCCCGCGGCGCGCACGCAGGCAGGCGTAAACCATAATGATGATGAGCTGCAGACACTGAAGCACCGTCGCGGTGCCGGCGTTCATGGCGCGCACGGCGAGCAGATAGAAATACTGGTTGAGAAAGACGCCGCTCGCCGCAAAGACCGCGAGCAGGGCGAGGTCACGTGGGGTGGTGAGCAGCTGCTTGAGACGAGCGCGGTCGGTCGCGAGGATGAAGACGAGAAAGAGCGCGCCCGAGCAGAGCTGGCGCACGACCATAAGCCATGCGGTATCGACTGCATAGTTCTCAAAGAGGTAGCTCGCGCACGTTCCCGAGAAGCCCCAGAAGATACCGCCCGCAAGCGTAGCCAGAAAGCCCGTGATGAGTTTGCGGTTTGCCGAGGCGTTGAGACGCTCGCGGATGCCGCGACGGCGGGCACGGGAGGCGGCATCGGTGCCGAAATCTTCCGCTGTAATATCCTCTTGTTCTGCCATGCCTGCCCCCTTTGGTCCGCGACACACCATAGCGTATGATTGTGCAGGTTAAAAGGGGAATATGGCAAAAAAGAACCCCACAGGGCAAAGTCGCTTTGGCAGGCTAAAGCACGTGCTGGGAGATGCATGCGCTACCTAATCGGCATGCGGCCCGTCTTCGGTTGAGGAAGCATCTAGTTTGGGCGCAGGCGAGAGGTAGCGCTCGCAGCAGCGCGGCACGGCGTAGATGGCAAGGCCGATCCAGACGATGCACGTGATGATGCTCGTCACATCGGGATTGATGGGCGGCACAAGCTCCGCCAGAAGCGACACGATGTTGGGGATGAACGCCACCAGGCCCACGAGCCCAGTATAGAGCAGAGACGCGTCCTTCTTGCCCCAGTGATTCTGCTCCACAAAGGTCTCCCCTGCGAAGTTCCGGGCAAAGTAGTCGCGCTTGATCGCCTTGTAGGCACCCGCAATGAAGATGATCGTGATGATCAAGAACACAAAGAAGAACAGATAGAGGCCAATTATCAAGTTGAATGCCTGCAGCGTATCCAACTGTCCAAACGGATTGACGCCCACGGCATCCATCACATTCAGCACGATAAGCGCTATAGAGGCGATGGCGTCCACCACCAAGGTAAACACCAGATACCGAAGGAACTTGCGTCGCGCCTGCTCCCCCATCACCTGCCACGACGTCTTGAGCATGTCGACGATGCCGTTCATGGTGCCTCCTCGCGAACGGGAAACCATAGGGCCTATATACCCACGATGGCCCCGTATCAGGAGCGATGGAAGGCTGCCCCCCCCCGCAGGCGGATTGGATACCGCGGTAAACGGTGGCGCCAGGCGGTAGTATGGGTATAAGCACCCTCGTTCGCTACGTTTGCCTTGATAGGAGCTGTATGGCCACCATCGAATCCGCTGCCTGCGCATCCGCCGCCCACCTGCTCGCCCCCGGTGCGACCGTCTCGGGCTTTACCGTCTGCCGCCGCGAGGCGATTGAGGAACTCGACGCCGACGCATATGTGCTGCGTCACGAGGCCTCCGGCGCGCGCCTGCTCTACCTTGCCTGCGACGATGAGAACAAGGCCTTCGCCATTGGCTTCAAGACCCCGCCGGCCGACGACACGGGCGTCTTCCACATCCTCGAGCACTCGGTACTTTGCGGCAGCGCCAAGTTCCCCGTGAAGGAACCCTTCGTCGACCTCATCAAGAGCTCGATGCAAACGTTTCTAAACGCCATGACCTATCCGGACAAGACCATCTACCCGGTTGCCTCCACCAACGAGCAGGACTTGCTCAACCTCATGGACGTCTATATGGACGCCGTGCTGAACCCCGCCATCTACACGAAGCCCACCATTTTTGAGCAGGAGGGCTGGCACGAGGAGGTCGAGCGCGACGCCGAAGGACGTCCGCACCGCCGCGTGAACGGCGTGGTCTACAACGAGATGAAAGGCGCGCTCTCGGACCCTATGGACGTGCTCGACAACGCTGTGAACCGGGCGCTCTTCCCCAACACGGCCTACGCGCACGAGTCCGGCGGCAACCCCCGCGCCATCCCCTCACTCACCTACGAGGCGTTCCTCGACAACCACGCCCGCCACTACAATCTGGCAAACAGCTACATCGTGCTCTACGGCGACTTTGCCGACGTCCGCCGCGAGCTCACGTTTTTGGACGAGAACTACCTTGGCGCCGCGGCACAGGAGCGCGCGGCTGCCGCCCGCGCTGCGACCGGAAACGCACCGGCTGAAGTGGGCGCTCCCAACCCGCTGGAGCACCAGGCACCTGTCATCTGCGATTACGAGCGCATTGAGATGGCAACTACACCCGACAACGCCCTTGTGGGCCAGGCGTACGTGCTTGGCGACGCGTACGACCCCTTCCGCACCGTCGCCGCGGACGTACTCTTTGACGCGCTCCTGGGCTCCAACGAAGCACCAGTGAAAAAGGCCCTTATCGAGGCGGGTATCGGCGGCAACGTGACCTCCTACACCTCCTCGGCGTGCCTGCAGCCCTACGAGCTCATCATCCTGCAGAACGCCAAGCCCGATGCTGCGCAGACCTTCCGCCGGATCATCGAGGACACCTGCCGCGACCTTGTGGAACACGGCATCCCGCGGGAGCGTCTGGAGGCCATCATCTCCAGCAACGAGTACGCCCTGCGTCAGCGCGACTACGGCACGGCAGACGGCGTCATACTCGCCTGCGAGGCGCTTTCCACCTGGCTGTACACCGAAGATACAGACCAGACGCGCGCTGCCACCGCTGCCCTTACCTATGCGGAGACGTTCGCGCGCCTGCGCCGTGAGCTCGAAGGGGACTTCTTCGAGCAGCTCTTGCGCGAGCTCGTGCTCGAAAGCGACCACCGCGCCCTTGTGGAGCTCGTGCCCGTGGACACCGCACGGGGTACGACAGACGCGCCCGACGGCACAGACGATGTGTCCGCTGCTGCAGATGCAGACAATACGCTGATGAACGACCCGAACTCTGCCGATTCCGGCAATCTCGATACGGTTATGAGCGTAAACGAGGCCGCATGCATCGAGAAGCGCGTTGCGGCGCTACGTGCGGCGCAGGAGGCGGAGGACACCCCTGAGGCAAAGGCGACCCTGCCGCGCCTTACCGTGGCCGACATCGGCGCACCGCGCCCCGAGCCCGCGCTCACCCTCGACCGCGAAACGCCCCTGCCCTGCCTTGTGCACCCGCTGCCGACCCACCGTATCGCCTACGCGCTCACCTACTTTGACCTCACACACGTGAGCTACGCCGAGCTCCCCTACGTGAAGGTGCTCTGCCGCCTCATGCAGCAGCTTGCCACGCGCCGCCACACCGCCGCCGAGCTCGACAGCTACATTACGAGCAACCTCGGCTTCCTCTCCTTCACGCCCGAGGTCTTCTACCGTGACGAAAATTGGCGCCTCGCCCGGCCCATGCTCTGCGTAGCGGCGGGCGCGCTCTCCGAGAAGATTGACGCCCTCGCCGAGATTCCACGCGAGGTGTGGGCAGAAACCCTCTTCGAGGACACCGGCCGCATGCGCGATGTGCTTGTGCAGCTCAAGATTGGCATGGAGCAGGGCTTTATCGTCTCTGGCCATCAGGCGGCGCTTGCGCGCGCCTACTCCTACGTCTCGCCCGCCGGCGTGGTGTACGAGCAGCTCGGCGGCGTGGACTTCTACCTGTTCCTGAAAGACCTCGTCGATCACTTTGACGAGCGCGCGGGTGAGCTTTGCGACAAGCTCCGCGACCTGCAGAGCCGCATCTTCACCTCGACCGGCACGATTGCAAGCTTCACGGGCTCGTCGGAGGACTACCGCGCCTATTGGGAGGCCGCAGGGGACTTGGGGCTCGCGCCGCGCACGGCACCCGCCAAGGAGCTCTACGTGCCCGCGCCTGAGGACAAGCACGAGGCGTTCGTCATCCCGAGCGATGTGAGCTACACCGCGCTCTCTACCGATCCGCGCAAGCTCGGAATCGCCACAAACGGGCGCTGGGGCGTAGCGGCAAACGCGCTCTCCTATGACTACCTGTGGAACGAGATCCGTGTGAAGGGCGGCGCCTACGGGTGCGGCTTCCGCGCCGTGGTGGAGCGCCAGCTTGCGTTCTACACCTATCGCGACCCTGCCATCGACCCCTCGCTCGCGCGCATTCGCGCCGCGGGCGCTTGGCTTGCCGACTTCGAGCCCGACTCGGCCGCCTTTGA
This sequence comes from uncultured Collinsella sp., assembly GCA_959602875.1. Taxonomy (GTDB): domain Bacteria; phylum Actinomycetota; class Coriobacteriia; order Coriobacteriales; family Coriobacteriaceae; genus Coprousia. Next base: position 12,939 of record CAUGVQ010000004.1, on the reverse strand, counting down.
GGGCTTTATCGTCTCAAGCGTGGCCGCGCACGACGCGCCGGTGAAACCCTATGCCCAGACAAAGCGTCGCTGCGGCGAGTACTTTGCCGGACGTGAGCCGGGCTTCCGCGACCGCGTGCGCGCCGACATGCTTGCGACCACTCCCGCGGAGCTGCGCGCCCTTAGCTCCGACATCACCCGCGTCGCCGCCGAGGCGCCCGCGTGCGTCTTTGGCGGGCGGGATATCATCGCGGCGAGTGAGGCCGGTTGGAACGTCGTGGAGCTGCTCGGTTAGCCAGTAGTCAACGTTCAATCACCAGCGTCGAGCAATACCAGCGCGGCCGGAGTGCACCAGCGCCCCGGCCGCTCGTATTTTGCGCGAAGTAAGTGGGTTTCGCACGCAGCGCTCGCGATAGGCTCGCTTGGCGATCTTTTGCCCTATCAAAATCCCTGTTGAACGCTTTACGCATTCAACGTGTTCAGGCGCCAAGCCCAAGGACCCACTTACATCAAGGGATTTTGTCACCGCCCCATCCACACGCACGTTGTCAAGGGCATCGCCGCGCTACTTGCCGACGGTTCGGATGTCGTAGGGCGTCGTCTGGTAGACGTAGTAGTTGAGCCAGTTGGTGTAGAGGAGCTGCGCCTGCGCGCGCCATGTATTGACGGGCGGACGAGCAGGGTCATTGTCGGGGAAGTAATGAGCGGGTACCTCGGGGTCGATGCCGCGCGCCACGTCGCGCTCGTACTCGAGCGCGAGCGTGTCGACGTCGTACTCGGGGTGACCGAAGATAAAGAAGCGCCGGCTGTCGGTGGACTTCACAATGTAGAGCCCCACCTCGGGCGAGTCCGCAATCACCTCGAGCTCCGGCACGCGCGCCACATCCTCGGCGCGCACCTCGGTGTTGCGCGAGTGGACGGCAAAGAAGCGGTCGTCGAGCCCGCGCACGAGCGGCGAGCTCGACTTTACGAGCCGGTGCTCAAACACACCGGATGCCTTTTTGGGCAGCGGGTACTTGTCGATGCCGTAGTGGAAGTAGAGCCCCGCCTGCGCGCCCCAGCAGATGTGGAGCGTCGAGTGCACGTGCGTGGTCGACCAAGCCATGATCTGGCAGAGCTCGTCCCAGTAGTCGACCTCCTCAAAGGGCATCTCCTCCACCGGCGCGCCCGTGATGATGAGACCGTCGAAGCGCTCGTGGCGCACCTCGTCAAACGTACGGTAGAACGTCTCCAGATGGCTCGCCGCCACATGCGCCGCCTCGTGGCTCGCTGTGCGCAGCAGCTCCACCTCGATCTGCAACGGCGTGTTGGAGAGCTTACGCATGATCTGGGTCTCGGTGGCGACCTTGGTGGGCATGAGGTTCAAGATGAGCACGCGCAGAGGGCGGATGTCCTGGTGGATGGCGCGGTACTCCGTCATGACAAAGATGTTCTCGGCCTCAAGCGCCGCGGTTGCGGGCAGGGCATCGGGGATGCGGATGGGCACGGTAGCACTCCTTTAGCGATCGGTCGGCTCAGCTGTCTGAGCAAATGGCGCGCACGGCGCGCGGGCGGTGTCTAGCGGTCCTCGCCCGCAACGGCGACGCCGGCAGCGCGGGCAACGTCGGCTTCCTCGGGATAGTAGATACCCCAGTCGTAGCGCAGGCGCGTCATGAGATCCATGACGTCGGCGGCGATGTCGATGAGGCCAGCCGCGCGCTCATCGCCGGCAACGGCGGCTTCGAGGTCGGCAACCTCGTAGGCGAGCGCATAGCCCTCCTCCCCCGCCTCGACGACTTCGCGATGGCCGTCGTCGGTCCAGGTGATGATGGCACGATCGGCGCGCGGGTACGCATCGACCTCGATGTAGCACCGGTCAAAGGAAAGCATAGCGCGCTTGGGCTGCTTGGAATGGAGCGAGAGGGAGAACACGCCAATCTGCCCCTCGGCGTTGCGGCACACAAACCCACTCGTTTCGTCCACGCCCGTATGGGCGCGGTTGGCGAGCGACACAACCTCGTTGGGTGCGCTCGTCATGAAGAGGCGGGCGATGCTGAGCGCGTACACGCCGATATCGAGCATCGCTCCCCCGGCAAGCTGCGGAGTGTAGAAGCGGTTGGTAAGGTCGCCATACTCCTTGTAACTGCCGAAGTTCACCTGAGCGAGGTTGAGCGGGCCAAACTCCCCGGCGCGAGCACGGCCGAGAAGCTTGGCGTACAGGGGCATGTGCAGAATCGTGGTGGCGTCCATAAGCACCACGCCGTGCGCGGCGGCGAGCTCACGCGCCTCCGCGAGCTCGGCGGCGTTGAGCGTGATGGACTTCTCGCAGAGCACATGCTTGCCCGCCGCGAGAGCACGCCGTAAAAACGCGATGTGGGTGTTGTGCGGCGTGGTGATGTAGACGGCGTCGACATCCGGGTCGGCATAGAGGTCGTCGAAGGTCCGGTACATGCGCTCGACACCATAGCGCTCGGCAAACGCAAGGGCTTTCTCGTACGTACGATTGGCGACGCCCGCCAGATGGCGACCGGCGAGCGCAAGCGTCTGCGCCATCTGGTTGGCAACGACGCCGCAACCGATCACTGCCCAGCGCAACTCTGGCGCACGGAAGATGTCCTGCGGAAACGCTTTGTTGCGCACGGAGGCATAGGCGGCATCGGATGCCGCGGCGGAATCGAATGGAGCGCGACCAAGGGCAGACATATGAGCTCCTCACAGCGAGCCTGGATAACGTTGCCATTATAGTCGTTGCGCACACGCCCCTAGGCACCCGACGCCCGCGAGCCTCCCATCGAGCCAGAAATGAGACGAACGAGCGAGGCCGCAGCATGTTCGCGACGGAAATGGGCATCAAATCCAAAACAACCCGGCAACAAGCCCATCCCCCAGGGATCAATTGCCCTATACACGAGGTAGGTCATACAGCGCCTATTCGATGCTCACAAAAAATGATGCCCATTTCCGGCTCGAAATGACGGCTTACCCCAAAATCGCTTAGACGTGGGCATCAGGCGCAGGCCCTTCAGCACTGTGCGCGTCCTCGAACCGAGCAATTTCCGCTAAAAAGGCGTCACCGAAGTTATCCGCTTTTTTCTCGCCGATGCCCGGCACCTCCACAAGCTCCGCACGCGTGGCGGGACGGCGTCGGCACATGCCGCGCAGAGCTTTGTCGCTCGCAATCATATACGGAGCCCACACGCGCTCGATGGCAAGCTCGCGGCGGACCTCGCGCAGGCGCTCGAAGAGCTCCGCATCGTCACCCACGCGCGGGCGGGCGTCTTCTGCGGCCTCGGCGCGCAAGATATCGACAGCCTTGCGCACCCGTGCGGGAGCACGACGTGCTGCGGCGCGGCGCTTCACCGTGAGGGAGAACGCCGCTCTCCCATCTTCCCCCAGCACCTCGGCCGCTCGGGGCCCGAGCCCCACCACGGGAAACTGCCCTTGCGACTGCGTAAGGTAACCGCGGCCGATGAGCTGGCTGATCACGTCCTTGATGCGCGCCACGGGCTCCTCGCGCAGAGCGCCGTAGCCCGGCAGGTCGTCCAAACGGTACTGCCGTATGCGCTCGGTGTTGGCGCCGTGCAGGGCATCGGCCACAAGAGCGCGGCCAAAGCGGCCGCTGCACGCCTGCACGAAACGCACCGCCTCGCGAGCAATATCGGTTACGTCTTCCACCTCATAGACCGTCGTGCAGTTGGAGCAGTTGCCGCAACCTGCCCGCGTGCCATCGGGCAAGCATGCGTCGGCGTGCGCGGCGCCCGGCGCCGCAGAACCGTCCACCACGGCGGCGCCGTCGATGCCGAGTGCACCCTCGTCGCCAAAGTAGCGCAAGATGTAGGCACGCAAACAGCCCGTGGTCTCGCAGTAGCCCTCCATGGCGGAAAGCAGGCGGTAGCGGTTCTGGCGGGCACGTTCGCGGGCCTCGTCGTCCAAATCGCTCTCGTCATCGGTTCGGTCGATAAGATAGCGTCTGAGGCGGAAGTCGTTGCCGTTCCAAAGCAGGTGGCACTCCGCAGGGTCGCCGTCGCGCCCGGCGCGACCCGCCTCCTGGTAGTAAGTCTCGATGCTCTCGGGCACGTTGTGATGGATCACGTAGCGAACGTTTGGCTTGTCGATTCCCATGCCAAAGGCATTGGTCGCCACAATCACCGGCACAAGGTCGTCGATAAAGGCAGCCTGGTTCTCCAGGCGCTCGTCCGCCGACATACCCGCATGGTAGCGGCCCACACGAATGCCCGCGGATGCGAGTTCGCGGCCCAAGTTGAAAGCGAGCTCGTCTACCGCCTTGCGCGTCGAGCAGTAGATGATGCCGCTCTCGTCGGCATGCGCACGGGCATAATCACGGATCCAGACGGCCTTAGCTTTGTCGCCCATCTCCTCCACTCCAAAGTAGAGGTTGGTGCGGTCAAAACCGGTCACCACCGTCTCAGGCCGGCGGAGGCCGAGCATCTGGATGATGTCGGCGCGCACGCGCTCGGTCGCCGTCGCCGTGAACGCCGCCACGACGGGGCGCACCGGCAGCTCGTCGATAAAGCGCGCGATCTCGAGGTACGAGGGGCGAAAATCCTGTCCCCACTGGGAGACGCAATGTGCCTCGTCCACCGCCACGAGGGGGATGCCGATGCCGTCCGGCCCCGCCACCTCGCGCGCGAAGGTCAAGAAGCGCTCGTCTGCCAGGCGCTCGGGCGCCACGTACATAATCTGGTACCAGCCTTCGCGCGCACGCTTGAGCACCGTGTTCTGCTGAGCCGGAGTGAGGGTCGAGTTGAGGTACGAGGGCCGGGCGCCCGCCGCCTTGAGCGCGCGCACCTGGTCGCCCATAAGCGAGACGAGGGGGCTCACCACCAGCGTGAGACCGGGGAGCGTGAGCGCGGGAATCTGGTAGCAGATGGACTTGCCGGCGCCGGTGGGCATGACGCCGAGCGCGTCGCGACCGGCGAGTATCGCCGAAACGAGACGCTCCTGCCCGGGACGGAACGCGCTGTAACCAAAGTACGTACCGAGCGCTTGCCGCGCCTCGTCCATGGTCACCGTGGCCACCATGCCGCACACCTCCCCGCACCCATCGCAACGAACGAAAAACGCCCGGGCCGACGGAGGGTACCGTCGGCCCGGGCGGACTGGTTCCGTAGCGAGGATTATACGCTAGCGCACGGACACAGCGCGCACGAACGGGCCCCTTTAGCGAGGACGACGACGCAGCACTGCGGCAACACCGAGAGTACCCGCACCGGCAAGACCGCTCATACCAACCGCGAGAAGCGCTGGGTCACCCGTCTCGGGCAGCGCGTCATCAGAATCCTGGTTCTGCGCATCTTGGTCTTTACCGTCGGTATCCTTTTTGTCGGTGCTGTCAGTCGGCTTCTGCTCGTCGGTCGGCTGCTCCTCGGTGGTCTGACCACCCTGACCGCCATCTTGCTCGCCACCGCCCGGAAGAGCACCCGTCACCGTAACAGTAACGGTACGCGTGGTAGTCGCAGCCACACCATCAATGGTGAAGTTTCCGAGAATCTTAACCTCGGCGGCGCCGGAGCCCACAAACTCCAAGAGGGCAAGGCCCTTCTGCTTGTCTATGCTGGCGCGCACAACGCTGTCATCGCTCGAGGTGACTGTCAAACCGGTATACGCTACGTTGGACGCTGCGTCATTGATACGATCTGGAACGTACAGGTTAAGCCTACAGGAGCCCAAGCCGAAGCTCAGATCATACGTAATCCCAGACACACCCATCCGGCCGCAGGCGACATCTAACCCATCCTCAGACACGTCAGGCAGAGGCTCATGATAAACGGTAGATTGGTCAATCAAGCTGTCATAGCCGGGGACCGTATACTCTAGGGATGCCTTGCCAAGCACGTTGCCCTCGGCGTCGTGCACGGTGGCGATAAGATTCGCCGTCCCAGGGGCCTTACCCTCGATGTAGCCGCCCTCCTGATCCACATACAGGACGGAAGCATTGTCAGAGCTAAACGTCACATACTCAGCAGAAACGGCATCGCCAACAGAATTGCCGCCCGCGTCTGCCGGCGAAACCTGGAAGTTACCGAACGGCAAACGGCTTCCTAAATGGATAATCTTTTCCCCAGGAATTGCCGACGTGCTCGAATAGGACAGGAACGCATACTTCCCTGACACCGGATCGGTATCGACGGGACCCTCGCCTTCATATTTCTTAACCTGGTACGTAAGGCTTGCCACCGCTTTCCCCTGATAGGATGCGGTAATGGTCACCTCACCCGTCGTGCTGCCTGTTTTTATCTCGCAGCCGTCTGACGTAATCCAAAGCACGTTTTCATTGCTGGAAGAGAACGTGACACCCTAAGAAAGCTGGTTGACGATACCGTCTTGCTCTTGAAACACTGAGAAGAAAACGCCGTTCTCTTCCATGCGCGGCCAGTACGAGTCGGTATACAGCGTATACTCCCCGTTGATGGTGATACCTGTCATATGGTAGTTGATTTGTCCAGATATCCTCGGCGAAGTCGCCGCGGCCGAATCCGCATCCGTCGCGGGCGCTCACACTGCCGCACTGCGAACCCGAGTAGGCGCATCGCAAGGGGCGGAGGGGGCGCGAATCGCACCCTTCGGCACCCCTAGGGCTAATCCAATTTGAGGACCACGTCAGCGCGAAGCACGCCGTCCTGTTGGTCAATCGTAAACGAGCCTTCGCGACGCTCGGCAAGGTCCTGGACGATGGAGAGGCCCCAGCCGTGTTCGGGAAGCGGCGTGGCTTCACCAGCAACCACCTCGGCGTTACGGGCACGCCGCGGGCGAAACGGCAAGTGGCGCGCCTTCAATCTGCCGACGGCAGCAGCCTGCTCTGGCGAACAGGAGTTTTGCACCGCTAGGACGAGATAGCCCTGAGCCACGCGCATACGAACCGTAACCGTCGACGCTGCGGCAAGGGCGTTATCGACTAGATTGGAGATGATCGCGCAGAGCTCGGCATCGGTGATGCCGATATCCGCTGGAACCTCGGCATGCACGGTAAGTTGCGCGCCTCGCTCACGGGCCTGAACCATCTTGGCCTTAAGAAGCGCGTCGACAACGGGATGTGCACAGAGACGCCCACCAAAGCGCGGCAGCACCTCCTCGGTATGCACCAACCCTTCCCGGGCGGCCGTCGTATCGCCTGCTTGCAGCGCATCGGCGATGCGAGTGAACGCCTCGGCATAACGCGCCCGGTCTTGCTGGGCAGCCTCAAGCTCCGCCCCCGTCTGTACAAGAGACGACCGTTGCAGCACAGCCTGTTCCTCCAGCGCGCGTGCACGGACACGGCTCGCCTCGAGCTCACCCGCCTCGGAGATGCCGGAGATGAGCCACGCATTCGACACGGCGCAGCCCACCCCAACAGCTGCCGCCACGAGCTCGAGAAGCAACACGCTGACCAATGCGCCCGCAAACCCCATAGCAATGATGATCGCAAGCGTCGCCACCTGCCACGCAACAATGAGCGCCATGAGCACACGGCTACCGATGGGAAGCGTGCGGTATCTGCGGGCGAGCGCTGCGAATGAGATGCTCACGGCAAGCGTTGCCGCGCATACGAGCGCGAGAGCGAGCTCCCTCATGAGGGCTCACCGTCCTTAGCGGCGAGCAGATCGGCCATCTCGCGTGCATAAGCGGCTGCCCTCTCGAAATCGCCTTCCGCCATAAGGGCATCGATTGCCTGCAGGTGGTTGCGCGCGTCATGGCGAAGCTGTGCGGTGCGAACCGTAGAGCGCATAATGCGGTCGTACTCCGCAAGGCAGGTATCGAGCCGCTCTTGCGCCACGTCTGCCTGCGCCCGCGCGATCGCGGTGCGGCGCGCTCGCTCCACCTGTACCAACAGAGCCACCAGGATTAAGGGCAGAGCCATGATGCACACTATACCCACGCGAGAAAGAGGGTGGGCAGACGAGAGGCTCTCGGCCACAAATAGGGAATACATGATGCTGACAAGCATCGCGCAGCAAAGGGCGCTCACCGCGAAACGAGGTAGGACGACGTTGAGGCGCTCACCGTGCGTCCAGCGTGCCAGAAACGCGCGCACAAGGCGCCCGCATACGATGAGGACGGCAAGCGTGAACAGGCGAAGCACCAAAAACAGAACCGGATCTTCCGCCTCCAAAACCGCACCATCGAAGGGTTTTCCCGTGAGCGCGAGATATGCAATGCCAACAAACTCGCCGACGATCGCCGCCCCTATGCAGAGCGCCGCAGCAACGAGGCGGCGTGCCACGGGGCCGCGCATCAAAATCGGCGGCAGGATGAACATGCAGAGCAGGAAGTGTATGCGCGCGACTGCGGGATATGGCTCGCCTGCAACAAAATCGAACGCCACGACCGCGCCACTCGCAACAAGATATGCCCAACGGCCGCGCATAGGTAGCGCCATAGCCATGTTCCAACACATGACAAACGTGTTGGCGCCGCCGACAAGCTGGATAAGCGTCTGAAGCGCTCCCTCGCCCATCGTTCACCTACAGCGTCCGACGGACGAAAGCCATAAGACGCTCGGCGAGCGCTTTGCGGCAGCGCTGGCTCACCGGCAGGCGCGCGCCGTCCGTAAGGACGAGCTCGCGACCGGTAAACTCCGCCACATACGCCAAGTTGACAAGGAAGCTCTTGTGGCAGCGCGCAAACTGGTCGGGCAGTTTTGCCTCTAGCTCGGAGATGCGCGCGTAGGTCTCGATGGTACGCGTGCGCTCGTGAATGCGCGCCTTGCGACGGTCGCTCTCGATATAGCGCACCTCGTGCGGCGCGATGCGAATGAGCGAGGTACCCTGGTGGACCAGCAGGGGATCCGCTCGTTCCGCGTCCAGCGCGTCAACGGCGCGGGCGAGCGCCGCATCGAGCTCGTCTTGCACCACGGGCTTGGAGAGAAACCACGTGTGGCGCGTGTGGTAGGCGGCGGGCGCGTACTCGAGATAGGCCGAAACGTAGATGACTTGCACCGGCGCGGCGGGCGGAATGAGCCGACGGACGAGGTCAATACCGTTGACGCCGTCTGCCAGCCGCACATCGATAAAGAGGATGTCGGGCAGTGCCGCCGCCGAAAGTGAGCGATGGGGGTCGGCATCCAGGGGGCGTGGAGAAGCATTATCCGAAGGCGTCCGCTGGATGTTGTCGACCGCCCGCCACGCGGTCGCGAGCTCAAGACGCTCCGCCGCAGGAGAAGCCGCGATCATGCGAGCGAGCTCTGCGGCGTGCGCCGCATCGTCCTCCACTATGGCCACCGTATACATAGAGCACTCCCCACCCCGCGTGATCCGCTACTGTCCAATGCGGGGAATAGGGCTCCATACTACCATCGGGAAGCTGCGGAAAAGCACTATCGCGGCGGGCGATGTCACAACCGCGCGCTTTCATGCCACCAACGCACTTTGGGTAGCGCGCCAGCTCTTCTTGGCGCACCGTCTTAGTGCGCGTAGCTATGCCTCGACCGAGTGGACCGTCAAGACATCAAGCACGCCGCGCGCGCAGCTCACCTTGACCGTGACATCGCCTGCCGGGAGAGCAAGCACAGCGGTGTCAGACCATTGCCCACCGGAAACCGCGCACGAGGTTTTCTTGCCCGCCGCTTCGATGCGAGCCGTTGCACCCTCTGCGCTCCGCGCTGTGAGGCGCACGACGGCAGATTGAGCAAAGTGGAACGTATAGCAGGCAAAATCGCCCTCGTTGAGACGCAAGGCGAGGCGGGTGAAGTCCCCGTATTTGGGCACCCGCGCCATCCCCTTGAAGTTTCCCCAGTCGTAGGGCGGATTGTCATCGGCGAGCACCATCTCCATGGGGTCCTCGCGCCGGTAGCCGCAGTAGGTGCACCAGCTATACCGCCCCGCAAACGACGCGCCCGCACCGGGCAGCACGTCATAGCCCACAGCGGGGACTTCCGCCCCGGCACCGCGCAGAATCGCGCGTGCCTGCTCGGGGTGTTGGTCGCACGCCGCAAAGCGCACGCGCTCCAGATAGGCGTCCCAGATAGCCTGCGCATGCTCGTAGCTCGGCTTAGCGGTGCCCTTGAGAATGTAATCGCACATCTCGGCGAAGCCCTCAGGGACCTCGTAGGTAAGAAGCGTCGCCGCGTTGGGGCGCCACACCGCCTTAGCAACCCACACGTTCACGCCGATGTGGAACGAGCGTAACATCTCGTAGGTCGTCGTCATCCACGCGGCGGTGCCGCCGGTCTCGCCCACCCAGATGGGAACGCCCAGACGCTCCCGCTCGGCCTGGATCGGACCCATGAGGCCAAGGTCGGGCAGCGTCTCGTAGACGTGGTAGGCGCAAACCCAATTGCCCGCCGGGTCCATGTCCGGCCGGAGCATGTCCGAGCGCGATGCGAAGCGCGCCCCTTGCAGGAAAATCATATGGCGCTCGTCGATGGCGCGGATGCGCGCGATGCACTCGTCGTAGAAGCGCACGAGCTCGCCCCAAAGACCGTCCCAGACGGGAAGTGCGAGCGGCTCGTTCAACAGCTCGTAACCCGCCACACACGCCCGGTCGCCAAAGCGGCGCGCAAGCTCCTCCCACAGGCGAATGGTGCGCTCCCAGCCATCCTCATCGGTAAAGAGGTGCGGCTGGTTGTCCACCCCGTCGTCGCAGCCGATAGCGCTCTGCCCGGCGACGGCGGCGTGCAGGTCGAGCACCGCGTAGACGCCGTGACGCTCGCACCAGTCGAGCACCTGCGAGAGATGTTCGAAGGTGCCCTCGTCCCACACATACCCCGGCTCCTCGCGCAGAAGCGCCCGCGCGTTGAGCGGCAGGCGCACGGAGTTCATACCCTGCGCGGCAAGATAGGCGATGTCGTCCTCTGCAATGTAGGCGCGCCAGAACCGCTGCCAGAAGTCGCGCGCGTACGCCTCGCCGCAGAGCTCGCGGATGGCGCGGTCGATGGCGCGGCCGCGATCAAGGCCTTCGGCACGCATAAAGGGCTTGAAGTCCGCATGGAACGACCCCGTCCCGAAAAGGAACGCCTCCTGCACCATCCAGTTGCCAAAGGCGTAGCCCGTGAGCAGAACCTCGTTGCCGTCCTCGTCGACGATACGCGTGCCTTCGGTATGCAGGAAGTTCATGGGAGCCCTCTCTCGACGGGAACGGGTGCGGGAAAACAGCGGCATCTTGCGCGGCAACACCCTGATTTATACGATACCGTGGCGCGACGCGATATCCTTCCGCACCTCGGGGAACGGCCGCACGGGCGGCTGCGCGTCCAGATGCGGGGCGATGTGCCGCTCCATCCAGATCATGTTCCACCAGCGGCCGTACTTGTAGCCGCACTGCTTGAACTCGCCCACGAGGCGGTACCCCATGTGCTCGTGGAAGCGCCAGGAGTCGTTGGTGAGGTGCTCGTCCTCCACGTCGGTCGTGGCGATGCAGGCCTCCATGTTGAGGATGCCCTGCGCCACGAGGCAGCGCTCGAGCGCGTCGTGGAGCGCGTGGCCCACGCCGCTGCGACGCTCCGCCCGGTCAACGTAGATGGAGGTCTCCACCGCCCAATCGTAGGCGGGGCGCGCCTTGAAGGGGCTTGCGTAGACGTAGCCCACAATGTGGGGCTGGCCGTCCGCACCGGGGCGCTCGGCCACTAGATAGGGATAGCGCTCGAGCGTGTGTTCCATGCGCGCGGTGAACTCCGCGAGCGTCGGCGGCTCGTACTCAAACGTGATCGCCGTGTCGCGCACGTAGGGCGCGTAAATCTCGTGGCAGCGGGGCGCATCGGCTTCAGGCCGCGCTACGCGAATCGTCACATCGTCCATCACCACTCCTAGTCGTCATCGCCAGAGGGACCGAGCTGCTCGAGCACCTTGAGTGCCGCGGCCACGGGGCCGGCAGGGTCGTTGGCGTCGAGCCCGCGCCCCACACCGGTACCCGACCCGGCACCCGCCTTGTAGGGCACCGAGAGCTTGCGGCTCTTGGGGAAGTTCACCGCAGACAGGCGGCTCTTGAGGTCGAAGGCAACGGTCTTGGGCACGTCGACGCCCTGGAACGTGAGGCGCCCCGCTGCAAGCGAGATACTCTCGAGCCCCAGCCGATCGGCGCGGATGCGCAGGCGTGCACGGTCGAAGAGGTTCTTGGCGGCAAGCGGCAGCTCGCCAAACTCCTCAACGCACGCGGCCTCGGCTTCGTCCACCTCAGCCAGCGTATCTGCCGCGGCGACCTTACGGTAGACGAGCACGCGCTTGTCAACCGCGGGCACGTACTCCTCCGCCAAGAAGAAGTCCGCCGGCAGGTTGATGGTGACGCTTGCCTCCTCCACGTCGCCGCCCTCGCCGCGCGCCTCGGCAACCGCCTGCCCCAGCATCTGCGTGAAGAGGTCGAAGCCCACGCTCGAGAGGTTGCCGTGCTGCTCGGCGCCCACAAGCGAGCCGGCGCCGCGGATCTCGAGGTCGCGCATGGCGATGCGCATGCCGCTCCCTAAGTCCTGGAACTCGGCGAGCGCGGTCAGGCGCTCGGTGGCCTCGGGCGTGAGCGGGATCTCACCCGGGAACATGAAATAGGCGTACGCCTGCGTGGCCGAGCGGCCCACACGGCCTTTGAGCTGGTAGAGCTGCGCGAGACCCAAGCGCTGCGAGTCCTCGATGATAAGGGTGTTGGTATGCGGGTTGTCGATGCCGCTCTCGATAATGGTCGTCGCCACAAGCACGTCAATCCGCCCCAGCGCAAAGTCGATCATGACATCCTCGACCTCGCGCGGGCTCATCTTGCCGTGCGCGACACCCACGCGTGCCTCGGGCGCGACCTCGTGCACGCGATCGACCGCGTCGTCGATGGTCTTCACGCGGTTGCTCACGTAATAGACCTGGCCCTTGCGCTCGAGCTCCAGGCGGATGGCGGCAGACACCACGTCTGGGTCGTACTCGCCCACGTGGACGATGACCGGGCGGCGCCCCGTGGGCGGGGTGGTGATGAGCGACATGTCGCGCACACCGCTAATCGCCATCTGCATGGTGCGCGGGATGGGCGTTGCCGAGAGCGTGAGCACGTCGATTTGCTCGCGCAGGTTTT
>CAUGVQ010000003.1 GCA_959602875.1 uncultured Collinsella sp. | reverse complement strand
TGCCCTTCGCCGCCATGAGCCTCGTCGCCGCGTGCGCGCTCGGGGCGGCATCCGGCGCGGCGCCCGTGGCCGTCGCGGCGGAGCTCCTCCCGCGCCTCGCGGTCGCGGCTCTCGCCGCGGCGAGCCTCGCGTGCCTCTCCATCGCTGCGTTCGCCCTGCTCGGCGTCGGGCCCGTCGCCGCGACGGCGGTGATCGTCCTCGCGGTAGCCGGCCTCGTCGCCCAGATGTCGGGGGCGCCCGTCCCGACGCACATGGGCGCGCTGGCGGTCGCCTGTGGCATCGGGACCGCCTCGCAGCTACCCGCGCAGGCGCTCTTCGCGGCGGCCACCGCCGCGGCCGAGCTTGCCGTCGCCTTCGTTGCTATTCGGAAGAGGGTGTAGGGAGTGCGGTATCCTCTCGTTGTAGTGGGCATAGGGTCCCCCAATGCCGGTCAGGCTTTTCGCCATCGTCATCGGACGGTCCTTGCGGCGTCGCCTTACCGCTTGGCGAGCCGTGACGCTGTGCGATGACGTCTATAATCAGATTGATTGAAGATGGCGTTCAGAATCAGCTGACGCTAGGCGACACGGAGAAGAGATGGGCTACAGCAGGAGCGATCCACACCGTCCGTGCTTGCGGGAGCATCCGTACGGGGGCTCCGAGGTGTGGTTCACGAACTTCCCAGAGAGCGAGGGTGGCTTCGACACGCTCGACGAGGACGTCGAAAGGGCGGTTGCCAACCTGAAACGGCTCGCTGACAAGGCATCGCCCACAGAGGATGCTGCGAGTGGAGAACAAAGGAGATGGGGATGATTTCTGCCGTCGTGTTCGCGTTGGCAAGTGTGATGTCCCTCCTTGCGGGGATCAAGATGATCGTAATGAGGACCTGCTCTCCGCTTAAGGCTGTTCATCGGCATAATCTCACGCCGGAGGGCGAGCGGAAGCTTTCCCTCGTGTGCGGCCCGGCGCTCTTGGTGGCCGCAGCCTCGTTCGCTGCTTCTGCCTATCTTGCCGCCTTCGTGGGAGACGCTGCCAGCGGTGTCCAGGCGGTCATCGGGGCCGCAGGCATAGCGCTTCCGGCGCTGGTCATTCTCCTCGCCATCAAACGCTACAACGGGACTATTGTTTCCTGATATCCAGCCTCTCGCAATTTGGGTGTTTCGCGCTGTAAACGATTCTGATGTAGAGCGGCAGCATGCTAAGGCGGATTGCGAGATGGGGAGCGGACGGGGTAAGCTTGATTACTCGAGATGTAGCGCATCGTCTCAGCTGAGCTATTGCTCGCAACGATCAGTTTCGCTTTTTGCTTTCGTTGGGTGGATGGAGGTGCTGAAGATGTCGAAATCACAGGCTATCACTGAGACGGGGAGCGGCGACGTCCTCGTTGCTCCCGTTACACCTGGCGAGCTGCTACGTGATGAGTTTCTTGAGCCAATGGGTATTACGCAATATCGCCTTGCGAAAGAGACGGGTATCCCGGCGCAGCGCATTGGCCAAATCGTTCTTGGCCGTCGTGCAATTTCTGCCGATACCGATCTGAGGCTCTGCCGCTTTTTCGGCCTGTCGGATGGATATTGGCTGCGCGCTCAGGTGGCGTACGACATCGAGGTCGCACGGCGCAAGCTTGAGCCGGAGCTTAAGAAGATCAAGCCTCTTTCTAAGGCTGCTGCCGCACTGTAGCGCCCTTTGTCTCCTCACGGTTCGCATGGTATTTGGGCGGGTACCATCTCAGTAAAGGCGGACAGGGTGGGAGGTGTCCGGAATGAGGATGTGGCTAGAGCGTGCCGGCAAGGCGGCGTCGATTGCGGCCGTCGTTTATCTTCTGATTTGGTTGGCGTGCATCCTGTGGTTCTGGATGAGCATCCCATTTTCCGGCGGCGGAATCTTTGCGTACACCCTCGTTGTGTATTATCTGACGCTGCCCGGTGCGGTAGCAATCGTCTGCGCCCTGATCGGATGGCGTGCAGAGCTTGGGCGCGTTCGCTGGTTCTCACCGCTTGTTGGTGCGCTGCTGTATATTGCGGCGCTGCTGCTGACGTTCAGCCTTTCAACGGCGCTGGATATCGCAAACATTGCACCCGTTGACCTTGCGGCGTTTCTGGCGGGGTTAGCGCCCGGCGCCATCGGCTTTGTGTGCGGATGGCTGCTGAGGAGATTCCGGGACAGCCGCCGTTAGCTTGTGATGGTGAAGCGGCTTCGTTTGTCTAGCGATCACGTGACAGCCCCGTTGGCGGCGCCGTGATCTCTGGGATGTCGTTACTCCTCGTCTGGTTCGTAGTCCAGAATATCTCCTGGCTTACAGTTGAGTTCGCGGCACAGGGCATCGAGTGTCGAGAAGCGAACGGCAACGACCCTGCCAGTCTTGATGCGGGAGAGGTTCGTTTCCGAAAGACCTATGCGTTCTGCCAAGTCTTTCGAGCGTATTTTGCGGTCCGCGAGAACCCGGTCGAGGCGAAGGACGATCATGGGCTCCTCAAATCGTTCCATCATCTTGCTGCTGCAGGATGCACCCGTATTCGAATACTTTAGAGGTAGCGAGGATGAGGCAGCCGCAGGCGGTCGCGGGGATGTTCACCATAGTGCCAATATAGGCTCCGTCTAAGAGATGGGCAACGAGGATGCCGAATGGCGCCGAGGCAATACCGGCTCCCAGTACGAGAAACGATATGAGCTTGAGGTCCCGCGCGTTTTCTGCGCGAAATGGATCGCCCGTACGGCTAACCCTTCCAAGTAGATTCTGTCCGATAAACATCGCAACTGCCGTCATGCCGGCGAATAATATGCCCTCCGCTACACCACCGATGCCCTTTGTAAGTTCAACGGTCACTCCCGGTGTCGGATATAGGGCCATGTAGAGAGTGATGGCAATAGGGGCGAGGAGAAGGACAAACATGAGCAACAAGACGATGCGCGCTAGGGTGCAGGTGAACTTAATGTTCTGGCGTGCCGGCTTTCGTTCGTTAGTGAGCGACATGTTGGTACCTCCACTGTCTTTGGATTCCACAGCATGAATTGTAAGCCCGCAAATTGTCGATAATCGACAAATAATCATCGGTAATCGGCAGTTGGTCGCGATGACGGGATGAGTGGCGGCACCGTAGAGAGGGAGCGTCTTATATGTGGAGCTAACACCCCGTTACGTTGGTTTTGCCGATCATGATGTTCAAGATCTCGACGTCGGTGGGCTTCATGCCCACGCGTCCCACATAGCCCATGCTTGCGATCGTTTCCTCGAGCGAGCCGCGCACCAGGCCCTCACCGGCATGGAAACCGTGTCCGCTGCGAGCCATCTCGAGCCCCACGAGCGCGGCGTCCACTGCGGTTGCGATCTTAGCGGCGCAGCTCGATTTGGCGCCGTCGCAGACGATGCCGCCTACGTTGCCGAGGGTGTTGACGATGGTCCCCGCCACCTCCTCGTAGGTGCCCCCGTCCATCCAGCAGATAGCGGCACCGGCGCCCGCGGCGGCGCACACCACGCCACAAAAGGCTGAGAGACTACCGATGTAGCTCTTGAGGTGAACGGCGGTGAGGTCGGAGACGGCGAGCGCGCGCAACAGGCGCTCATGATCGACGCCGAGCGCCTCGGCATACTCCAGCACGGGCAGGGCACAGGTGATGCCTTGGTTGCCGCTCCCGCAGTTGATAACGACCGGCTTGGGGCAGCCGTTCATGCGCGCGTCGGACCCGGCGGCGGCGCGCGCGCGGGCGCGCACGGCATGGCTCTCGCCAAAACGTGCAAGGAGCGTGCGGCCCACCTCCGCGCCCCAGGGGCGCTCGAGTCCCTCGCGCGAGATAGCGTCGTTTAGCTCAAGTTGGCGTTCGAGCGCGGCTCGCGCCTCGCCGAGGTCGGCTCGGCCGGCAAAGCCGAGGATGCCCTCGATGGTGAGCAGATCGTTTGCCGCCTGCGCGTCCGCGGCGGCGTCATCCGTGGCGGCGGCTCCGGCGCAGTGCACGGTTTTGCCGTCGAGCTCGATAAGGGCGACGTCGGTATGGTGCTCGGCGATGACGACGCGCGCCGTGTGGCCGCGACCGGTGGCAGTCACGTCGATATAGAGGTTCGGCACGTTCTCCACGAGCTCGACGGTGCAATACGCCGGCTCGGCGAGAAGCTCGCGCGTGCGTGCGATGTCCTGCCCGGTCACGCTCTCGAGTACTTCGAGGGCGCTCTCTGCGTTGCCTCCCACGGCGCCCAGCGTCGTCGCGGCCTCGATACCGTGCATGCCGTCTGAGTTGGGCACGGTCACGCTCTTCACGTTTTTGATGATGTTGCCGGAGCAGCCGGCGCGCAGGTGCTCCGGCTCGCAGCCAAGCGTCTTGCGCGCGAGGGCGGCGGCGTAGGCGACGGCGATGGGCTCGGTACAGCCGAGGGCGCAAACAAGCTCCCGCATGAGGATGGCGCGGTATGCTCGGTAGGTGTTCTCGGTCTGCCTGTCCATGGGTCCTCCTCGGTGTGCTGCCGCCGGCATCTTGGCCTAGTCCGCGAAAGAGTATCCCATATCGCTGTCGTTTGGAGCGAAGGGGCAGGGGCACAAGGGCTTGGGGCAAGGATCCGGAGCCCTGCTCGCAAGAGGAAGAAGCGTTTCATAAGAGGGCGAGGGCTCTGCTCGACTCGATCTTTTATCAACTTGTTCTGAAAAGTTTGCGAAATGCTTGAATATACGTCCCGATAGGTTCACTATGCTGCGACGGGGCGGAAGTAACCGGCCCGCTCTGCTATAGACAAGTTGATAACGTCGAGGGGACGGCATGCAATCGCTTCAGCTGCGCTACGGCGCCCTGCAGTTCTTCTACTACATAGCCACTTGCGCTGCGTGCGCGTTCGTGACGGTGGTGCTGCAGTACCGGGGGCTCGATAACACGCAGGTCGGTATCGTGACGGCGTCGGCGTGCGTCCTCTCCGTTCTTGCTGGCCCGGTGCTCTCGCGCGTAGCGGCGCGCTTCTCGCTTGCCCAGGTCGCCCGGCTCTTTGATGTCGAGTTCATCGCACTGGAGGTGCTCTTTGCGGCCATCATCGTGGTGCCGCTTCCCATTCCTGCGGTTATGGTCGCCTATATTCTGCTCTACGGTGCGATCATGATCTCCTCACCTCTTACCTCGCAGATTGCGATCGACTACCTGCGTGCCGGCAAGCCCATCAACTTTGGTCTCGCACGCGGCATGGGGTCGGTGAGCTATGCGATATGTGCCGCTCTGGCGGGGCAAGGGGTAAACGTGCTGGGCCCTGCGGTGCTCCTTCCGGTGTTCGTTGTCTCTGCTGCGGCATTTCTCATATCCATGCATGCCCTGCCGCCCATCGCTCCCCGTGAGGCGGAAGGCACGCGGCAGACCGCCCCTTCTGCGCCGGACCGCGGTAGGGGAGTGGCCGCCTTCGTTGCGCGCTATCGGCTCCTCATGCTCATCCTCGTGGGCTTTGGCTTTGCGTATTCGGCGAGCTCGTGCCTGTCGACCTACCTCATCAACATTGTCACCTCGCTCGGTGGCGACGTATCGCTCTATGGCATCGGCATCTTTTTGAACGCCATGAGCGAGCTGCCGTTCATGGCGATTGTCCCGCGCTTGCGCCGGCGCTTTGGTACGGGCGCGCTGCTTATGGTTGCGGCCGTAGCCTACCTCGCGCGTAACCTCCTGATCTCGTTTGCGCCGTCGCTGCCCGTGGTGTTTTTGGGCCTTGCCTTCCAGGGTCTCAGCTTTGGTACGCTTACCTCGCTTCTCACCTATTACGTGGGCGAGACCTGCGAGGAGGCCGACGGTATGCTCGGCCAGACCCTCATTGCGATCATGACCTCGGGCTTTGGTTCCATGGCAGGCAACTACCTGGGCGGCAGGCTGCAGGATACGCTCGGGTTGGAGGCAATGTTTGCCTATGCCGCGGTGTGCACGGTGATAGGTGCCGCGCTTCTTACGGCAGGCGGCATCCTCGAGCGGCGGCGTGCATCGGTGGCTGCGGTGAGCCGCGCGGCCTAGGCGGCGCCCTCGAGCGGGCTCGTGTTATGCGATGCCCTTGGCCGCGAGAATGGCGTCGATGAGGATGGCGACGCCGCGGTCGTTGTTGCTCGGCAGCTCAAAGTCGGCGTGTGCGCGCATGTCGGGCGTGGCGTTGGCAACGATGAAGCTGTGGCCGGCGGCGTCCAGCATCTCGGTATCGTTGTAGGTGTCGCCCACGGCGGCGGCGTCGGCCAGGCCGACGCCCAGCAGCTCGCAGAGATGAGCGAGCCCCGCGCCCTTGTTGACGCCGGGATTCATGAAATCGATCCACTCCACACCTGCGCACGCCACGCACAGGCGCTCGCCAAAAGCGGGCGCGAACACCTCGTCAAAGAAGCGCTTGCTCTCGTTGGTGGGGACGTAGATGGTGAACTTGTTGGCCTCAACATCGACCGTGCCGAGATCCTCGACGTAAACGATGTCGTGGTAGTAGACCGAGAGCGCGTCGTGGTGGGGCTTGCCAAAGGTGGGGACGAAGGCGCGGTTAAAGGCGCAGAGCACAGGCACGCCCGCCTTGTGGTCGATGGTTGCGCGCGCAAGTTCGTGGTAGAGGTCGGGCTCGATGAGGCTCTTGTAGATGAGCTCGCCGCGGTAGGTGATGGCGGCGCCGTTGTCGGCGATAAAGGCCATGTCATGGGCGTGCTCGGGGAACATCTCCACAAGCGTGGGGCCGGGACGCCCGCTCGCGGGGCAGAAGACAACGCCTGCGCGTGCGAGGGCGTCGATGCGCTCTGCCATGTGCGGCGGCTGCGTTTTGTCGTCCGCGAGCAACGTGCGGTCCATGTCGCACGCGATGAGGCGGATGGAGGCGAGGTCGGTGTCCTGCGTGTAGGGGAGCATGCGGTTTCTCCTTGGTGTGTTTGGTCCTTTCGAGATTGTAACGCGTGCCTGCCTGCGGAGGCATGCCTGTGTCCGCAGGCCAACGCAAAGGCGTGCGTTTTGCCGGCGTGCGCCTTGCATAGGCCTCGTTCCGTTTATCTTCCGGAAATAAAACCGCCTGCTTTGTGCCCGATTGGAGAAACTCGCAAACTTTGCTGAGCAATCGTGTAATATACACACAAGCGTTATGTATATCCTTAAATATGCAAATTCGCGTATATTACTACGAGCATAGGAGGGCACTATGGAGAAGGAGAAGGTCGTTCTTGCATATTCCGGCGGTCTTGATACGTCGGTGTGCATCAAGTGGCTGCAAGTTGAGAAGAATCTCGACGTCATTGCCATCTGCGGCAACGTCGGCCAGGACGAGAAGGACCTCGAGTGGATCCGCCAGAAGGCGCTCGATATGGGCGCGATCGCGAGCGAGGCCGTGGACATGCGCGCCGAGTACGCGCGCGACTTCCTCTCCAAGGCGGTCTGGGCTAATGGCAAGTACGAGGGCATCTACCCTCTGCTCTCGGCGCTCTCGCGTCCGCTCATCTCCAAGCACCTCGTGGACCTCGCCCATAAGTACGGCGCCAAGTACGTGGCGCATGGCTGCACGGGCAAGGGCAACGACCAGGTGCGTTTTGAGACTTCCATCCGCGCGCTCGATCCCGACCTCACCATCATCGCGCCGGTGCGCGAGTGGGACCTGACCTCCCGCGAGTCCGAGATGGAGTGGGCCGCCGCGCACGACGTACCCGTGCCCACCACCAAGAAGAAGCCCTATTCCATCGACGACAACCTGTGGGGCCGCGCCATCGAGTGCGGCGTGCTCGAGGATACCTGGAACACCCCGCCCGATGACATCTGGACGATGACCGCGGCTCCCGAGGACTGCCCGGCCGAGCCCGAGACCGTTGTCATTGGCTTCACGGGTGGCGTGCCCACGAGCATCAACGGTGAGGAGATGGAGCTTCTCGACCTCATCATCAAGGCGAACGAGATCGCCGGTCGCAACGGCTACGGCCGCCTCGACATGATCGAGGACCGTGTTGTGGGCATCAAGAGCCGCGAGTGCTACGAGTGCCCGGGCGCGCTTCTGCTCATTGAGGCGCACAAGACGCTCGAGACGCTCTGCCTCGACTACGAGACCCTGAAGGAGAAGGCAAAGCTCGACGTGGAGTGGGCGAGCGCGGTCTACCGTGGTCTCTGGTACTCGCAGAACCGGCACGCCATCGACGCGTACAACGCATACACGCAGAAGTACGTCACCGGCGAGGTGCGCTTCAAGCTCTGCCGCGGCGGCATCTTTATGGACGGCGTGCGCAGCGACTACAGCCTCTACTCCAAGCCGCTCGCAACCTACGACGAGGGCGATATCTTCCCGCACGAGGCGGCGCCTGGCTTTATCGAGCTCCATAGCCTGCAGTCGCGCACCTGGTCGCGGATGCAGGGCCCGGGCTCGGGTCTCGCGTAAGGAGTCGACGGAGCCGTTCGGCACCGGTCGCATCACGAGATACGCGCGCCGTCGCCTCAATGCGGCGGCGCGTTTGTATACTTGAACATCGACTTGTTCCCGGCTGCGTGTGATGCGGGCAAACTGCAGCGCACGGGAGCGGGCGAAACGGGCGAGTATGACGACGCCGGTAGGGACTGACCGGTGCGAATGGGAACCATGGGAGGTTTGACATGGCGCTTTGGGGCGGAAGGTTTGAAGAGAACGTAGCGGAGGCGACGCAGGAGTTTGGTGCGTCGCTGCCGGTGGACCGCGCGCTCTACCGCCAGGATATCGCGGGGAGTATCGCGCATGCGACCATGCTCGCCCAGCAGGGGATTATCACGTCCGATGACGCTGCCGCCATCGAGCGCGGCCTGCGCGACATCGAGCGCGACATCGACGCGGGGAACTTCACCTTCGATATCAACGACGAGGACATCCATATGTCGATTGAGGCTGAGCTCACGCGCCGCATCGGCGGGGCGGGGGCGCGCCTGCATACCGGGCGCAGCCGGAATGACCAGGTGGCGACCGACACGCGCCTTGCCGCCAAAGCGCTCGCCAAAGAGCTCATGGAGGCAAACCTCGCACTTAGGAAAACGCTGGTGGAGGCCGCGCATAACGCCGGCGACACCGTCCTGCCCGGTATGACGCATCTTCAGCACGCCCAGCCCGTGCTCTTTGCACATCACCTGCTCGCGTACGCTTGGATGATCGCGCGCGACTTTGGCAGGCTCGAGGCCGCCTTTGATGCGGCGGACGCCTCGCCGCTCGGCGCCGCCGCGCTGGCGGGTACGAGCTATCCGCTCGACCGCGAGGCGACCGCCTGGACGCTCGGGTTCTCACGTGTGATCGAGAACTCGATGGACGCCGTCTCTGACCGCGATTTCTTGCTTGACCTCGAGTACGCCTGCAGCGTCATGGCGGTGCACCTCTCACGTCTCTCCGAGGAGATCGTGCTGTGGTCGAGCCAGGAGTTTGGCTTCATCACCCTCTCGGACGCCTTCTCAACGGGTTCGTCGATCATGCCCCAAAAGAAGAACCCGGACTTTGCCGAGCTCATCCGTGGCAAGACCGGGCGCGTGGTGGGCGACTTGGTCCAGCTGCTCGTTACCGTGAAGGGCCTGCCGCTCGCGTACAACAAGGACCTTCAGGAGGACAAGGAGGGTGCGCTCGACGCCGCCCACACGCTCATCTCCTGTTTGAACGTCATGAAGGGGATGGTGGGAACCTGGACGGTCAACGCCGACAGGATGCGCCAGGTCATGGCGCGCGGCCATCTGGCGGCGACCGACGTGGCGGACTACCTCGCCAAGCGCGGCATGCCGTTCCGCGAGGCGCACGCGGTGGTGGGACACCTGGTGCTTGAGGCCGAGCATCGCGGCGTCGACATCTCCGAGCTGCCCTTTGAGGTGTTCCGCGAAGCGAGCGACCTGATCGACAGCGACATCACCGATGCGCTCGACATCGACGCCGTGGTGGCGGCGCGCACGACACGCGGCGGTACGGCGCCCTCTGCGGTCGAGGTCCAGTTCGCGCGGGTGGAGGAGGGGCTTGTCAACGATGAGGCCGCTCTTGCCGATCTCACTCCCGTCGTGGAGATGGGTGCGCTCTAGGGGCGCCTCGAGCTCTTAGGCTCATTACTGGTTACTGGTGACATCAGGGCATAGGCGCCCCGCAGGCGTTATGCCATACTGGATGCAGGACATGAACGGGCGCCGCCCGCGGCGGCTGCCCCGGCGAAAGGAGTTCCCGTGGCCGAGATTGAGAAGACCTACATCATGATCAAGCCCGATGCCGTGCGCGACCGTAAGATCGGCGAGATTATCACGCGTATCGAGCGCACCGGCCTTGTCATCGAGCGGCTCGATATGGCCACGCTCGACGCCGACGTGGTGCGCGAGCATTACGCGCATCTCGCCGACAAGCCGTTCTTTGGCGACCTCGTTGCGTTCATGACGAGCGGTCCGGTGGTGAAGATGGTCGTCTCCGGCCTCGGCGCCATCGGCAAGATGCGCACCATCATGGGTGCCACCAACCCGCTCGATGCCGCTCCCGGTACCATTCGCGGCGACTTTGCCATCGACGTGAACTCCAACGTCATCCACGGCTCCGACGGTCCCGAGACGGCGGCTATCGAGATCGAGCGCTTCTTTGGCAAGGATGCGTAACGAAGCGCAGGCTCGCAGCGCAACCAACGCGGTGGTGGGCCTCGTTGCCCATGTAGACGCCGGCAAGACGACGCTTGCCGAGGCGATGCTCTACCATGCGGGCGCGATCCGGCGGCAGGGTAGGGTCGATCACGGAGACGCCCACCTCGATACCGACGCGATGGAGCGCGCCCGAGGCATCACCATCTTCTCCAAACAAACGGCGCTCGATCATGCGGGTGCCCATATCATGCTGCTCGATACGCCCGGGCACGTCGATTTCTCTGCGGAGGCGGAGCGGACGTTCCAGGCGCTCGACTACGCCATCATGGTGGTGGGGGCAAATGACGGCGTGCAGGGTCACACCGAGACCCTCTGGGAGCTTCTCGAGCGCTACGATGTGCCCGCTTTTGTATTCGTGAACAAGATGGACTTGGTTGACGAGGAGCCTGCTGCGGTCCTTAAGCGCCTGCGCGAGAGACTCTCGGCTGCACTGGTGGACGGGGCTGCCCTTACACGCGCGGTGCGCGGCGAGCCGGCGGACGGTGATGGGGCGGCGATCGAGGATGCGGCCGCACTCGATGAGACGGCGCTCGACGAGTACCTCGACACCGGCACGCTCGGCGCTTCCATGGTCCGTCGCCTTGTCGCGGAGCGCGCTGTCTTTCCCTGTTTCTTTGGTTCGGCGCTCAAGGGTGCGGGTATCGATACGTTTCTGGACGGCATCGCCAGCTTGGTGCGCGAGTGCCCGTGGTCGAGTGAGTTTGCCGCCCGCGTGTACCGCGTGAGCCGCAGTCCGCGCGGCGAGCGCCTCGCTTGGCTTAAGGTGACCGGCGGTATGCTGCGTGCCAAGATGGTTCTTTCTGGCGTAGAGCGCGGCGAGCCCTGGCAGGAGAAGGTCGATCAGGTGCGCCTCTATGACGCGGACTCGTTTGAGATCGTGCCCGAGGTGGCCGCCGGGTGCGTCTGCGCGGTAACGGGGCTTACGCACGTCATGCCCGGTAGCGCCCTTGGGGACGAGGCAGAAGGGGAGGGCCCGGCGCTCGTCCCCGTCGTCTCCTATCAGGTTCTGCCCGGCGAGGAGGACATCACCGCGGTGGTGCGGGCGCTTCGCGAGCTTGCGGACGAGGACCCGCTTCTGGCGGTGAGGTGGCACGAGCAGCTTCAAGAGGTGCACGTCCAGCTTATGGGGACGGTCCAGCAGGAAGTCGTGCAGGAGACGCTCCGCGAGCGCTTTGGGCTTTCTGTCACCTTTGGCGAGGGCGGCATCCTCTATCGGGAGACGGTGACCGCGCCGGTTCGGGGCGTTGGGCATTTTGAGCCGTTGCGCCACTACGCCGAGGTGCAGCTTCTTATCGAGCCCGGGCCGCGCGGGTCGGGTGTTGTGGCGGGGTCGCGGGCTGCCGAGGACGACCTCGACCGTAACTGGCAGCGCCTCATCTTGACCCATGTGCTCGAGCGCGACCATGCCAGCGTGCTTACCGGCGCGCCGCTTACCGACGTGCGCATAACGCTTCTGGCGGGTCGTGCCCATCTTAAGCACACCGAGGGCGGCGACTTTCGCCAGGCGACCTACCGTGCCATCCGCCAGGCGCCTATGGAGGCGCGCACTGCGGGCGCGTGCGAGCTCCTCGAGCCCTGGTATCGCTTCAGGCTGAGCATCCCGGCAGACAAGGTGGGACGCGCCCTTGCCGACGTGCAGCGCATGGCGGCGGAGTTCGATCCGCCCGAGCTCGCGGGTGAGCGCGCGCGGATCTGCGGGTACGCTCCGGTTTCCAAGATGCGTTCCTATGCCCTCGAGGTGAGCGCCTATACGGGAGGTCACGGGCGCCTGGCGCTTGAGTTTGCGGGCTACCGGCCGTGCCACGATGCGGACGAGGTCATCGCGGAGGTCGCCTACGATCCGGTTGCCGACCTTCCCAATACGCCGGATTCGGTCTTCTGCGCCCACGGGGCGGGCTACAACGTGGCGTGGGGCGAGGTCCCCGCACACGCACATACCGTTGTCGATGAGGCACGCCTGCGTCCTTGGCGCTCCGCCGACGAGGTCTTTGCCCCATAGGCCCGCGTCCCAAAACAAAAAAGCCAGGGGATAAGCCCCTGGCGCTTGGAGGTAGCGCGCTGCGCCACCGCTATCTTTATACCGCAAATGGTTCGGTGTAATCCGCTGCGCTGAAAGCTCACCAAAGCGACGAGCGCGCTATACTCAAACGCCTGTGGTCATCATGGGCTCGGTTGTCGCAAGGGGAGAGGATATGCCGCAAATCGTGCATCGCAGGCCGGATATACGGGAGTTCGTGCGACGCGATCCGGTGCTTGTCATCGCATGTGCGCTCGCGGTGCTGTCGTGCGCCGCGGTGCCGCCCGATGCGCACTACCTCACCTATGTCGACGTGCGCACGCTCGGGCTTCTTTTCAGTCTCATGACCGTTATGACGGGCCTTACGCGCCTCGGGGTTTTTCGGGCGGCGTGCCGCGCGCTGCTCTGTGCGGTGCACGGCCCGCGCTCGCTTTCGCTCGCCCTCGTGCTGCTCACGTTTTTCTCGAGCATGCTCATCACCAACGACGTTGCCCTCGTGACGTTCGTACCGCTCGCGCTGCTGGCGCTCGGTCACCTGCAGTCGGTGCGGCTCACATCGTTTACCGTGGTGATGATGACCATCGCGGCAAACTTGGGCAGTATGGCGACCCCTGTGGGCAACCCTCAGAACCTGTATCTCTACTCCGCCGCCCGTATGCCTTTGGGGGAGTTTCTCGTCCTCATGCTTCCCTTCACACTCGCCGCCCTTGTGCTGCTCGTGGGTGCCATCGTGCTGTTCGGGCGCGCTCCGGATGCGCTGCCCCTCTCATCGGCACCGGTGCTTGCAGACGATGGGGAAGACGCGGGCGTTCCGCTCGCGCGCACGGTGCCCTGGATCGTGCTCTTTGCGCTGGCGCTCGCCTCGGTGGCGCGCGTGCTGCCCTGGCAGGTGACGGTCGCTGCCGCCGTTGCGGTGGGCATCGTCTTCGATAGGGCGGCGCTTCGCCATGTCGACTATGCCCTGCTTGCAACCTTTGTGGCGTTCTTTGTGTTCGTGGGCAACATGGGGCGCATCGAGGCTATCGATGCCTTTATTGCTCAGGCGGTCGTGGGCAACGAGCTTGTTGTCTCGGTCGTGGCGAGCCAGGTCCTCTCCAACGTGCCGGCGGCGATTCTGCTCTCGGGCTTCACCGACGCGTGGCGCGAGCTCATCATCGGCTGCAACTTGGGCGGGCTCGGTACGCTCATCGCCTCTATGGCGAGTCTTATCTCCTACAAGCAGTTCGCGCTCGTGCACCCTCGCGCCAAGGGCTCCTACCTTGCACTCTTTACCGGCTGGAATATTGTCTTCCTGGCCGTGCTGCTCGTATTTGCGCTGGTATAGGGGGTCATATGGGTAGCGGAAAGGATAGCGGAAAGGGAACCGATTGGCGCACGTACGCCCGCTATGCCGCGCTTGCGGATGATGAGCTCGCGCGGCAGTGCGAGGTCCAAGTGTTTCGCGCCAAGGGACCGGGCGGCCAGGGTGTGAACACAACTGACTCGGCGGTGCGCATGGTGCATGTGCCCACCGGTATCGCGGTCACCTCTCGCGCGTCGCGCAGCCAACATCAAAACCGTCGCGTCTGTCTAGAGAAGCTCAAGCGCATATTTGAGCGTCGTGCAAAGCCCCCAAAGCACCGCATCAAAACGAAGGTCCCCCGCGCCGTGCGGGAGCGCCGCCTGTCAGACAAGCGGCATCGCTCCGAGCGCAAGCAACTGCGACGCAACGTGTCCTGGGAGTAGCCCGGGCTCACCTGTACAGGCGGGCGGGCGACAGGCGCGCCTTTACGCGAGGCCTATGGAGCGCAGCCGGTGCCAGCGAAGCGAGCTCACCGCAAGCGCGCCGCCCTCCGCGCAGAGCTTTACCGCGCGCGGGCCGGGTATGGGGAAGCTGTAGGCGCTCATGGCGGCGCGCCCATCGTCCACATACACCTCTATCGAGCCGCGGTCGATATATATGCGCAGCTTAAGCGTGTCGAGGTCAGGGCCGTGCCCTTCTCGCGGCGCGGCACGATAGCCACGCCCGCCAAGGCGCACCGCCCCGCGGTCGAGAACGACCCGTCCCGTCTGGTCGTCGTAGGCAACATACACATATCCGCCGTCTTCGGTGGCGTGGACCTTGAGGCCGGCGCGCTCGGCCGTAGACGCTGCAAGGTCGATCGTAAGCTCAAACTCCACGGCCTCGGCGTCTTCGATTACGGTCAGGTCCTCGTTAGCGCCAAGCGTTACCGGACCGACCTCGACCGTGCCCTCCCGCAGTGCTTCGAGCTCGCGAGCGGGCGCGGTGATAAGCGCGCCGCCCGCCGCGAGCGAGACCTCGCGCGTCAAGGTGAGCTGTCCGCACCAGCCGTCATCTTGCATGGGCGAGGCACCCGCAGGGCTCATCCAGCCGAGCACGAGGCGTCTGCCGTCTGGCGCCGCCATACTCTGCGGGGCGTAGAAGTTCTGACCCCAGTCCCACAGATGGAACTCGCCTTCAGGCTCAAACGTCCGCCCCGGTTCCCAGGTACCAACCACGTAGCCCGCGTTGTTGCGGTTGCGATTCATATAGCCTTGCGCCCGCGCGCCCATGGCCGAGAAGCAGAGCACCCAGCGCGCCTTGCCGTCCGGCGCCGTAAGGGGAAAGAAGTCGGGGCATTCGAGCATGTAGACGTTTGGATCGGGATGGCGGTAGAGAATGCCCTCGCGCCGCCAGCTCATAAGATCGTTGGAGGAGAAGAGGACGATCTCGCCGCGGTTCTCGCGCGAGCGTTGGCCGAGGACCAGATACCAGCGCCCGTCCTGCCGCCAGACTTTGGGATCGCGGAAGTCAATGAGGTCCTCGGGGTTGTCGATAACGACGCCGTGCTTTTCAAACCGTACGCCATCGCGGGAGGTCGCGAGGCACTGCGCCTCACGGTTGCCCGCGCTGTCGTCGCGCCCGTTGTGCCACCGGTGTCCGGTGTAGAGCAGGTTGAGGGTGCCGTTGGCGTCCGCCACGGCGGAGCCGGAGAATACGCCCGCGCTTTCGGCCTCGATGCTCGGGGCGAGGGCCACGGGTTCGCGCCGCCAGGTGACGAGGTCGGCGCTCGAGACGTGGCCCCAGTGCATGGGGCCCCACTGCGTGCCAAAGGGATGGAGCTGGAAGAACACGTGCCAGCGACCCTGGAAGTAGGAGAGGCCGTTGGGATCGTTGATCCATCCGCCCGCCGAGGCGATGTGGTAAAGCGGGTACCAGCGGTCGAGCCGCGTGCGCTCGAGGGCGCTCACGCCCTCTTCGGCGTGTTCGAGCGCTTCGGCATGATCGATAAACGGCGCGTTCAAATCGATGGCAGGTGCCATAGCGGATCCTTTCCGTGGCGTGTGCGGCTGCGTGTGCGCTTGGCGGCGTTACGCTGCGCCAGCTTCGTCGAGTCGGCGGCGGAGCAAGAGGCACGCGCCCACATCCGGCTCATGCACCGGTGCGACGAGCCGGCAGCGTTTGGGCAGCGCGCGCTCGAGGGGATCCAAGATGAGCCGTCCCGCCTTGAAGGTGCCGCCAATGTAGGTAACGGGCACGACGGAATCGTCCTTGGCAAAGATGCCGCACACGACGGCATCGACCATCGCCGCTTCCTCGCGGGCGGCATGCTCGAGGATGTCGCGGGCACAGGCGTCCCCTGCCTCTGCCGCGCGGGTAACGAGCGGGGCGAGTGCGGCGATGCGCCCGCGCTCGGCCATATGCTTTTGGGCGAAGGCGATGAGGTCAAAGTCGTCGGCAAGATCGAGTTCCTCGCGCACCAGGTCAAGAATTGCCCCGGCAGGTGCGCGTCCGTCGCTCTCGCGGGTGAAGGCAAAGAGCAGCTCCTTGCCGAGCCATCCGCCCGAACCCTCGTCCCCGAGCTCGTAGTCCCAACCTCCGCAGCGCATGGTGCGCCCTGCGCAGACGCCGTAGGCGATAGAGCCCGTGCCCGCAATGATGACGACGCCGTCGGCAAGATCAAGGCCCGCCGCCCATGCGGCCTCCACGTCGTTCACAAGCTCAAAGGGATGCTCGCCCGCCACGCGGCCCACGGCCTCGCGTATGCGCCGGGTGGCATCCGCGCCCTCGCCATAGCCGCAGATGCCAAGGCCTATGCCAAAGTCTGAGCCAAGAAGGTCCGTGTTCACCGCGCAGGCCACGCCCTCGGCAAGCACCCGCTCCATACCCTCAAAGCCCGCCTGGGCGTAGTGGCACGTGCCGAGCTCAAAACGCTCGAGTGCGCGCATGCCCTCGTCATAGATCGTGAAGGCGGTTTTGGTACCGCCGCCGTCGATGCCGAGCCATCTCATGTGAAATCGTCCTCTCGCCTCAAGGTCCACCCGGCGCGCGACGCTTGGTGACTACAGCGCACGTGGGCGGGGCATAATAATTCAGATTATAGGTCAGCCCCTACAGGGTCCAAGAGAGGAGAGCTCCCATGGCAGTGTTTTTTAAGGACGCGAACGGCAACTTCTTCACCGCGGTCAAGGCGGGTGTCGGTGCGCCCGACGGGTTCGAGCCCGTTGAGGCAAATTCCGTTGATGCTGCCAAGGAGAAGCACGTTCCCGCTGTGGAGCTCCAGCGCGACGGTCACATCATTCATGTTCAGGTTGGCGAGGTTGCGCATCCCATGGATCCCGACCATTACATCGAGTGGATCGCGCTCGATACGGACGGCCGTCTTGAGGTGCACGCCTTGAAGCCCGGTCAGACGCCGGCGACCTTCTTTGCGGGCGGCGTCAAGTCGGGCCGCGTCTACGCGTACTGCAACCTCCACGGCCTTTGGGTCAAGGAGTTCTAGTCGCCCTATCGGCGTCCTCGGTATACTGGTAGATACGAGAAACGCAAAGGGTCGCCTCAATGGCGGCCCTTTGCGGCAACCGGGCGCGGGCACCCCTGCGCACGATGACGCTCGGTATGGCTTCGTGAGGGGAGAGGCGGGTCATGAGAATCGCGCTGGCGCAAATCGATATGCGCCTCGGTGACATCGAGGGCATCTGCGCTCGCATCGAGGATCAGGCTCGGCTCGCCGCGAGCCAAGGGGCGTCTCTTATCTGCACGCCCGTACCGCTCTTTGGCGGCATGATGCCGGGCGCGCTTCTGGAAGCGAGAAACTACGAGCACGCTTTGCTCAGCTCCCTCACCGCCCTTGCCGCTCGGCTGGACGCCCTTTCCATCCAGGCTGTCGTCCCCGCGCCCGTCGCCATCGACCATACGCCGCTTTTTGAGGTGTTCCTGCTTAAAGAGGGCAGGGTCGTGCCCCTGCGCAGTCTGTTCGCTGCGCGGCGTGCGGGCTCTGCCGAGGACCTGTGGCTGCCTCCGGTATTTGACATCGAAGGGCTTCGCGTTGCGGTCACGTTTGACGCCGTGAACGACCTTAAGATTTTGCCTCCCGGCTGCGACCTCGTTCTCTTTTTACAGGCGAGCTCGTTTGACGTGGGGGATGAGTCGACAAGCTGCGTTGCCTCGGTGGCGGACGGTCACTTTGCCCCGCTCGCCAAGGAGAAGAGCGTTTGGCTCGCCTGCATGGCGCCCATCGGCGGGTACGATGAGGCGGCTTTCACGGGCGGTTCGTTTTTCATGGACGATGCCGGCCGCGTGGTCGCGACGGCGCCCTGCTTTAGCGAGGCGCTGCTTGTGCAGGATATCGAGCGTGGCATGGTGCTCCCCGCGCTCGAGGCTCACGAGCTTCCCCACTATCAGCGGGAGGAGTGGCTTTGGGAGGCGCTGCGCCTGCACCTTGCCGATAGCGTGCGCGCGCTGGGGTCGACGTCTACCGTCGTTGCGCTTACCGGAGATCTGCCCAGCTCGCTTACCGCTCTTCTTGCGGTCGACGCGCTTGGCCCGCGCAACGTTACGGGGCTTTTTGTCGAGCGCTCGCAGGTGCTCACCCCCGCTCAAGAAAGCGCCGAGCACGAGCGTGCGGACCGTGTGCGCGAGTTGGCGTCCAGCTTAGGGATCCGCCTGATCGAGCGCGCGCCGGCCGACGCCGCACGCCTGCTTGACCGTGACACCCCGGGGCTTGGCCTCGCCCTCGCGCGCGAGCGTATCGAGGGACTTTACCTGGAGGATGTGGCAATCGAGCTCGGTGCGGTGGCGGTGAGCTCGATCACCAAGACCGACGCCGCCCTCGCCGCGCCGCTGGCGGCTGCCGGCTATCTTGGCGCCGTCGCCCCCTTTGGAGACGTCTATCTGACGGCGCTCGAGTTTTTGGCCCGCGCGCGCAGCCGCGCCGGATCTGCCATTCCCGCCCGTCTAATCACCCTGAACGCGGTCGAGGACCGCATGGCGTCCATCTTGGCGGCGTCCATCGCCGGTGCGACCGAGTCGCCCGTCTGGCGCGAGCGCATGGCGCGCCTGTTGGCGCCGCTCGAGGCAGCGCAGATCGACGGCGTTCTCGAGGCGCACGTCGACCACGGCCTCTCCCAGGACGAGATTCCGCTTGCCGCCACCGCCCCAGATGCTGTGGCGCTTCTGCTCATGATTGTACGCGCTGGAGAGATTTGGCGCCGGCGCCTTCCGCTTGCTCCCATGGTCTCTTCCCGCTCGTTCCCCGAGCGTCGCTGGCCCGCGCAGCTTGCATGGTCGGATACCGGACGCGGCGGCGAGGACCCTCTGACCTGCGCTGGGTTGGTGAGTGCCGAGTCCGAGCGCGTCCTCGAGCTTGGGGAGGAGCACGGCAAGCGCGTCCGCGGCGAAATCATGGGTCTTATCGCGGGTATGCTCGGTGTGCCTGTCGATGATATGGACGAGGGCGAGGTTGAATCCGAGCTGCTCCGCCGCATGCGGGAGGCCTTCGAGGCGGACGAGGGCGGCCAGAATCCGCCCTTCGCCGGCGGGCGTCCCCACGGTTTCACCTTCTTTTCGCAGAACTGAGCCCATCCTTCCCCTAGCGCTAGACGCGTGCTATAGTAGAACAAATGTTCTAGCGCTGAGGGGAGGCGTATGATCGTATTGGGCATCGACCCCGGTTTGGCAAACACTGGATGGGGCATCGTGGAGGAGCGCGGCGGCGAGGTCCGCTGCCGGGCCTACGGCTGCATCCACACCGGGGCGGACGAGCCGCTCGATCAGCGCCTCCGCATCATCGTGGACGATCTGGCTCGCGTCGTGGGGCGCTACGGGCCCGAGGCGGCGGCCGTCGAGGGTATCTACTTCGGGGCGAACGTTCGCTCCGCTATCCCTACCGCGCACGCCCGCGGGGCGGCGCTCGTTGCCTGCTCGCTTGCCGGAGTCTCGGTGGGGGAGTATACCCCCATGCAGATCAAGCAGGCCGTGGTGGGGACCGGCGCGGCGGACAAGCGTCAGGTGACCTTCATGGTCCGCAGCCTTCTGCATCTCGATCACGATCCAAAGCCAGACCACGCGGCAGACGCCCTCGCCTGTGCTATCTGCCATGCGCACCTCGTGCGCACCGGCGAGCTCACCGGCGGCGGCTACGTTCAGAAGAAAGGTAACCCCTACTCATGATTGCTCAGGTTCACGGCATACTTCTGGAAGCCACCCCGTCTGTTGCGGTGGTGGATGTATCGGGTGTGGGGTTTGAGCTCGGCATCTCGGGCACCACGGCGGCATCGCTGCCGGCGGTGGGGGATGAGGTCAGGCTCTATACGCGGTTTCGCCTCGCTAACGACGCCATGGCGCTCTACGGCTTTGCCACGGTAGAGGAGCGCACCATGTTCGACCGCCTTATCGCTGTGTCGAGCGTGGGTCCGCGCATGGCGCTGTCGGTCCTCTCCAAGTTCTCGGTGGCCCAGCTCTACACCATCGTCATGGCAGAGGACGCCAAGAGCATGGCTACGGTCCCGGGCGTGGGCAAGAAGACCGCTCAGCGCCTGATACTCGAGCTCAAGAGCACACTTGCCAAAGATCGCAGCCTCTCGGGCGCGGCCGTTCCCCTTGCGGCGCAGCTGCCGCTCGGCGCGACCACGAGCACGGCTATCGAGGACGCGCGCTCGGCGCTGCTCTCCATGGGCTTCAGTCCGCAGGAGACCGATCTTGCACTCGAAGGGTATGATGGTCAGGATATGCGCGTCGAGGATATCCTCGCCGCCTCGCTCAAGCGCTTAGGGATGGATGCATGATGTGGGAAGCCGATGACTCGCGCGATCTGTTTGATGACGCCCCGGCGCCCGCCGCGCGCGCGGTGCACGGTGACCGCTTCGTGACCGGTAACCTCACCTCCGACGACCTCGATGTAGAGCGTTCGCTTCGTCCCCAGAAGCTCGACGACTATTGCGGGCAGGACCATATCAAGCAGAGCCTCCGCATCCTTATCGAGGCGGCGCAGAGCCGCGGTGAGTGCCTCGACCACGTCATCTTCTCGGGCCCTCCCGGCCTCGGCAAGACGACGCTCGCGACCGTTGTGGCAAATGAGCTCGGCGCCCAGATCAAGACGACCTCCGGCCCCGCTATCGAGCGCACGGGAGACCTCGCCGCCATTCTCACCAACCTCCAGCCCGGTGACGTGCTCTTCATTGACGAGATTCACCGCCTGAACCGTTCGGTGGAGGAGATTCTCTATCCCGCGATGGAGGATTTTGCCCTCGATATCGTGATCGGCAAGGGCCCTGCCGCCCGCTCCATCAGGCTCGAGATTCCGCACTTCACGCTTGTGGGTGCAACGACGCGTTCGGGCATGCTCACCGGACCTTTGCGCGACCGCTTTGGCATCTCGTTCAGGCTCGACTACTATGCGGTGCGCGACCTCGCGCAGATTGTCCTGCGCTCCGCTTCCATCCTGGGGGTGGAGGTGGACGAGGAGTCCGCAATCGAGATCGCCTCGCGCTCGCGCGGCACACCGCGTCTTGCCAACCGCCTGCTCAAGCGCGTGCGCGACTACGCACAGGTGCGCGGAACGGGCTCGGTTGACCTCTCGATCGCCCGCGAGGCGCTGGAGTTCTTTGAGATCGACGAGCTCGGGCTCGATTGGATGGACATCCGCATCTTGGAGACGCTCGCCAAGACCTATCGCGGCCGTGCCGTGGGACTTTCCACGCTCGCGAGCGCGGTCGGCGAGGACCCCGCGACGCTCGAAGACGTGTACGAGCCATACTTGCTGCAACGCGGCCTTATCGTCCGCACCCCGCAGGGCCGTCAGGCCACGCTTGCCGCGTTCGAGCATCTGGGTGTGGAGCCTCCGGCATAGAGGCAAGACCTCTTTAGGGCAGATCGGCGTCGCCCGTGCAGTCCGTCTCGCCGCTGCTCTCCATATGAGCTACCATGGCTGCGGAAACGGTTTCGAGACGACGGGAGGGACGGCCCATGGCCTGCACCACCATTCTGATTGGCAAAGCGGCGAGTTTTGACGGCTCTACCATCATCGCGCGCAACGAGGATTCACCGGGCGGGCAGTTCGAGCCCAAGAAGATGCATGTCGTCTCGCCCGAGGAGCAGCCGCGCACCTACACGGCGACGGCGTCCCATGTGACCATCGAGCTCCCCGATAACCCCATGCGCTACATGTCGGTGCCCGATGCCCTGCCCGGTCACGGCATCTGGGCGGCTGCGGGCATCAACGAGGCCAACGTTGCCATGACGGCGACCGAGACAATCACGAGCAATGAGCGCGTGCTCGGCGCGGACCCTCTGGTCGAGCTGCGCCCTGCGCACGGCCGTGAGGGCGAGGAGGATTTTGAGCCCGAGGTGCCGGGCGGCATCGGCGAGGAGGACATGGTCACCCTCGTGCTGCCCTACATCAGAAGCGCCCGCGAGGGCGTTCAGCGCCTGGGCGAGCTGCTCGAACGCTACGGCACCTACGAGATGAACGGCATCGCGTTTTCTGACGTGGACGAGATCTGGTGGCTCGAGACCGTAGGCGGTCACCACTGGATCGCCCGTCGCGTGCCGGATGACGCCTATGTGACCATGCCCAACCAGCTCGGCATCGATTCCTTTGACCTCGCAGACGCGGAGGGTGCTCAGAAGGAGCATATGGCGAGCGCCGATTTGCGCAGTTGGATGGCCAAGAACCACCTCGACCTCACGCTCTCCTCGGGCAGCGTGGGCTTTGCGGCAGAGGCCTCATCCGCCTCACCGGTCTCCGATGTCTTCAACCCGCGCGACGCCTTCGGTTCGCATTCTGACAGCGACCACGTCTACAACACCCCGCGCGCCTGGTACATGCAGCGCTGCCTCAACCCGAGCGATAGGTGGGACGGTCCCGCGGCGGCGCTGCGCCCCGAGTCGGACAACATTCCCTGGTGCCGCGTCCCGGAGCGCAAGCTCACCATCGAGGACGTGAAGTACGTGCTCTCGGCCCATTACCAGGGCACGCCCTATGACCCGTACGGCAAGCTCGGCACCGAGGCGACGCGCGGCCTCTACCGTCCCATTGGTATCAATCGCAACGGTCAGCTCGCGGTGCTGCAGATCCGCCCCGATAAGCCCGAGAGCTGCCGCGGCGTCCAGTGGATGGCGTTCGGCTCGAACGTCTTCAACGCGCTCGTGCCCTTCTACGCCAACGTAGACGAGGCGCCGGCGTATCTGGAGAACACGACTGAGCGCGTGACGAGCGAGAGCTTCTACTGGGCGAACCGCCTGATCGCGGCACTCGCCGACGCGCGCTTCCGCGAGAACTCCGCCCATATCGAGCGCTACACCGAAAAGGTGGGAGCGCTCGGTCATCAGATGCTGCGCGAGACCGACGCGGCCATAGCCGACCTGGAGGCTGAGGCCGCTCCGTACCTGCTCAAGGACGCCAACGAGCGCATGGCAAAGGACCTGAAGCGAGAGACCGAGAAGCTCCTTTCCAACGTGCTGTTCACCACGAGCCTCTCGATGAAAAACGCCTTCGCCATGTCCGACAACTAAGATGGCGGGCAAGCGGGTAGAAGAAGGGCAATGTTGTTGCTGTAAGAAAGGTGAGACCATGGCTCAGAAGTTCGAGGACATCGTAAACAACATGGTTAACGTCGGCCTCGGTGTGGCCGCCACGGCAGCCGAGAAGGGCAAAGAGGTCTTCGACGACCTTGCCGCCAAGGGCTCCGAGGTGCGCAACGACGCCGCCCAGAGCGACTTTGGAAAGTCCATGGCCGATATCTTCCAGCAGGCGGGTGGCGCCTTTTCCGAGGCGACCGATCGTTTGAGCACGCAGGGTGCCACCGTTGCCGAGCGCATCTTGGATGAGCTCATCATGGCCCGCGTGCGCCCCATGACCAAGACGGAGCGCATCGACTTCCTCGCTCACGTACGCGATTTGGTGGATTCTGCCGACAACGCGACCGTGACCGTCGAGGTGGAGGTCGATGAACCCGCCGAGGAGGCAGTTGGCGAGACGACCGCCGCAGATTCGGACGCCGAGAGTACGGAAGCGTAGCGCATCGTGGCAAAAGACACAGGGCTCACAGACAATCCGGCAGCGCATGAGCCTCTCGTTCCCGAGGAACCGGAGTTCGAGCAGGGCATGGGTGAAGAGGAGGCGGTGCCGAGTCGCACGGCGCGCCGTCGCGAACGCGCCGTCGACACGGTCCCCGCTGAGCCCGAAGTCATGGCGGATGCCGAGAAGTACCAGTTGACGCCGGTCGGCCGGCGCCGACGCATCGCCACCATCTTCCATATCGCGCGCAAGTACGAGGTGTGGAACAACATCACGCCGGTGCGCCTGCGCTGCATGCTCGAGGAACTCGGCCCGATGTTCGTCAAGATGGGGCAGATTCTCGCCAACCGCTCCGAGATCCTGCCCCAGCGCTTCTGCGACGAGCTCCGCCGCCTGCGCACCGAGGTGGACCCCGTGCCGTACAAGGTGGTGCTCGAGTGTCTCGAGGCGGAGTACGGCCAGAAGCTGGGCGAGATCTTCGACGCGGTCGACCCCAACCCCCTGGGCAGTGCTTCGCTCGCCCAGGTGCACCGAGCGCGCCTCATTACCGGCGAGGACGTTGCCATCAAGGTCCAGCGCCCCGGCGCTCAGCAGGTCATGGCGCAGGATATCGACATCATGCGCTCGCTCGTGCGCCACATCTCGCGTTTTGTGAAGACCGATCAGTTCATTGACCTGCGTGATGTGGTGGAGGAGCTCTGGCAGTCCTTCCGCGAGGAGACGAACTTCCTCATGGAGGCGCGCAATCTCGACGAGTTCTACGCGTACCACGTCTCAACGCCCGGCGTCTCGTGCCCGCGTTCCTATCTGGACCTCTGCACCGAGCACGTCGTGGTGATGGACTACGTAGACGGCATTTCGATCGCCGACCCCGAGGCGCTCGTCGCCGTCGGATACGACCTTAAGGAGGTAGGTGCGCGCATTGTCGACGACTATGCGACGCAGGTCCTCGACTACGGCTTCTTCCACGCCGACCCGCACGCCGGTAACATCATCCTGCGCGACGGCGTCATCTACTTCATCGACCTCGGCATGGTGGGGCGCATGTCGACGCACGACCGCAGGCTCGTGAAAGACATCGTCTTCTCCGTTGCGGAGGACGACGTGCCCAAGCTCAAGGACTCGCTCATGCGCTTCGCGGTGACGCGCGGCAACTCGTCCGAGATCGATCACACGGCGTTTCTCTCTGACCTCGACTTCATCGTCCAGGATTTCGGCAGCCTCGACCTGCGCGATTTGGACATAGGCAAGTTCTTGACCTCGCTTATCAACCTCACGAGGAAGAACAACGTCGAGCTGCCGAGCGTGGTCACCATGTTCGCGCGCGGCATGGTGACGCTCGAGGGACTGCTCACCGAGTACATGCCCGACGTCAACATGATCGAGATCATCACCGCGCACATTCAAAACGAGAAGAGCTCCTACGCTCGGGCGCGCGAGATGGCGGGGGACCTCGCCCGTAGCTCTGCCCGCGCCGCAAAGGGGACGCTCGAGGCG
Source organism: uncultured Collinsella sp. (assembly GCA_959602875.1). Lineage (GTDB taxonomy): Bacteria > Actinomycetota > Coriobacteriia > Coriobacteriales > Coriobacteriaceae > Coprousia. The sequence continues at coordinate 24,992 of CAUGVQ010000003.1, read as the reverse complement.
GCGGAGCACATCGGCCTTGCGTCGCGCATGCTCACGCGCGGCCAGCTCAAGTTCAACACCGAGGTCATCGGCTCCGAAGAGGTCCTCAAGCGCGTGGGCGGCATCGTGGACCGCATGTCGATGTCAATCGTCATCGCGGGTCTCTTCATCGGCTCATCGGTTGTGTACTATGCAAAAATCGAGCCGGTCATCATGGGCATCCCCGTCATCGGCTTTTTGGGCTACACCTCGGCGCTTGTGCTTGCCCTTATGCTCGGCCGCGAGATTTGGCGCAACAGCCACGGCAAACGGCGGTAGCGCGGCGCGCTCGATGCGCCGGCGCCTGCTGCGTAGCGCTGCGAGCACGGGTGCGGCTTATGCAGAAACCGAAGTAGTGAACCCGGTAATGCGCGATTCGGCGCTTTTCACGGTGCCGGGTGCATCACTTCGGTTTTTGCAGGCTCTCTACCGGCGGTTCCTCCGCGGGCGTTTCCTCGGGTGCATTACTTCGATTCTTGCCCGATGGGATGCACTGTCGCGTGTTGCGGAAGAACCGTTTTGCGGCAGAGGGACCACCGAAGGCGGCGTCAGCGCTCGAGCGCGCCGGGCTCGGCCACGTTGACGATGCGTGTGTTGGCGAACGTTTGCGTCGCCGGATCATAGTCGAAGGTAAGGATGCAGCAGTTGGCGAGCTTCACGTCCTGGTCGCAGCGGGCGTAGGGCTCCATCGTGGTCTTGAAGAGCGTGATAATCGACCCGTGCGCGACGGCGAGCACGTCCCCGCTCGCCGCCTCGTCCATAAGGCAGCGCAAGGTGCCCACCATGCGTTCGCGGGCGCTCTCCTCGGAATCGCCGCCACACGAGACGAGCGCGTTGCCCGGTACCCAGGGGCTGATGGGGAACTCGTCCATAGGTCTTCCCTCGTAGACACCGTAGCAGCGCTCCATAAGGCCGTCCTCGTCGGTGCGGGGGAGTAGCTCGAAGCCGGGGTTCTCTTCGATCACGATGTCGAGCGTGCGCCGCGCGCGGCCGAGGGGCGAGGTGGCGAGGCGCACGGGCTGCACACCATGCTCTCGGTACCATGCGGCGGCGCGGCGCGCCTGCGTTTCGCCGAGTGCGGTGAGAGGGGAGTCGCAGCGACCCTGCACGAGCTTGCGCACGTTGAATTCGGTCTGACCGTGACGCATGAGATAAAGGGTTGCCACGCAATGCCTCCCCTAGACGAGTTTCTCGTATGCGACGCGCTCCGGATCGGGGTCGTCGCGGATGAGTCTGATGGTACCGCATTCGCTGAAGTCCATGCGCTCGAGAAGGCGGCGCATAGGGGTGTTGCCGGGGTGCGTGTCGGCGCGCACGCTCTCTGACCCGCGCTCCTGCGCGATGCGCTCTGCCTCGCGGAACAGCGCGCTCATAACGCCGCGTCGGGCGGCGGCGCGGCGGACGGCGGTGCGGTGGATGGTGCCGTAGCGAGCGCATGCGCTCGTGCTCTCGGTAAGCCAGGCGCCCTCGATTGCATCGTAGGTCTCATCGCCGTCGAAGGACAGGGAGATGGTGCCGAGCACTTCGCCCGCGCTGTCCTCGGCAACGTAGCAGGAGCCTGCCGCAATGTCACTTGCCACGTCGGCGCGACTGGGATAGGCGTCGCTTTGCCACTGGGAGATGCCGAGCTCGGCGATGGCGGCCTTGCCTTCGAGCAGGACTTCCTCGACAGCGGTGATGTCTGCATCGGTCGCGCGGCGAATCGAAAGCTCGGACATGGGCGGTACCTCCTTGGTCGGATAGACGACGAAGCGCCCCGCATCGGTGCCGGGTGGGTGCCGGCAAGGCGGGGCGAACCCAGCAACTATACCCCAATTGATGCAAGGTTTATTCATGGGAGCATAAGGGAACAGCCGCCCTGCACGGCGGCTGTTCCAGACGGGCTTCGCCCGCATGACACTAAACTAGAGGCGCGCTTTAGCACGGTCCCGGCGCCGAGGTGTTGCTACGCCTGATACGCGAAGAAGTCAAAGCGCGGGGGCAGCACCTTCACACGGTGGGTGCCCGGCTCCTCACCGAGCGAGCGAACAAGCTCGTCGGTCGTATCGAAGATATGCTCCCAGCTGAAGAAGACGTCGCTGTCGATGGCAAAGTACTCGCAAATGAGCTCGCAACCGCGGGGGACGATCGCGTGCATAAGAACGGTCGCCACGCGCAGCTCCGCAAAGGCGTCGACGAGGGCCTGGTGCATGAGGGCGTCGCCTGCCGCCTGGTCCTCTTTTTGGGCTGCCTTGGCAGCCTTGCTCGCGTCGCTCCAGCGCTTGTTGGCGGCGCGGAGGTAGGCGTCGCAGACGCCGAGCGCGTGATGGAACTCAAAGTGGTGGACGTCCTGCTCGAAGGCGAGGATGGCCTGCTCCGCCTCCTCAACAACAGCGGGGGAGGCGTTGCCGGCGGGAATGCAGCCCGTTCGAACCGTGCTCGGGTCGCCCTCTTTTTCTGCCACGCCGTAGAAGCACGAGCGCGCCAGACGGTTGAAGACGCCCGTGAGCAGCGCCCCCTCCTTCAGGACGGGGTCGATCACGCGTTTGTCGTCGCGCGCCAGAAGCGGCGTGCCGTCGGGGTTCTTGCCGGTTTCGCGCGTGTCGTAGGCCTTAGGCGAGAAACTTACCGGCTTCTCGCCGAGTCCGAGCGACAGGAAGTGGGCGCGCAGCTGCTCGGCGTCGTAGTGCTCGAGGAGCTCCGAGGCGGGCGGCGGCGGGGTCTTGCTCGAGGAGCTCGCCTTCTTACCCATGTAGAGGACGTGGTAGTTGGCGACGAGCGTCGACTGGCGCATGCCGCAGCCAAGTGCCTCCCACAGCGCCGTCTGGGCGACGCCGTAGAAGTAGATGTTGTCCTGCCCGATGAACTGGTAGGCGTGTGCATCTTCGCTGCACCACCAGTCGTGCCAGTCCGTGCTCGCATAGCGCCCCTCAGGCGCCTCGGCGAGTGCGGTACGGGTGAAGCTGATGGGCGCCCAGAGGCTCTCGGGCCATACCCAGCAGGTGAGGCCGGAGCAGCCGCAGGTGTCGGGCACCGGCACGCCCCAGTCGATGTTGCCGGTGATGCGGAAGGGGACGAGCGCCTTGCCGGAACGGAAGCGCACGCCGCCCGCGGAGAGCACCCCGTGTGCCTCGTCGCGCTCGCGCCAGGAGGGGAACGCGACGGTAAAGGAGCTCTTGTTGCCCTCGGGCTCCACCAAGGTGTGGTCGGGAAGCTCAGCCTCGACGGCATCGAACGCCTCGCGGAACTTGTTCTGGATGAAGAGGACGGGCTCGCCGAGCCACTCCTCCATGGTCTTCACCACCACGGGTCGCACCGTGTCGTCCGCCTCCAGCTCTGCGGTGTAGGAGCGCAGGTAGTCGAGGTAGGCGGGCAGGTCGAAGTAGAGGTTGTCGACGGGGCGGAGCTCCGGCGTCTCGCCGGTCAGGGCGGAGACGGGGGCGATGAGCTCCTCCGGTTCAAACTGATGGCCCAGGTCGCACTCGTCGGCGTAGGCCTTCTCGGACTTGCAGCCCTGGATGGGGCAGTGGCCGAGCACTTGGCGGCCGTTTAGGAACTGCCCTGCCTTGGCGTCGTAAAACTGCAGCGTAGAGCGCTTCTCGAGCACGCCGGCGTCGCGGAGGCGACCGATGACCTCGGCGGTCATCTGCTCATGCACACTCGCCGCGGGCGCGAGGGCGCTACCGCCAAAGAAGTCGCAGCGCACGTCGTAGCCCTCGAGCGTCGAAGCCTGCTTGTCGTGGTTGGCCTGCACGTAATCGGAGATGGTGCCGCAGCAGGTGCCCTCTTCGGTGAGCTTGCGGTAGCTCTCCATAATGGGGGAGCCAAAGCAGTCGGTGCCCGAGACAAAAAGCACGTTCTTCTCGCCGATGCGATCGCGGAGGAAGCGCGCGAAGAAGTCGGCCGGAATGAAGACGCCGCCCACGTGGCCGAAGTGGAGGTTCTTGTTGCCGTAGGGCATACCGGCGGTGACGACGGCGCGGTGTGGCCAGGCGGGTCGCGTGTCTTTGGTGAGGTGAGGGGCCATACGATAAAACTCCTTGGATGCGGAGGGTCGGGATTTTCGGTGGCGGGGTTTGCGCGCGAGCAACGTTCGCAGGCGCCAGCCCGCCGTCGCCCCACATTATGGCACAGCTGACCGCTCACGCGTGTACACTGGTGGACATGAGAAAAATCGCCGACATACGAACCTTCGAGGATCACGCACTTTTGCGGTGGATCTCGCGCGCGTCCGCCCTCGCCTTCGGTATCGGGGTGCTCGCTACCGCAGGGTTTGCCGCCGCTCTGCGCATCTTCATGCCGTCCGCCCTTGACCCGGCGCTCGCCGGGTTGCTTGGCGTTCGCGCGTTCAGATCTGCGTTTATGCTGGGGTGGCTCGTCGTGCTCGCGGTGGCGTCGATGGCGGCGCTGCTTGTGCACGAGCTCGTGCACGCCCTGTTTTTCAAGCTCTTTGCCCCGTCCGGGGCACGCGTGACGTTTGGCGCAAACTGGGGCGCGGGCATGCTTTTTGCCTGCGCGGAGGGCATCGTCTACGCAAGGCGCCGCTACCTTGCGATCGTTATCGCCCCAACGATTGTCGTCACAGCCCTTGTGCTTGTCATCGGCGCCGCCTTTGGGGTTCCAGTACTCGGGTGCGCCGTCGCGGCAATACATCTGTGCGGCTGCGCGGGCGATTGGTATTATGTGCGGACCATCTGCCGCAACCCCGCCATTGCGTATTGCGAGGACACGACATGGGGTGTGCGCCTGTTCGGTGAGGGAGAGGAGGCTCGCGCATGACACGCCTTTTGCTGCACGCTTGCTGCGCGCCGTGCTCCCTCGAGCCGGTGCGTCTGCTGGTAGAGGAGGGGTTTGAGCCCACCATCTGCTGGACAAACCCCAATATCCAGCCCGCCGAAGAGCATGAGCGTCGCCTTGTCGAGCTCAGGCGCTGGTGCACCGCGCAGGGCATTCCGCTCATCGAGGCGCGCGAGGACTACGGCCGGTGGGAGAGCTCCGTGGCGCCCATAGGGGCACGCCGTCGCGAGGCGCGCTGCCGTGCCTGCTACGCGCTGCGGCTTGCCGAGGCGTGCTGCGTGGCAGAGGAAGAGGGCTTCACGCACGTTGCGACGACGCTCGCGGTGTCTCCCTATCAGCAGTTCGCGACCTGCAACGACGTTTTAGTCCGGCTCTGCGAGGCCCGGGGCCTGACGCCGGTCATACGCGATTTTCGCCCCTGGTACCCCGAGGCAACGCGTCGCTCGCGCGAGCTCGGCATGTACCGACAGAACTATTGCGGATGCCGCTTCTCGGCCGCCGAGGCGGCCCTCGACCGTGCGCGCCTGCGCGACGAGCGCCGAGGCGGGCATTCGCAAGCAAACGGCAGCCGGGAGGAGACACGTTGACGGAAAAGCACCACGAGCGCGCCGCGCTTGTTGTGATACTCGCCATGACGTTCATGGAGGTCCTCGACGGCACCATCGTCAACGTTGCGCTGCCGTCGCTTCAGCGGGAGCTTGGCGTCAGTATGGCCGACATTCAGTGGGTGACGAGCATCTACAGCATCGTTACCTGTGCGATGCTGCTCGTCTTCGGGCGGCTGGGCGATATGTTTGGCAAGGTGCGCATATTCCAAGCGGGCGTGGTCCTTTTCACGCTGGGGTCTGCGCTCTGCGCCGCTTCGAGCACCTTCCCGGCGCTCGTTGCCTCTCGTGCCGTTCAGTCCCTCGGCGGCGCCGCGTCGCTTGCCAACAACCAGGGCATCATCACCGAGTCGTTCCCCACAAGCCGTGGGCGCGCGCTCGGCCTCGTGGCAACGTTCACCGCGCTCGGTGCCATGTGCGGCCCCACGTTCGGCGGATTCATCGTGTCGGTTCTTCCCTGGGAGTTCATCTTCATCATCAACATTCCCATCGGGGTGCTGTCGTTTCTCATCGGGCTCAAGGTGCTCAAGAACCGTCCGCCACAGCGGCGCGCCGCCTTCGATCCGGCGGGCACGCTTCTGATCGTGCCGGCGATACTCTCGCTTTTCTTTGCGATCTCGCTCATGGAGATCGGCGTGACGCCCGTGAACGTGCTTCTGCTCGTGGTCGGGGGCGTGCTGCTCGTCGTGTTCGTTGCCGTCGAGGGGCATGTGGCATCACCGCTCGTGACGCTCGGCGTGTTTCGCGACGTGCGCTTTGCCATCGACCTCGTCAATATGGTGATCATCTTCCTCGCCATGAGCGCCTACACGTTCATCTTCCCCTACTACCTGCAGGAGGCGCGCGGCATCGCCGTCGGGCTCTCGGGCGTCATCATGGCCTGCTATCCCTTGGTGAATTCCATATGCGGTCCCATCTCGGGCGCGGTGTCCGATAAGGTCGGCTGTGAGCGGCCGACGCTGGTGGGGCAGACCATCTACCTGTGCGGCCTCGTCATCATGGGGAGCGTTGCCGTCGATACCCCGCTGTTTGTGCTCATCCCCTGCATTATGTTCACCTCGCTCGGCAGTTCCATCTTCCAGGCGCCCAACAACTCGCTCATCATGGGGCACGCGCCCGAGGGCGCACTCGGCTTTGTGGGGTCGCTCGGCAATCTCATGCGCTATCTTGGACAGTCGCTTGGCATCACCGTGGGCTCGGCGCTTCTGTACGGGGGCATGTCGCGCTCGATCGGGTATCCGGTGACAAGTTATGTCGAGGGCAGGCCGGACGTCTTTATGGATGGCATGCATATGGCGTTTCATGTGCTCGCCGCCCTTGTTTTGGTGAGTGTTGCGCTCGCGCTTGTGCGCGAATGGCTCAACTGGCGCGACAGACGCCGCGCGGGTGGGCGCGCGTAGCCTGTGGCTTCTCTGTGCCCCAAGCGGCGCTCGTGCTACTCTTAGGCGTTAGCCGATAACCGTTTGCGACAAGGATCGAGCACGCCCATGCGCACCGATGATTTTGATTACGAACTTCCCGATGAACTGATTGCCCAGGCTCCTGCCGAGCCTCGCGATTCCTGCCGTCTTCTTGTGCTGCATCGCGGCGAGCCGCTTGCCAAGACCGGCGACGTCGAGTCGCTTCCGTCGGGCGGTAGCATCGAGCACAAGCATTACTACGACATCATCGACTACATCGAGCCGGGGGACGTGCTCGTCATCAACAAGACGCGCGTCATGCCGGCGCGCCTCATCGGCCGCAAGCCCACCGGCGGCGTTGCCGAGACGCTGCTGCTGCGCCGCCGCGAGGACATCGACCCTATGGGGCATGTGTGGGAGTGCCTGGTAAACCCGGGCAAGCGCCTTAAGCCCGGTGCGGTGATCGAGTATCGCGCCGGCGGGGCGCACGCCCCCGAGAGCGCGCCGGTGGTGCTCATCGGCGAGGTCATTGACTTCGTGCCCGAGAGCCGCGGCGGACGCCTGGTGCGCTTCATGCCGGAGGGGGAGGGCGCAGACGGTGCGCCGCGCACGCTTGACGAGGCGATCCATGCGGCGGGCCATGTGCCGCTGCCGCCCTACATCACCGATTACGCGGGCGACCCCGAGAAGTACCAGACCGTCTACGCCATGAAGGAGGAGCACTCCGCCGCCGCTCCCACGGCCGGTCTCCACTTCACGCCCGAGCTCATGCAGCGCATCGAGGACAAGGGCGCCCGCTTTGTGGCGGTCGAGCTCGAGGTGGGTATCGACACGTTCCGCTTGGTGGAGGAGGACGATCCCACCGAACACGTCATGCACACCGAGCGCTATCACGTGCCTGCCGAGGTGATTGACGCCGTGCACGAGGCCAAGCGAGCGGGTCATCGTGTCATCGCCGTGGGTACGACGGCTGTGCGGTCGCTCGAGAGCGCTTTTGATGCCGAGGCGCCCGTTGCGGAGCCGCCCGTGGTCGCCCGCCGCTTTGAGGACCGCGCCGACGGCGCCGACACCCTTGGGCGCGGAGACGTGGTCGTGCGCACGGACGCCACGACCAATCTCTACCTCATGCCTGGTTCGACCTATCACGTGGTGGACGCGCTCATCACCAACTTCCACGTGCCGCGCTCCACGCTCATGATGCTCGTATCTGCCTTTGCCACGCGTGAGCAGGTTATGGACGCCTATGCTGCGGCGGTGCGTGAGCGCTACCGCTTCTTCTCCTTCGGTGACGCGATGCTCATCGAGTAGTCCATCCGTTCCGGCGTTCTCGCGCTCAGTGCGTCCGCCTAGCTCAACCCCATCCGTTCGCCGACATGTTCCTACCGTTTGCGGCAAGCGCCATTTTTCCTGCTAAATGTGGTATATAGGGCCGCTATTCGGGAACAAGAGGAGTGACGGAAAAGGAAGTCGCTCCAGAGGAAAGCGACCGGACGAGGAGGTGAGTCCCATGGGCACAGAGGATATAGCTAGGGCCTGTGGGTACGGCGCCTGCGAGACCGAGGTCGCGTAAGTACCGTGGGTTCGTGAAGGTGGCCCGACGTCCGCCCCGCGTGAGATGGGGTTGAGACCGATGACGTGGTCGTAGGGGCAGCCCACAGGAGAGCATACGGGTTCCGTTCCTTCGGGAGTGGGATGGAGGAGAGTCCACCGTAATAGTTACTTGCCGGGGAGGCACCGCTCAGGCGGTGCCTCCCTTGGTTTTGGGCACGCGATCGTCTTCCAATCTAGAAATGTCAGCTATTCAACAATCTGTGTGTGGGTATTGCAGTAAGTGCCTTTTCCGATCACCAGAATTGCAGGTGAGAAGAGTCGATAGAGATGGCCTTCTTTGAGAGTTCAGAGCAGATTGTTGAATAGTTGATTTTTAGTTTGGGAATCACTCTGTACCCACGTTTTGGAAAGGCGCCCCTTATTGCTTTCAGTGGGAGGGGCGCCGCGTCCACTAAAGCACAAAGACGAGCACAAGCACGATGATCACAACGATGATGATGCCCGCGATCGCGGCGCCAAAGCGCAGACGGGATCCGCGGGTCTGCGCGCGCACGTCGTTTTCGGCTGCGGCGAGCGACTCGACCTCAGCGAGCGACTCGTCGCGCTCGGCGCGGTCCGCCTCCAGGCGCGCGGCGATGGTCTCGGTCACCTCCGGATGCGCGTGGATATCCTCGGCCTCGTCGATGACGGTTTCGGCGACGGCAATCTCGTCGGAGGCGTCCTGTTCGACCTGCTCCTGGGCACGCTTTGCCTTCTCCTGATCAGAGATCTGACCCTTCAGCGCGCGCTGCCGCTCCTGGGCGTCGTCCTTGGCGCTCTGGTAGGCCTCGCGTGCCTTGTCCGCAGCGGCGGACGCCTCCTTAAACGTAGCCTTGGCGGCCTCGATAGGCTTCTCATTTTCGGTGAGAGCCCGCTCAGCCTGAGCGATGGCCTGCTCGTTTTCCAAGGTCACGCGGGGCAGGTCCTCCTGCGCGCGACGCAGCGCATCGGTGGCGTCGGCAATGTCGAGTTCAAGTTCCTGAGCGCGCACGCTGTAATTAGCGGAGTTTGCCGAGGGATTTCGCTGCACCTCGGTGAACTCTGCCTTCAGTGAGTCGAGGCGCGCTTGAGCGCTCTCCACGGCGGCCTTTGCCGCGGCAACGCCGCTTTCTTGCTCCGCGCGGGCCTTATCGAGGTTGCGCTTGGCGTCGTCGAGACGGCGCTGAAGGCGCGAGCCCTGCTCGCGGGCGCTCGTCTCGGTGGCCTCCGCCGCCTCGAGGGCGGCCTTCAGGCGCTTCTCGGTCTGCGCGTCCTCGTCCTTCATGGTCTGAAGCTTCTCTTTGAGCGCATCGATTTCCTGTTGGATCTGCGCCTGCTGCTCTTGGGCAGCGGCACGCTTCTCCTCGGCGGCTGCGATGCGAGCGCGCTCCTCGGTAAGAATCTCCTCGTAGCGCTCGGCAATGTCACGACGGTGTGCGAGTTCATCCTCCTCGTCGGCGATGGTCTTCTCGAGTCCCTCGAGGTGCTCGCGCGCCTCGGCATGGGCGCGCTTGGCGGCGCTCATCGCACGCACGGCGCCCGCGCCCTCAGAGAAGAAAGAGCTGACGGCGCTCATCGCTCCGGCGGCGACCTCAGCCACACCGTGCTCAGCATCCTCGGCGGCATTCTCCGCCTCGGCGGTTGCTGACGATATCGAGGTGGGCTCAGTGCCCGCCAGCTCGGTGGCATCGGTCACCTCGCTGGCAGGGGCGTCCGTATCAGCACCCTCTGTGGTCACGACCTTGGCTTCGGGGGAGTGGTCCCGCTTAAGGAAATCGGGAATAGCCGCGCCGGTGTCCTCAACCGCGTCGTTCATATCGTTCAGTTCCTCGTCCACGTGCTTCTGCTCGTCCATCGCATCCTCCAAAGCGCCCTGCCGGCGGCAGAATGTTCAATGGTTCCATGATACTTGCTCGTGCGGTCAAAGGTTGGATGAATCAGGCCATTGAGCGAGCTTGTCGCTCGATGGCATTCGATGGTAACAACGTTGAAAATGTTGCTTGCCTTGGAGTCGGCTCCAACAGATACACTGCGGGCGAGCACCCGACCTTGTCAACCCGAGCTACGCTTTGGGCTGGCGCCGGCGTCGGTTTGCGACCGTATGCAATTTGGGGAGGCACGCATGATTTACCGTGATTTTCAGGACCTCAAGCTCTCGGCGCTGGGCTTTGGCGCGATGCGCCTGCCCGTCATTGATGGTGACGACGGCAAGATTGACGAGCCTGCCGCCACGGAGATGGTCGACTATGCGCTTGAGCATGGTATCAATTACTTCGATACCGCGTGGGGCTACCACAACGGAAACTCCGAGCTCGTGATGGGCCGCGCTCTTGCCCGTCATCCGCGCGATAGCTTCTATGTGGCAACCAAGTTTCCGGGCTACGACCTTGCCAACATGGGTAAGGTGGCCGAGATCTTCGAGCGCCAGCTTGAGAAGACGGGGCTGGATTACTTCGATTTCTATCTCTTCCACAACGTGTGCGAGATGAACATCGACGCCTACCTCGACCCCAAGTATGGCATCTACGACTACCTCATGAAGCAGAAGGAGGCGGGCCGCATCCGGCATCTGGGCTTTTCGGCCCACGGCTCGATCCCGGTGATGGAGCGCTTCCTCGAGGCATACGGCAAGGACATGGAGTTCTGCCAGATCCAGCTGAATTACCTCGATTGGGAGTTCCAGGATGCGCGCGGCAAGGTGGAGCTTCTGAAGAAGTGGAACATCCCCGTATGGGTCATGGAGCCCGTGCGCGGCGGCAAGCTCGCCAACCTCTCCGAGGCGAACGCAGCGAAGCTTACCGCGGCGCGTCCGGACGAGGAGCCGGTGGCGTGGGCGTTCCGCTTCCTGCAGGGCATTCCCGAGGTCGTGGTGACGCTTTCTGGTATGTCCAATATGGATCAGCTGAAGGCAAACATCGCTACGTTTGAGGAGGAGCGTCCGCTGAGCGAGGCGGAGCGTGCCGTGCTCGCCGAGGTGGTTGCCGATATGCTCGGGCAGGGGACGGTGCCCTGCACGGCGTGCCACTATTGCACGAGTCATTGCCCGCAGGGCCTCGACATCCCCACGTTGCTCTCCATGTACAACCAGATGAAGCTCACAGGTAAGGGCGACTTCATCTCGAGCATGCTCGTGGGGACGCTGCCGGACGACAAGAAGCCGAGCGCCTGCATCGGTTGCGGTGCGTGCGCCGCGGTCTGCCCACAGCAGATCGACATCCCCGGTACGCTTGCCGAGTTTGCCGAGGCGCTCGGTCTCTAGGTGCTAGCGGTGTTCAAGCTCTGAAGTCGATTCGCTTGCGCTCCATTTAGCTTGTAGTTCATTTAGGTGCCCGTACCGCCTCTTCTTAAGCGGTACGGGCACCGTTTCTATGAACGCAGATTGCTCTTAAAAGAGGGGCAAGGCTCTCATTCGTTTTCTGTATACTTGTATACAGAAGGGAAGTGGTCGGTATGGCGACATCGGTTGTGTCCGGAAGGGTGGACGATGCGGTGCGGGCGCGGGCGGACGCGGTTATTCGCGCGGCGGGTTTTTCGGTGGCGGATGTAATCCGAGTCGTATGGGAGAACATTGCGCGCACAGGCGTTGTTCCCGCTGCGGAAGGCGCCGCGCAAGATTCCCCGGCCATTGATCCATGGGACGAGTTTATGGCGTTCCGCTCGGCGCTTCCCGAGTCCCCGTGGCTAGCGACGCTCTCTGACCAAGAGATGAAAGACGTGATTGCGAGCAGGTATGAGTAGGCGAGATGGGTTTCGCATCCTGCTTGATACGAACATCATTTTGGATGCGGTGTGTCCCGCTCGCCCTCAGTCAAAGGAGGCTTGCCTCGTTCTCAGACGTTGCAGTAGCGAGGGCGACATGGGGTTTGTGACCTCGGGCTCGCTCAAAGATGCCTACTATGTCCTGTCCAAGCAATATGGGGAGCCTGCTGCGCGTGCGGCGGTGCACCACCTAATGGGCCTTCTGGTAGTTGCTCCCACGAGCGCAGAAGACTGCCTTATGTCGCTTGAGTCCAATGAACCGGATTTTGAGGATGGGCTCATTCGTGCTTGTGCGGAGCTGAATGACATGGATTTCATCATCACGCGGAACGAGGCGGCATTCCGAAAGTCGAAGGTCCGCGCCGTGGATTGCGCGGAGTACCTTTCCATCTGCGACGAGGCTGATGCCGATTTGCTCGCGAGGCTTGGGTTCAGTCCTAATGCTCTTGCGCGGGCGCCACTCAGTAGCCGAGCTCCTCGCCGATAAGGACGACCTTGATGCGACCGGGGTGACGAGAATGGCGCGTAACCACGACGTTGCAGCACATGCACTTGTGCGCATGACAGTCGATGCAGGCGCCCGTGAGCTCGCAGGGCGTGCTCGTGTGGAGACGCTCGGCATTGAGCGGGCAGACGGTGGTGTGGATGCGCTTGATGCCGGCGTCCACGTCCGCCGCAATCTTGTTCATCCCCACCAGTACCACCACATGCTCGGGCCCGTGCAGAAGGAGCGAGCAGCGGTCGGAGTTGCCGTCGATGTTTACGAGTTCGCCGTTTAAGGTGAGGGCGTTGGCGCTCATGAAGAACCAGTCCGCCGTGGTGCGCGCCTGCCACATGGCGCGCTTCTCGTCCTCGGTGGTCGCGCGCGTGCGGTCGAGCATGTGGTAGGTGCTCGCACGGACGAGCGCTGCCTTCATGCCCGATTCGGTAAAGGTCTCGCTGCCGCCCCAGGTGATCGAGTCGCCGTCGTGGAGCCAGGAGCGGACGATGTCGATGGCGTCTGCACGCGATGCGGCCCAGTAGCCCTCCATGTTGTTGCGCTCGAGTTTCTTGATGACGACCCTCGCCGTCTTTTTCCACGATGCAAGGGTCGTGCTGGTGCGTTCTGCCATACCTTCTCCCCTCCGGGGTCGCCGAGCGCCCGGAGGGTGGGCGGCCCGTAGTTGCGATAGGTGCATATAGGCATATCCTACCCAGCTCGCTATACTGGAATGCCAATCAAACCGGTAAACGGGCCAGCGGCAGGATATAGGCCGGCGCACGGCAACCCTGCCATCTTGAGAGGAACCCATGGACCAGTCGCTTTTCCGCTACGACATCATCGCCGAAGACCCTAAGACCCACGCGCGCGCGGGCGTGCTGCACACCCCGCACGGCGATATCGAGACCCCTATCTTCATGCCCGTGGGAACCAAGGCCACGGTCAAGGGCATCCCGTGGGAGACGGTGCGCGACCTAGGTGCGCAGATCGTGCTCTCCAACACCTATCACCTGGCCATGCGTCCCGGCGCCGACCTTATTGCCGAGGCGGGCGGGCTGCACAAGTTCATGAACTGGCACCACCCGATCCTCACGGACTCGGGCGGGTTCCAGGTCTTCAGCCACGGCGACGCGGTCAAGCTCTCCAACGAAGGCGTGCGCTTCATCGCGACCGACTACGACGGCAGCCACGTCTTCTGGACGCCCGAGGACAACATGGCCATCGCCCAGAAACTGGGAAGCGACATCTGCATGCAGCTCGACCAGTGCATCGGCTATCCTGCCGAACGCCGCGATGTGGAGCGCGCCATGGACCTGTCGAGCCGCTGGGCGGAGCGCTGCTATAAGGCGCATACCCGTCCCGACCAGGCGCTCTTTGGCATCGTGCAGGGCGGCATGCATCTTGATTTGCGCGTACGCTCGCTCGAGCGCCTGGAGGAGATGGGCGACTTTCCGGGTTACGGCATCGGCGGTTATTCAGTGGGCGAGGACCACGAGACCATGTTCGAGTCGCTCGAACCGCTTGCGGCCGAGCACATGCCTCGCACCAAGCCGCGCTACCTCATGGGCGTGGGCAACCCCACCACGCTCGTGCGCGGCGTGGCCTGCGGTATCGATATGTTCGACTGCGTGCTACCCACGCGCACCGGGCGCATGGGGTCTGCCTTTAGCCATGAGGGACGCCTGAACTTCCGCAACGCTCGTTTTGCGCAGGATCTCGGCCCCATTGACCCCCAGTGCACCTGCCCGGTTTGTACGGGCGGCTACACTCGTGCGCACATCCGCCACATGATCACGCAGCACGAGATGCTCGGCGGCATCCTGCTCTCGATGCACAACATCTACTTTTTGCTGAACCTCATGCGCGAGGCGCGTAAGGCCATCATCGCAGGTGCCTATGGGGAGTTCGTTCGTTCCTGGATGGACTCGCCCGCGGCGGCGGACTACTAATGGGCGCCGCGCCACGGGTGTCGCCCGATCGCCGCGACCGCGGAACGCGCGAGGAGCGCGTGGCACGCGGCAAGCTGGCTGCCACGCGCTGTCCTGTCGAAACTCTCGCATCGTGGCACCTCCGCCAAGACAGCGCCTCGGCTATCGCGCTGCTTGAGGAGCAGTCTTCTACGCGCGTGGCAGACCTCATCCCCATACGCTACGGCCGCATGAGCACCTCCGCCTTTGCGTTCTTCCGCGGCTCGGCGATCATCATGGCAAGCGACCTCGCCACACGTCCCGTCACCGGTATCGAGATCCAGGCGGTGGGCGACGCGCACATCGCCAACTTCGGCATGTTCTTAAGTCCCACGCGCCACCTTGTATTTGATATCAACGACTTCGATGAGACGGCACCGGGCCCCTGGGAGTGGGACGTTTGCCGTCTTGTGGCGAGCATCGAGATCTGCGGTCGCGAGCGCGGGTTCTCGCGCCATGACCGCCGCGCCGCCGTGCGCGCCTGCGCCAAGGCCTATGCGCGGGCGCTTGCCGACTTTGCCGAGATGGGGGAGCTCGATGTGTGGCACGCCCATCTCGACCTCGATGAGGTGGTCGCGCACTTTGAGGATGAGATGAGCGGGCGTGAGAGCCGGACGCTTCGCCGGGCCATGGAGAAGGCACGTTCCAAAAACAGCGCTCGTGCCGTGGAGAAGCTTGCGCGCGTCGAGGGCGGAAAGCTTCGCTTCGAGATGCGTCCGCCCGAGCTCGTGCCGCTCTCCGAGCACCACGGCTATCGCGACACCGTGGAACTCTCCCACGCGCTCATGGTCCTTATGCGTCGCTACTTCGACAGCCTCTCCTACGACCGGCGCTTTCTATTCAATCGCTACCGCTACCAGGACGCGGCGCAAAAGGTCGTGGGCGTGGGAAGCGTCGGCACGCGCGCGTGGGCGGTGCTGCTTGCGGGCAAAGATGCCGACGACCCCTTGGTCATGCAGGTCAAAGAGGCGCAGACCTCGGTCGTGGAGCGTTTCTGGCGCCCCGCGGGGTTCGCGAGCGCTGGCGAGCGCGTGGTCGAGGGCCAGCGCCTGATTCAGTCGACGGCGGACATTTTACTTGGTTGGACGAGCGTCGAGAACCCGCTCGGCGAGCATCGCGACTACTACGTGCGCCAGCTCTGGAACGGCAAGGGATCGATCGACCTCGAGGGCATCGGCGTGGAGGGGTTGCGCTCGACGGCGCGCCTCTGCGCCTGGGCGCTTGCGCACGCCCACGCGCGCACGGGTGACGGTATTGCCATTGCGGCGTATACGGGCTACGGACTTCCCAAGAAGGAACTGCGCGCCGCGGAGGATGCGTTTGCCGATGCGCTCGCCGACTTCGCCTGTGCCTACGCGGACCAGAACGAGGCGGATTACCGCCTGTTCTGCGACCTGATTGCGTCAGGCGAGCTGCCCTGTGCGGTGGAGTGACGGCTCCGGCCTCTGTTTACCGAGTATTCCCAGGTGAACGGAATCGTTCCTACGAGTAGTAAGAATGCGGGACCGATAAGGCTCGTTGCCTCTGCTGTTCCTCCGGCCATGCCGAGGACGCATCCGACAGAGTAGGTGGCGGCAGCCATAGCGAACCAGATAGTCCAGAACCATCGGCCTACAAAGCGCAGGACTTTGTCGCACGTGCCTCCCGGTTTGCGTGAGGCGAGGCTTGCGAAGTCGA
Source organism: uncultured Collinsella sp. (assembly GCA_959602875.1). Classification (GTDB taxonomy): domain Bacteria; phylum Actinomycetota; class Coriobacteriia; order Coriobacteriales; family Coriobacteriaceae; genus Coprousia. Next base: position 8,740 of record CAUGVQ010000003.1, on the reverse strand, counting down.
TTATCTGGCGGATGGTGGTGAGTCCTTCCCGCCGCGCGATATGCAGCATCCAGAGTGCCCCGAGGGCAAGGGCGCCGAGGCGAAAGGCGCCAAAGGAGTGAGGGGAGAGCGAGCCCGAGGAGTTGAGCTCGATGCCGTTGGCGACCATGGTCACGATTTGAATCCCCAAAACGATTCCCAGGACTAGTGCAAGCTCGCGACGCGAGGCAAGGGCACGGGTGCGTGCGTCTCGCTCGTCCTCATCAAGGAGCTCGCTGACCGTTACGCCGCAGACGCGTGCGATGTGCTGAATCGAGACGGCGTCGGGGATGGTGCGTGCGCATTCCCAGTTGCTGACCGTCTGACGCGTCACTGCGAGCCGGCGAGCGAACGCCTCCTGGCTCATGCCCAGCGTTTGACGGTGTGCCTTGATGCGCCGTGCAATCTCCTCGGAACGTGGGGCGATGCGGGCGGAGTCACAGGGGCTTCGATCGTTCCGCTCTTCCATAGCGACTGCCTTTCTCCCAGCTGCGTTGCGCGCTTTCATACCTGAGCTTACCCGCAAGATCGCGGCAGGCGCTGCAAAACATCTTTTGCAGCAGGTATTCGCGCGGGACGCGGAATCTTTTCCGGACGCTTACGCGGCTCGGTGAGAATGGTGGGTATGATGAACCATCATGGTGTGTTGTGTTGTGTTGGCGGCGGCGCACTACCTCGATTGGGCGCCACGGATTGGAGCTGCTATGAGTACCGATGACGACCTGCGCATGGCTGGCGATTCCGACGGGCAGCAGGCGCATGAGGATGCAAAGGACGATCGCACCTATTACCGCGGTCCCGTGATGATGCGCGGGCGCATGATTCCGACCGACAACACCTATGCGAACCTGCTCGCACGCGAGAGGTCGACCGACTGGCTGCACATGGACCCGTGGCGCGTACTCCGTATCCAGGCGGAGTTTGTGGATGGTTTTGGCGCGCTTGCCGAGGTGGGACCGGCAGTGGTGGTGTTCGGCTCCGCCCGCACCGCACCCGATGACCCCATGTACGCGGCGGCGTGCGAGGCGGGGCGGCTGCTTGCCGAGCGGGGTGTAGCCACCATCACCGGCGGTGGGCCCGGCATCATGGAGGCTGCCAACCGCGGAGCCGCCGAGGCGGACGGCACCTCGATTGGCCTTGGTATCGAGCTTCCGCACGAGCAGGAACTCAATCGCTGGGTCAACCTCGGCATGACCTTCCGCTACTTCTTCGTCCGCAAAACCATGTTCGTCAAATACTCCGACGGCGCTATCGTCTTCCCGGGCGGCTTCGGCACGCTCGACGAGCTCTTTGAGCTGCTCACCCTCGTCCAGACGCACAAGGTGGCGCACACGCCGGTGGTGCTCGTGGGGACGGAGTACTGGGAGGGGCTCTTTACGTGGATCGACGGCGTGGTGCGCGGCGAGGGCATGATCTCGGACCTCGATCCCAAGCTCGTGCACATCACCGATGACATCGCGGAGGCTGTGGATCTTGCCACAAGCGGCATTTCCTGAATTCGAGGAGCCGATGAACGCAGCCTCTGCGTATGTGGACTCCGATGAAAGGTCCTGTGGGCGCATGGAGACGCGTGTGCCCAATCCGCTGCGACGGCGTCACTCTCTGAGCTTGCGCATGATTGCAGGCCCATGCCGCGTGCAGACGTAGGCGAGGGCGAATGCTACGATTCCCAGGATGGCGTGACCAGCAGTAAAACTGTCAGAAAATGCGATGAGCGTGAGATAGATGAGCGCGAGAGTGGCGAATACAAGGACGTTGCTATAGCGCGCGATAAGTCTAAGTGCGCGGGCACTGATCATACAGGAACCGCTTTCATCACGGGCGACGAACTCGAGGATTTCGGCGAGTTGGTTGGGGTTAAGGCCGCGCCGTTTGGCGATGATGGTCTCACATCTGCCGAGACCGATGGAATATCCGAAGGCAAGCATCACAAGAGGGCCGATGAGCTCGCGGTAGAGCAGTGACCAGCCTTGCTCGGGAGCCAGGTAGTTCCAAATGACCCACGCCAAATACACGGCATAGATGATGATCCGCGTCCTTAGAATGTGCGTGAGTTCGGTTCGGTCTTCATCGATGCGCTCTACGATCTCAGGCGCATCGTCACCGATGAGGGCATCTACGGTGGTTTCAAATGTCGCAGCCATACGGCGGAGGCTCTCGATGTCGGGAAGAGTCTTGTTGCGTTCCCAGTTGCTAAGCGTCTGACGGCTCACAAAGCACGTGTCTGCGAGCTTGGCCTGACTCAGGCCGACCGCTTCACGATGTTCGCGGATGCGCGTGCCGATATCCATGCGTTCCTCCGTTTCGGTTACGCCCATAGACGGCGTAGGGCACTTGGACTGAGCTTTGGCATCATCATAGGATGGCGCGCCGTCTCTGTGTCGCTCGCGGCAGTCAAAAGGCTTTGACAGTATGGTTTACGTGCACCGTTTCCGTCACCGTTGGTCACCGATTTCTCATGCGTACGCGCGTCCGTTTGACCTAGGATGGTTGCAAATAAAAAAGTCGGCGAAAGGTGTTCCCATGGCAGAGCGTAGATTTGGTCGCGGTAGGTCGGGCGGGCAGAATCCGCGGCGCGAGGCGCGCGCCCGGGCGGCCGAGCAGCATACCGACGAGGTGCGGACGCGCCTCGCAAAGGATATCGAGCGTTCGCTCGCCGGTGTGGTGCGCTACGACGGCGCGCCCAAACCAAAGAAGGCCTTGGTTGTTGAGAAGGCGGAACCTGCAAAGGTTGACGAAGCCATCGAGTTGCAGGGGACTGAGAAGACGCCGGCTCCGGAACTCCCTGCGGTTACGGTCGTTGATATGGATTCTGTTGCGGCGGTGCTCGAGAACGGCCGCGGCTACGCGCAGTTCTGCGATCTCGTACTGCTCGACTTTGCCTCTTTTGTGAATCCCGGTGGCGGCTACATCCGCGGCGCATGGGCGCAGGAGGAAGCGCTTTGTGCGGAATCGTACCTGTTCAACGTCCTCGAGCAGCAGCGTGATTGGTACCAGGAGAACCGCCGTCGCAACATCAACTGCGAGCTCTACCGTGACCGCGCGCTCGTGGTGCCCGCCGTGCGCTTTGAGCGGGGGAAGATGCATGCCTATGCCGACGTAATCGTGGCGGCGGCGCCCAACGCTCGCCGAGCGCTCGCGGAGTACCGTGTGACGGACGAGCAGCTTGAGCGCGCTATGCGCGACCGTATCCGGCTCGTGCTTGCCATCGTGGACGACCTCGGTCGCAAGAAGGTCGTGCTCGGCGCCTACGGTTGCGGCGTGTTTGGCTGGGATGCCGAGCGCGTGGCCGAGCTGTTCCGCGAGGAGCTCTCGAGTGGCGCGTGGGGCATCAAACAGGTGATCTTTGCGGTGCCGCAGACGCGCTTCGACGAGAATCTCGCCAAGTTCCACCATGTGCTTGGTAACTTCCCCGAGGCTCCGGAGATGTCGTTTGCCGAGGCGGCTGCTGCCGCCGCCAAGGTGCGCGAGGCAGAGGAGGCGTCTGCAGCGGACGACGACGAGGACGAGGACGACTGGCGCAAGTATTTGTAATGCAGGTATTCCGTCTGCCGCGGTGCATCCCTGGCGTTTGCAAGTTGCTCGTGCTGGGAAATGCATTTATTCAACAATCTAAGCCGGGCAGGGTGAGTAGACCGGCCACCGAAAACGTTTTTTCCTCGTGAAATAGAGGAAGAAAGCGGGCTCTAGTCGTCGTCTCTTTACGGGATTGTTGAATACCTGAAAAAACGGAAAATGAGGCCGCCCGCAACGCATGTGACGCGTCGCGGGCGGCCTCTTGGTGCGATGCTTTAGGGGTACGGTCGTCTGCGGGTGTGCCTACTGCTCGATCTTCTTGATGGAGATGCCCTCGACCACGAGTGTGATGCCGCCCATAACAAGGTAGGCGGCGAGCATGTAGCTGAGCACGAGGCCCGAGACAAGCGGCATGAAGATAAAGGCAATGCCCAAGATGATGTTGAGAACGCCCGTTGCGGTGCCCATGGAGCTCGCCGGAATCTGGTAGTAGCGCATCTGCCGAGCGAACGAGATGCGCTCGATGCCCGTCATGATAAGAAGGAATGCAAGCAGGTAAACGATGGTGCCTGCCATGACGCTGGTGGGGAGCATGAACAGCAGCACGCCGAGCAGCGCGTTTAAGATGCCCGTTGCGAGCTGCGCCCCGTTGCGGAAGAACTCGGGCGTCTGCACGTAGGTCGCAATCTGACCGGCACCGTGCATGATAAGGACAATTGAGATGACGCCCTGCACAAAGGCATAGGTGCTCAAGGGGGCGGCAAGGGCGGCAAAGCCGGAGAGGGCGAGCAGGATGCCCAGGATGATCATGCCCGCCTTGGCGCGCCCGGCGCTGCGGTTCCATTGGTCGATGTAGTCGTTGATGTAATCGTGATCGGCGTCGTACCACTTCATCGTGGGCTCCTTTTCTAAAAAGCCCCCAACCGCTTGTCCGGTTGGGGGCAGGGGATACTCTTGTTCTACCCGCGCTCAAGGGGGTTAAGCGCGCGCGGAGCCGTTGCGCGCAACATTAAGTCTTCCCTAAGCGATGCGGCTGGGGGCGAGCTGCCACATGTGGTCCATGGGGCCAGATCCGCGACCGAGGTCAAGGCCGGCGGCGAGGGCACCTGTGAGATAGGCCTTTGCCTGATCGATGGCGTCGTCGAGGGGAAGGCCCTGGGCGAGGCCGCACGCGATGGCAGAGGAGAGCGTACAGCCGGTGCCGTGGGTGTTCTCGGTCTCGATGCGCGTGTGGCGGAACCACGTGGTGCGCGGCCGGTCCTCGGGGTTGGCGGGCGCCTCAGCGAGCACGTCGTTGGCATCGTTCACGTTATGGCCGCCCTTGAGGAGCACAGCGCAGCCAAAGCGGCGCACGAGCGCGCAGGCAAGCTCCTCTTGGTCGTGCGCCGTGGAAACCTGAGCATCTCCGCCGGCCAGCGCCTGGGCCTCAAGAATATTGGGCGTGATGACCGTGGCAAGCGGGAAGAGTCGGGTCACGAGGGCGTCGACGGCATCCTCACTGATAAGGCGCGCCCCCGAGGTCGCCATCATAACGGGGTCGAGGACGATGTTTGTCGCCTCCCATGCCTCGAGGCGCTCAGCGATGGCCTCGATGATCGCGGCCTGCGATACCATGCCGATCTTCACCGCCGCAGGCGGGATGTCCTCAAAGACAGCGTCGATCTCCGCCGCTACGAACTCGGGCGTGGCATCGAGAACGGCGCGCACGCCGCAGGTGTTCTGCGCGGTGAGCGCCGTGATGGCCGTCTCGGCAAAGAGATGGTGAGCGGCGATGGTCTTGATGTCCGCCTGGATGCCCGCCCCGCCCGACGAGTCGGACCCGGCGATGGAGAGTACGGCGGGGATGGTCTTGCTCTGCATGATGGACCTCATTTCTCCTCTTGGGTGTTGAAGCGGCGGGTGTCCGGCGAGTGGGGCGGCCATGGCCCCGCGCGCAGTTCCGCAGGCAAGCGCAGCGCAGCCGAGGACTGTTTGAGCACGGGGCCTTGGCCGTCCCCCCCCGCGAGCGAGGGCTATTCGGCGTCCAGGTCGATCGTCGTTCCCTCGAAGATCTTGTTGACGGTGCGGACGGCGCACATCTTGCCGCACATGGTGCACGTTCCCTCGGTGGAGGCGGGGGAGGCCTCGTAGCGTGCCTTGGACGTCACGGGATCGAGGGCGTACTGCCACATCTCGTCCCAAGCGAGGCGCCGGCGTGCGTCGCCCATGCGGTCGTCGACATCGCGCGCGCCGGGTACGCCCTTGGCGATATCGGCGGCGTGCGCGGCGATCTTCGTGGCGATGAGGCCGTCGAGCACGTCCTTGGCGTCGGGCAGGCACAGGTGCTCGGCGGGCGTGACGTAGCAGAGGAAGTCGGCGCCGGCAGATGCCGAGATGGCCCCACCGATGGCCGCGGTGATGTGGTCGTAGCCCACGCCGATATCGGTCACAAGCGGCCCCAGCACGTAGTAGGGCGCGCCGTGGCAGAGGCTCTTCTCGAGGCGGACATTCGCCTCGATCTCGTTGATGGGCATGTGGCCCGGCCCCTCGATCATCACCTGCACGCCGGCGTCCCAAGCGCGGCGGGTGAGCTTGCCGAGCTCGATCATCTCGGCGGTCTCCGCGGCGTCGTTGGCGTCAAAGAGGCAGCCCGGGCGGCAGGAGTCGCCGAGCGAGATGGTGACGTCGAACTCGTGGCAGATCTTTAGGACCTCGTCGTAGTACTCAAAGAACGGGTTCTCGTTGCCGGTGACCTCCATCCAGCCAAAGAGCAGGCTGCCGCCGCGGCTGACGATGTTCATAAGGCGGCCGGTCTCCTTGAAGGTCTTGATGACCGAGCGGTTGATGCCGCAGTGGATGGTGAGGAAGTCCACGCCGTCCTCGGCATGCGCGCGCACGGTCTCGAGCAGGTCCTCGGCCGTGAGCTTGACGAGCGGCTTTTCCATATAGCCGATAGCGTCGTACATGGGAACGGTGCCCACCATGAGCGGCGTCTTCTCCACAAGCTCCTGGCGGAAGAACCGGGTCTTGCCGGAGTTGGAGAGGTCCATGATGGCATCTGCGCCAAACTTCTCGGCAGTGGCGACCTTCTCCCACTCCACGTCGGCGTTTGCCACGTCGCCGGAGATACCGAGGTTTACGTTCACCTTGGTGGAGAGGCCCTCGCCCACGCCGGCGGGCCTGAGCGAGCCCGCGAGGTGGCGGATGTTGGCGGGGATGGCGATGCGCCCGGCGGCAACGCCCGCGCGGATGAACTCGGGGTCGCGGTGCTCCTGTTCGGCGACGGCGCGCATAGCAGGCGTGATGACGCCGGCGCGCGCGAAGTCGAGCTGGGTCACGCACGGCGTACCGTCGGCGCGCACGGGCGTTGACTCGGTAGAGGTTGATGTTGGGGTCATAATGCGTCTCCCTTCGCTGGCATTACCCATAGCAGGTGATGCGGGTCGGGGCGGGCGCGCCCCCTCTCAGCCTGCCGTCCCGCAAGCTCCCCTTCGCTGGTAGTAATGCGCCTCGTGGCGCATGCCCATTATACCGTTCGCCGCGCGCGCCCTCGCGAGCCCATGCGAAACCGCTAAGCTTGATGAGAAGTAGTGCCCACAGAGCCAGAGGAGGCGTCGTGTCAAACCCGCTCGACATCGACCGCAACGGCCGCTTGACGCCCGCGGACGGCGCCTTTGCCCAGATGTATCGCGACGATTACCAACGCACGCAGCGCCCTCACGGCCGTGCGGGATGCCGGGACGGTTGCTCGGGCTGTGCGATACTGGCGGGTATTCTGATTGTCGCCACGATCGTGCTTATGTTCTTTGCCTACGCCTCAGGCATACTGGCGCGCCCGTAGAAGCGCTCTTCCACCTCGCCGAAGTTCCGGGCGAACTCCTCCATCGTACCTGACCACGTCGCACGGTCGCCCACGCGCCGGCCGCCCACATAGGCGGTTTGGATGCCGCAGTAAGGATCGGGAAAGTCGCGCTTGGCGTCGTTGCCGACCATAAGGACCTCTTCGGGCTTAAGGCCGATCTTCTCGAGGCTCTCGAGGTAATACGTGGGGCTCGGCTTGCAGCGCGTGGAGTTGCCCGCGTGCGTCACGAGCTCAAAAGGCACGTCGTCAAGGCCGCCCCAGCCCATGCGGCACTCGATGCAGTCGCGGCTGAAGCTGGGATTGGTGAGAAGCATGACGCGCAGGCCCCGCTCAAGGACGGCCTCGAGCGCCTCATGTGCGCCGGCGCGGGGTCGCGCGGCGATGATGCCGTCGTTCTTTTGGGGCAGGACCTCACGCTCGTAGTAGGTGAAGACGTCGGCGATGACGGGGTCGGTCATGGGCACGCCAAGGCGGCTCTCCACCTCGTCGTCCAAAAACGTCTGGTTCGACCGCCGGTCATCGTCCTCGCGCGCGTTGTTGTTAAGGTTGAGAAGCGCGGTCGAGTAGGCTGCAGCGCAGGCGACAACGCCCTTACCGCTGATATCGGCAAGAAGCATGGTCGTGTCTTTGGCGAACACGGCGATGAATGCAGATAGATTGATGCTGAGGAGCGTATCGTCCATATCAAACGCGACAGCTTTGAGCACGGGTACCTCCTTGGCTCTCGAAACCGTTTGCCGCCCCATGCGGACCGTCCGCCGCGCGGATGCGCGAATTTTCGCACCCCTTGTAAAAATGCGCAAGTCATTCTTGAAAAACGGGTTGCAACAACGTATTCTTTATTTCCGTGAGTTTCTCTAGAGGCTCACGTCCGTATCTGTCGGCCCCCGAGTGTGTTCCCAAGCGGTGGGTGTCGGTCTCTGTGATCGGTGCTTGTCGTAGGTCTAGCGGTCGGGGCCCCGTACATCGAAAGGGGTCCACCTTTGAGTGAGATTCAGAACGCGTCCATCTTCTCTCTTGACGATGTGAATGAAGAGGAGATGAACAACCTTATCGACGGTACCATCACCGACTTCGATGAGGGTGATCTTGTCAGCGGCACGGTTGTCAAGATCGAGAAGGACGAGGTCCTCGTTGACATCGGATTCAAGTCCGAGGGCGTCATCCCGGTCCGCGAGCTCTCCATCCGCAAGGACGCTAACCCGGCCGACATCGTCAACCTCGGCGATTCCATCGAGGCCCTGGTCCTTCAGAAGGAGGACAAGGACGGTCGCCTCGTGCTCTCCAAGAAGCGTGCCGAGTACGAGCGCGCTTGGAACCGCATCGAGGAGAAGTTCAACTCCGGCGAGAACGTCGAGGGCGAGG
>CAUGVQ010000002.1 GCA_959602875.1 uncultured Collinsella sp. | reverse complement strand
GGTATCGATGAGTTTTAGCAGGGCTTTTGCCGCTCAGAATGAGCCGGTAAACCGCTGGGTCGAATAGGCCCACTTACTTCGTTACATTTTGTGCGTCAAACGAGCTCGAGGTAGTCCTCACCAGCGCCGCAGACCGGGCAGACGGGCGTCTCGCCCTCGGGTACGTCAAAGACGGCACCGCACATGAGGCAACGGTAGGTGCGCGTCACGGGCGGGGCGTCCGCGGCGGCGTCCGTTGCCGCGACCTCCGCGGCGTTCGCGGTCGCGTCTACGACCGCGTCTGCTGCGGCGTCTGAGGTCGCGTCGTTCTCGGGGATGAGCTCGAGCAGGCGCTCGGCAGCTGTCACAGGGAAGTCGTCCGAGGGCGGCGCCGCCACGAGCGCACGCAGCAGATCGTGGGCGTTTTTGCCCTGCGGCAGCATGTAGCCGCTCTCGCGCAGAAGGTCCTCGGCAACAAGACGCGTTGCCCGGGCGAAGGCGGCGCCGAGCCTGCCCGCCCCCTCGTCCTCAGAGGAGGAGGCAAGCGCGCGGGCGAGCTGCTCGGTGCGCGCCTTCTCGCGTGCCATGGCGAGCGCGGGAACAAGCACCGCTTCGCTTTTTACCTGCTGGGGCGGGTAGGAGAGGGGCACCAGCGAGATCGCGCCGCTTGGGCAGGCGGCCGCGCACTCGCCGCAGCCGATGCACTTCTCGGGGTCGATGATGCTGTTCTCGGTATCGCTCGCGCCGGTGGGGCACACGTAGAGGCAGAGGCAGTCCTTGGTGCAAAGGCGCAGGTTCCTCACGGCGATGTGGGTCTTCTCGGTTGCCTTCATGCGGCCCTCCCACGAATCTCGTCAAACTTCCAATCGGGCACCTTGCAAACGGGGCAGAGCGCGGGCGGACGCTCGCCCACAAACGTGAAGCCGCATACCGAGCAGACCCAGATGCGGGTACCGTCGAGCATCGCGGGCCCCTCGCGCCGGTACCGTTCGGCAAGAGAAGCGAGGGTGCGCGTCACCTTCTCGCCCCACGTGCAGATGCGCAAGGTTCCGCGGTCGGCCGCGCTCTCGGCAGCGGAGCGGAGCGCGGGGTAGCCGGCATCGAGGTCGCGCTGGAAGCGGTCAGCGATCTGGTCGAGTACAGGGGCGTTCGCGTCCGCATGCTCGGCCGCCGCGCGCGCGGTGAAGTACGAGGCGAGCTCGCCAAAGAGCGCGGATTCCTCGGCGAGGTACTGTTTCTCGCAGCCGCGGGCGAGGTTAGAGCAGATGGCGGCGAGCACGCCGGCAGGCAGCTCGGTGAGGTCGTGGTCGAGAGACGCGCTCGTAGGCGCAGCGGCGGCTGTCGCAGGGCCAGATGACGCGTCAGTAGGCGAAATCACGGCCGCCGATGCGCCTGCGTCTGCAGCCGTCGCGCCGGTGCCCGCGCCGGTTGCCGCGCGCTCGGGCTCAAAGGCGCTTTTGGCGGCGCCGCAAAGGGGACAGGTCCACGTGTCGGGAAGCTCCGAGAAGGGCGTTCCCTCCACCTCCTCGTCGTAGACGTATCCGCAGATGGAGCAAACGTAGCGCATGCGGCCTCCCTCCGCCGTGGCGCCCGGCGGACCATGCACGCCGAGCGCAAAACTATACCTTGATTGCACCGGGCAGAGTAACGACCTGTCAAGTGCGAACCCGGCAACGGTTGTCCCGACGTTCCCAACGGTTTTTTCTGCGCCTGCCGAGCACAGGTGCCGTATGCAGGTAGAATGGTGCGCACCGCAAACGGCGCACGTCCCGAGCGCCGCGGGCCGAGGTGTACGGAACGCGCGGCGCACAGGGACCGGAGAAGGGGAGGAGCGTATGGCCATCTGGGTTACCGGAGACATCCACGGCAGCATCGACATCGCCAAGCTCTCGTACCGCCGCTGGCCGGAGGGACGCCTTCTCACCCGCGACAACTTTGTTATCGTCGCGGGTGACTTTGGGATGCCGTGGAGCGGCTCCAACGACGAGCTCTACTGGCTGGACTGGCTGAACAACCGCCCTTGGACTACGCTCTACGTAGACGGCAACCACGAGTGCTACCCCTATCTCGAGGACCTTCCCGTGACCGAGCGCTGGGGCGGCAAGGTCCAGGTCTACCCCGAGTATCCCAACATCATCCGTCTTATGCGCGGGCAGGTTTTCGATCTGCCGAGCGTTCCCCTCGCCTCCGCTAACGACAGCGACGAGCCGCCGGCTTCGTCCTCGGCATTGGCGCCTACCGCGTCCTCGGCGCCCGCGGCCACCCCGTCCACGCCTCCCACACGGCGCATCTTCACCATGGGCGGCGCCGATAGCCACGATAAAGAGTGGCGCACGCCCGGTTGGAGCTGGTTTCCCGAGGAGCTCCCCTCGTGGGACGAGTACGCCGAGGCCGAGCGCAACCTCGCGGCTGCCGATTGGCAAGTGGACCTCGTCATCTCGCATTGCTGCGCCACACGGTGGCTGCCCGCGGTGCTGCCCGCCGACTCCCTCGCCGAAGGCATCACGACCGATGCCCTCACCACGTGGTTCGACGACATCGAGGACCGCCTATCCTTCCGCATGTGGCTCTTTGGCCACTACCACACCGACCTTGCGCTGGACGCACGCCACCGCGCGCTCTATCGCAGCATCGTCTCGGTGGACGAGTTGTTGGCGGAGGGCGGGCTCGCATGACGCGCGACGAGCTCTTTCAGGCAGACATCGCCCGCGACATCGCGCCCGCGGGCAGGTCGCTTGCCGTCCCACATGCGACGCGCTTTGCCGAGGAAGGCGCTCACGACCCCACGCCCACGCCGTACTTTGTGCTGGACGAGTTGCTGGCCCCTCTCCATCTGGGCGCGGGCGACCATCTGCTCGACGTGGGCTGCGGGTGCGGTCGCGTGCTCGCCTATATGCAGGAACGCTTTCCGGCGGCGCGCGCGACCGGCGTCGAGCTCGATCCGGAGCTCGCCCGCATCGCGCAGGCGTGGACGAAGCCGTATCCCAACCTCGCGGTCCGGCAGGCAAGCGTGCTCGATCTAGACCTTACGCCCTACACCCACATCTACCTCTTCAACCCCTTTGACACGGCGGTGCTCACCCGCTTTCTCGACAAGCTCGCGCGCGAGGCCCGGCACCCCGTCACACTCGTCCATATGTCCGACAACGGCGAGACCTACTCCTACCTCGGGCGCGCCGGCTTCACGCTTATGCTCGAGGGGAACATCCACGGCTATCGCACGGCGGGAGGCGCGGTGGTCGAGGTCTTTGGCTGCCCGCAGCACTGGTCCCGCTGGCGCTTTGTGCCCTAAAACGGGTATCATTCCTGCTCGAACAGGCGGCGCCCCGCCCCGTCCGCCCTTGTCCCACTAGGTCTCTTGTAAGGAGTCCGCGATGTCCCAGCTCTACCTTGTCCGCCACGGTCAGACCCTCTTTAACGTGCTCCGCCGCAAGCAGGGCTGGTGCGACTCGCCGCTCACCGAGGCGGGTATCGAGCAGGTCCACCTTGCCGGCAAGGCGCTGCGCGAGCGGCGCATCATCTTTGACCACTTCTACTCCTCTCCTGCGGAGCGCGCCTGCGATACGCTTGAGATAGTGCTCGAGGAGCTCGGTCTGGCGGGCACGCCCTACGAGCGCGTGAAGGGGCTGAAGGAGCAGAACTTCGGCGTCTTCGAGGGGCTTACCGAGGACACCAACCCGCCGCGCGGCACGCGGGGCTTCTACGCGCAGTTTGGCGGCGAGTCCGAGGAGGAGGCCGCCGCGCGCATGGCGGCGTGCATGGCCGAGCTTATGGGTCGCGAGGGCCACGAGCGCGTGCTCGCAGCGGTCCACGGCGGCGTGCTCTGGTTCACACTGCTCGCATCCGGCAAAGAGCACCTCGCGCGCCTCGACAATCCGCAGCCCATCCCCAACGCCGCAATTCTCGTGTGCGATTGGGACGGTGAGCATCTCGCGCCCGTTGAGCTCATCGACCCGGCCGAGGGACAGGGCGTCTGCTAGCCGCATGCGTCCGCAACCTTGCCCGCCTATTGGGGGCGCATGTCTGCCGGAGTCACTCGCCTGCTATTGTTGCATTTCGTCACGCAGGATGTCATTTGGTGACCAGCCGTTGTTTGCCCAGTTGGGCATTGCGTTCAGGAAGTTCATGAGTATGTCGAGGAAAGGCTTCAGGCTCGCTTTGTCGGGAATGATCCCTTCGTCGCTCACGTATTGCAAAACGGCGTTCGGCGAATAGCCTCCGCGCGACATCTCCTCCAGGGTCTCGTACACGTTGTCGGCGTAGAAGTAGTCATTGGCATCGTCGGGCACGTTGGTGTCGAGAAAACCGATGAGTTTCTGCACTTCCGGCAACGTGAGCTCCCAGTCGTAGAGCGTGCTGCATGCGGCCATCTCGGGCTCTAGGTGGCGCACCGGCTTGCCCTCGCGGGCCTTAAGCAGGTTTAGGAGCATGGGCGGGAGAGGCGCCTCCACGACCGCAGGGGCTGCCCAAGGGTTATCGGGCGCGGTGCCGGCGTCGTCGGAGAGGGTGTGGAAGATGTGCCAGCGCGTCTTGCCGTCGTCCAGAATATCGGAATCGAGCAGGTCGCTTTCAAAGTTGACGCCAAGCAGCGCTTCCACGGCGCGCCGCTTGCCGTGTCGGGCGAAAAGCTCGGCATAGCCTGTTCCAAGGTCCTGCGCGGCGACCTCGTCAATAAGCTCGTCCTCAGAAACGATGCCGCGGAGCTCCGCGTACATGTTGGCGAGTCGGCAGATGCGCATCTCGGTCTCACCGTTGGCGATAATCTCGTCGAGGGGCGCAGATCCAAGCGCCGAGCGCAGCTCGACGGGCACGGCAAAGGTGTAGCTCTTGCCCGTTTTGAACGCAAAGGACCACGGCGGGCAGGGGAGAAGCCGCGTTGTGCGGTCGATGAGCTCGTCTACAGAAAGCGTGATTGAGAAACCGTTCTCCACAATCCGTTTGAGTTGCCGGCCCCGCATTTCGTTGAGACCAAAGAGAGCCTCGTGAACGCGCGTGGGATCGGCGAGCGCCTTAACGGCAGCTTCTACCAGCTCTGCCTTTTTCAGGTCGCGTGCGTGTGGGACCTGTAACTGCAGCGCGATGTGCCGCACTTGATCCACGTGCAGGCGGCTGATCAGGCGGTCGAGCGGCTGGTTAGGCTTGCCTGCAACGCGCTGCTCCTCCATAAGGGTGATGATGTGGAGTTGTGGCTCGGCTCCCTCCTCGTCGAGCAGATCAAAGGGTTTCGTGTCGATATAGATGTCGATGGCTCGCTCGCGCTCCGCCACGCTGAGTCCCGCGAGGACGCCGCGGTGTGTGCCGACGGGCTGCTCGGGCGGGTTGAGCTCGTACTTGAGGTCCTCTAGCGCCTCGCGTGCGGCGTGCTCGGCCTCTTCGGCGTGCATGCGGGGTACCTCCTCTATAAAGGTCGCGGCGTCCGAGATAACCGGTTGGGTTTCAACCATATGGCGCAACTCCTCGGCAAGTGCTTTGCGCATGCCGTCGCCCCAGCCCATCGGCAGCTCCGAGAAGACGGCGGGGTAGGTTATGCGACTGGCAAACGGAATGAGGGCGATGCTGAGCCCAAGAGGGTCTTCGAAGGTGGGACGGTGGGAGAGCATGTCGACCATCTCGCGCGAGATGCCGCACGGCTCCACCAAGCGGTCGCTGATGCTTAAGAGCAATCGTCCGTCATCGTCGCAGAAGGCAAGGGCGTAGCCCACATACGCCTTCTTCCACTGGCGTACCTGGCTGAGCTCGTAGGAGCTGAAGCCCATGGGATTAACTGCGACAAAGTCATCCACAAGGTCGAGGTTTTGCCATAGCTCGTCGAGGACGTCCGCAAGCTCGTTGGGGTCGTAGACAGGGTCTTGCAGGTTGAAGTGGTCTCGCCGCAAGTCGAGGGCCGCATTGGTGTATGCGGCGAGCCCGTCTACGGTGTCGAGCAGAAGAATCGCAGGCTGCTGGGCAAAGATCATCTCGACTCCCATCCCCAAGACGCGTCACTGTCGTCATTGTACGTGACGTCCGCTGGGCGTGGAGCGTGGGGCGAGCACCGCTGCCGAAATCTTTAGGCATCGGTTGACTAGCGATGTGGACTACGCGGTATACTAAAGACGCCAGCGGGCCCGTGATCTAAAGGTAGCTACGGGCGGCGCGGTGTGGTTAAGGCGCCTGTTCCAGCAGGCGCCTTCTTGCTACTCAGGCGATGTGTCTCGCCTGTCACTCATTCCGCTGGGTACCATCCGATTGGTCGATCTTTCGCCATTCTCGCAGAAGAGCCGTAAGACTTTCCGCGAGCCTGTTCAACGCAGTAACAAGGACGCAGATAAGGAAGAGATAATCCATGGGGAGACTCCTTTCTTAGAAGGCGCCGCCCGCGATCGGACCCGCTAGCGTGAGGGGCTTCTACCCTAGCTTCGGGGCGAGTAAACAGACGAGTCTTCCCAGTTAGATATAGGAAAAAGCTGGTCAGATTTGTGTCGGCAGTTTGTTATTGAGGCGCCTGCGGAGCGTCAGATTTGCATGCGAAAACTGATATCGGTTGGTTGGACATGACCGCCAGATCATTCCTGCTATCCTGGCACTAGACAGATGTGCCGTTAAGGCGACGGAGGGGGTGCAGGATGGCAGCCGGTCAAAAGTGGACACATGAGGAGACGTGCATGGCGTTCGCGCTGTACTTCCTCATCGGCCCCAGTAAGGCAGACGGCCACAACCCCGATGTTCAGGCGCTCGCGCGGGCGCTCGGCAGAACGCCCGGGGCGGTTGCACTCAAGCTTGCCAACATCGCAGCGTTCGATGTCAACCGCACCGCTCAGGGCCGGGTGGGCATGGCTCACGGTAGCAAGCTTGATGCTGCCATGTGGGAAGAGTATGAGCGGGAGGGCGAGCCTTTCCTCGATTATGCGCTCGACCTCCTCGGGCATGCGGGACATGGTAAGGTCGCCATCGAATTCGATTCGCTTGCCTCAGCCGAGCGCGGGCTCGAGCACCTCCCTCAGAGCACGGAGCGCCGCGCGCTCGTTCGCCAGCGCGTTAATCAGAGCTACTTTAGAGACATGCTGCTCGAGGTTTACCATAAGAGATGCTGCCTCACGGGTATCGCGGTTCCGGAACTCTTGGTGGCAAGTCACATCAAGCCGTGGGCGGCATGTGAGTCCGCCGCAGACCGCCTAACTGCGCGGAACGGTCTTTTGCTCGATGCCTTGCACGACCGAGCTTTTGACCGCGGTCTTATGACCATCGATAAGAACCTACGGATGCGCATATCGAGTCGTGTGAAGCACACTGCAGAAAATGACCGATGGCTATGGGCGTACGATGGCGAGAGAATCACCGCTCCAGCGGAGTGCCGCCCTGCCCCCGAGTTCATCACCTATCACAACGACGTGGTGTTCCAGGGTTAGCTACGCTTGCGATTCCGTCACAGCTGCAGCCTCCTCGAGACGTGCGGCCTCGCCCGTGGCCTCAGGCTCCTTGGGCTCGTCCTCTTCCGGATACATCTTCTTCCGTCTGATGAAGTAGGCGCCGCCCAAATAGGCCGTCATAAGGACCCAGGTCACCGGCTCGGTAGCGCAGGTGCCAATGTAGCCCCAGACGGGGATGAGGAAGCTTGCGGCGAGGAACTTCATGGCAAGCTCCACGCAGCTGGATATCACGGGTGCCGCCTTGTAGCCCATGGACTGCATGGCGGTGCGCAGGCACAAAAGCACGCCCAGCACGGCAAAGAACGGCAGGCTGAAGTGAATGGCGAGCGTACCGCCCTCGATAATGCCCGCGCTCTGCGTGCCGGTGATGAGGCGGACCATAAACTCGCCCACGGCAAAGCCGAGCGCGCACGCTATGAGGCCCCAGATAATCTCGAGCACAAGCGCGATGCGCAGCCCCTGGCGGATACGGTCGTAGCGGCGTGCGCCCCAGTTTTGCGAGACAAAGGTCGAGGCAGCGGCAGCGAGCGTGCCCGAGGGCGTCATGAACGCCTCGATGATCTTGCGGGCGGCGGCGTAGGCGGCAATGAGCGTCTCGCCGAGCGCGTTGTTGGCGCGCTGGAAGATGAGCGTACCCACGTTGACCACGCAGAGCATAAGCGCCATGGCAAAGCCCGAGCTCAGAAGCTCCGGCCAGAGCTTGCGCGAGGCGCGCCAGTCACCGCGCTCGGGCAGGATCGCCTGGTACTTGCGCAGTAGCGTTCCGCCGCAGAGCACCGCCGAGAGCGCCTGCGCAAGGACGGTGCCGAGCGCCGTTCCCACCACGCCAAGGCCGAGCACGATGATAAAGAAGAGGTCGAGGGCGATGTTGGTGAGGCTCGACACCACAAGCACGTAGAGCGGCGTGCGGCTGTTGCCCACCGCGCGCAGAATGCTCGAGAACATGTTGTAACCCACCGTGGTGAAGAGTCCCAGGCTCAAGATGAGCATGTAGGCAAAGGACTGCTCAAAGATACCCTCGGGGATGTTCATGAAGTGGAGCATCGGCGTGAGGAAGACGACCGAGAGCGTTGTAGCAATCACCACAAGCGCGCCGTTTAGGAAGTTGCTTTGCAGGAAGGCGGTGCTCCCTTGAATCAGATTTGATTACAATAGGCATTTTGTCGGGCTTGTCGACTGGAGGGACAATGCATCCCGAGCTTGTGCGGTATTTTGACGCGGAACATGAAACATATCCCGGTAAGCTCAAAGACCTTTTTGCGCCCCGTTGGCTTGTTGTTCAAATTACTGGCAACAATTCTCGAATTCCGTTGGCTATCTTTTCTGAAGATGGGGGAGAGGCCCTAGCAGAATTCTTGTCCCATCATCCTGATTGCAAGATAATCGCCATTGATCGGGAATGGGACGAGGACTGATCCTAGGCCCCGACGATTCCGTTTTGCTCGCTAGCGCATGATAAAGTCCCGCCATGCTGAAGAATCGGCTATCTCTTCTTGGAAAACGGCAGCTTGGGTAGGTTTGCGGCGAGCTGCTTGACATCGACTTCTTTGAGCTTGCGGCCAAGTTCCTCGGCACCTTTTGCTGCTGCGGCGCCAATCTCCTCCGCCTTTTCGCCAACGGTATCCGCTAGCTCACCTGCCCCTTCTGCGGCGCTTTGGCCAAGCTCCTGTCCGCGTTTTGCGAGATGCTTTCCCGTCTCGGCGGCATCAGAGGCAGCGTCGTTGAGCGTTTCTGCGGCGATTTCTCTCCAGCGTTTCGCTCGCTCGATGGACCTCTCCTCAAGTTCAAAGTCGAGCCGTTCGGCAAAATCGTCCGTTTCTTGCAGGGCGCGGTCGAGCATCTCGATTGTTTTATCGACGGCAAAGGGGTGTATCAGCTTCTCTGCACGTGCTCGGTCGGCGGCAGCAGTGAGGGACGCTCGGTATGCAGCGACTCCTTGCTGTATGGCTTGCAGCCGGTGCTTTCGCGCCTCAACAATGCCCCGACGGTGCTCTTCGAGAACCTCAGGTGTTTCGCGATATACACTTTCAAGCTCAACTACCGAGAGTTTGTCGCGCGTCTGTACGGAGAGGGCGAGTACCGTCAACCAATCGACGGTGTCTTTGTTTGCGGACTCGGCAGCCTTAATGAGGGCGTCCATATCGCTTGCAGCATCAAGTTTGTCGGCGAGACCCTTGAGCTTGAGGAGGGCATAGCCCTGCGCGCTGCTTGTTGTCTTGGCGCAAGGCGCAACTTTTGACCATGCGCTGTCATTAAGCATGCCGGCTGCATCGCGGATGGCAATAGCTTCGTCAACCTCAAGAGAAGCGCCCATAAGATTGGCTACAACCTGATCTTTCTGATCTTGTAGGAGCTCGTCCACCTTGGCGTCGATGGTTTTGAGATACTCGGCTATCTCCTCGATTGCCTGTTCGAGGGCCATTTGGGTCATCATGCCGGCAACGCCGGTGGCCATCGCCGGGTTCAGGAGGTCCTTCGGTGTTTCGAACTCAAGCCATTTGACAATCTTGCCAGCCTTGTTTTGTGCCACTCCCTTTTGAATAGGGCCGGATTTGGCATACTGCTTGAGGAGTTTTGTGGACTCCTCCGTAAGCTTGACCCATCTGCCTGATTCAGAGGCGATGGTGCCCACCACTTGGCCAACGTCTCCCGCTTTGGCGAGTGCGCGCACCGTAAACTCTCTCGAGGTTATGCCGCTCTCATCAAGCCACTGCTTGATTTGGTGGGAATCGCCCAAGAAGAGAATGCCCCCATCGTCTTTGACAACGGTGATTGTCTGCTCGGCGCCAGATGTTTCATCAGTCATGCTGGACTCTCCTAACGATTCGGCTATTTGGGGCCGTTTGTAGCCAGAAGGTGCACGTAGATGTCGTCTTGCAGTTTGGTGACGCGTGATTGCAGGTCCTTGATTTTCTCCCGCTTGCTCTTGCCCTTGGCTGTCATTACCAACGGCAGGGCGAGCCTCAGCGTCGACAGGGTTCGCTGCCATTCGTTGACAAGCGAGGTGCTCGGCACAATCTGAAGCCCCGAGGCGAGCAAACCTTCTATGGCGTCGAGCTGCGCTTCAATGCGCGCGATAGGGCTGAGCGCCTTGGAGGGGTGGATGCTGCGGAAGAACTCGAGCACGCGGTCGTCTTTGTTGAGGTGCTCCCATACCGCGATGAGGTTCTCGGGGTTGAGGAAGGTGCTGGCGACCCGCCAGACGGCGGTGGGAACCTTGAGGGGGCGTTTGGCCGGCATGCTCGAACTCCTTTACAACGAACTATCTCTCTCAGTATAAGGGCCAAACTGTTTGGTAGGTGCTTGGTGCTGAGGGGAAATCAACCCATCTGAGCGCGAGCCAAGCGCGGTGTGTCCCGGCACGTTTCAATTGTCTCGTCCGCTATCTTCTGCGTTGGCTTCGGATGCCCCGTTATGTGCATCGTCTCTACGAAAGCCTACAGGGCATCTTACGGAGGATTGCCGCGTCGCGTCACAAGAGGGGACATGCTTATGAGGGGCGGCAACCTTGTCTTTCTATTTGTGATCAGGCTGCTCAACATATGTCGCTCAACCTTTAACCTCGCCAGTATTCTTTCTCGGTCTCGCCGGTATGCGGGTACTTCTCAGGGGTCTTGACTCGGATTCTTCCGGTAAGGACATCAGCGAGTGTCCATCGGTTGCTTCGGGGCCGAAATCGTCGTAGAGCTTACTGAACGTGATCGCACCCGACTTGTTCAGTCGCCTTTCTGCCGCCCCTTCTCCAATCCCACACCGCGTCGGTTTTGTTCAAATCAAAAGCGGACATCCCACACAAGATGTCCGCTGCTCGCTCAGGTTGTCCGATGGAGTTACTCTTCGATGATCTCGTACTCGAGGGAACCGTCCGAGAAGTCCTCGCCCATATCTTCAAGAATGTCAGCCCCAGTCGCGAAGCCGAGCACTCCGTCTTCGGCTGCAGATTCAGCCTGCTGCTCGGTGTCGTAGATCTCATCCTCGATTTCGGTCTCGCCGTCAGGGTAGGTGTACCTGATCTTGAAGCCCATCTTCAGTCCTTTCTCGATGGTGCGGAAGGGTGGTCAACTTATACCCCGGAGACGTGGGCTTAGAATCAGTTGAGGGTGAGTGGCTGAGTTGAGGGTGAGTGGCTGTATATTTGGCGCGCTCTCACCTACGGTGGAGCTCGCGACTGCCTTACAGTGGAGTTGACAAAGCTCAGGTGTGCGCGGTGCCGTTGTCGTAGAAGATTATTCTAATCAGAATAATTCTGTTCAGAATAATCCTCAACAGGCGTTGCGAAGTTTGCAGGCGATTCTGCCCGCGGCGGGTCGGGTACCATGGACGTAGGTAAATCGGAAGGGGCGCCCATGACCGCTGACAACACCGTTGAGTTTTTGGATCTGTACAACCGGCTCGAGCGGCTCATTCGCGAGCGGTACAACCTCTCGCGCGACGGCGGCGCCATCGCCTGGCTGCTCAGCCGCGACAAGGCGCCCCGGGCGCTTCGCGACGAGCTCGACTACTGCCGCGAGGTGCGGAATTTCCTCCAGCATAACGAACGCATCGACGGGTCGTACGCCGTCATCCCCAGCGACGCCATGCTCGACGCGCTCCGCTCTACGCTCGAGCGCTTTGAGGGCATGGGCGCGGCCGAGGACGTCTGCACCCGGCGCGAGAAGATTCGCGTTGCCACCATGGACGAGCCCCTGCGCCCGGTGCTGCGCGACATGGCCGAGCACGGCTACGCGCACGTGCCCATTTTGACCGACGGGCGCGTGGTGGGCGTGCTGAGCGAGAGCACCGTGCTTTCGTATCTGGTGGACGACATGGCGCTCGAGATCCCCGAGGCGGCTACGCTCAAACAGCTGGAGCGGCTGCTCGCCCTCGACGCTCACGAGCCGGGGCGCTTTGCCTTTGTGGCGCGCCGCGAGCCTGCCGACGAGGTGGCGGAGCTCTTCCAGGCGTCGCTCAGACAGGCAAACCGTCTCGTCATGGTGTTTGTGACCGAACACGGCAAGCCCGACGAGCGGCTCCTCGGCATCATCACTGCCTGGGACCTCGCTAAGTTCTTCTAGCGGAGGCGCTGGATGACGATGCCTGCGCAGTGGTCTATCTCGTGTTGGATGATCTCTGCGGTGTAGCCGGTGAAGCGCTCGGTGCGCTCGTGCCAGCTCTTGTCCTGATACCGCACGGTGATGCGACGGTAGCGCGTGGTGGGGCGGGTGCCCGTGAGCGAGAGGCAGCCCTCCTCGGTCTCAAAGGGCTCTGCCTGCGCGATGAGCTCGGGGTTGTACATGAGCCGTGCCGGGGAGGTTGCGGTGCCGCCCTCGGCAAACACGATGATGCGCTTGAGGATGCCGATCATGTTCGCGGCCATACCAACGCACTCCGCCCGGTGTGCGGCAAAGGTGTCCAGAAGGTCCTGCGCATGCGACTCGTCGCCGCGTGCGGCGTCTGCTGAGGGACGCGCGAGGATGATGCGCGAGGTCATGATGGGGCGGATCACGGTTGCTCCTTAGGGTTGGCTGTCCGGCGCGTTGCGCCTGCGGACACCAGGCTTTGGTGAGCGCGGGCGCGAGGGACGCCGTCCAATGCGGACGGATGCCCGGGCTCGTTTCTATAATGATGCCATTACGGGCGGCGCGGCAGCGCGGGCGCTCGGAAGGTCCATCGCGGTGCGGGAGGTCGATATGACAGCGACGCTTAGGGATTGCATCTTAGGGCAGTCGGTGGCCGATGCCCTCGGTGTACCGTACGAGTTCCGTGCGCGCGGCACCTTTACCTGCACGGATATGGTGGGTTTTGGCTCGCACCACCAGCCGGCGGGGACGTGGAGTGATGACACCTCCATGGCGCTGTGCATCTGCGACAGCGTCCGGGAGCTCGGCCGCATTGACACCGAGGACATCCGTCAGCGGTTTGTGCGGTGGTACCGGGATGGCGCCTACACCGTGGACGGGCTTTTTGACATCGGCGGGGCATGCGCTCGCGCCCTTGACCAAGGGCATGGCTGTGCGGGGGAGTGGGATAACGGCAACGGGTCGCTTATGCGCACGGTGCCCCTCGCCTTTACGGACGCGACCGACGACGAGGTGCGCGCGGTCTCTGCCATCACGCACGCGCACGCAACCTCTACGGAGCTTTGCGTGGCACTCGTGCGCATCGCGCGCGAGCTTGTGCGTGGCGCGGCCCCGTGCGATGCGGTTCCGGACGCCGCCGCGCTAGCGGCGCGCCCGCAGGCGGAGATTCGCTCGGGTGGCTTTGTGCGCGATACCTATGAGGCGGCGCTCTGGTGCCTGCTCACGACCTCGACCTACGAGGACTGTGTGCTCACCGCGGTGAATCTGGGAGACGATACCGATACCACGGCGGCCGTGGCGGGCGCGCTTGCGGGCATCGTCTACGAAGCTGAGGCGATTCCTGCGCGGTGGCTCTCCGCGCTGCGCGGGCGCGACGTCATAGAGGCGTGCCTCTTCTGATGCGGACCTCTTTTCGCGATGCGAATTTCCCTCGGGACGGCTCAAAAGGCCTCTATGGGGTATGAAACGAGGGAATACGTATCAGTTGCGCGAAAGGAGCCACCCATGAACGA
The DNA here is from genome assembly GCA_959602875.1 of uncultured Collinsella sp. GTDB lineage: Bacteria > Actinomycetota > Coriobacteriia > Coriobacteriales > Coriobacteriaceae > Coprousia. The sequence continues at coordinate 38,571 of CAUGVQ010000002.1, read as the reverse complement.
CATCATCAAGTCACTTGAAGAGCGCAGAAGCGTGCGCGCCTATGAGGACAAGCCCGTCCCGCGCGAGCTTATCGAGCAGGTTATCGAGGCGGGCCTTTGGGCGCCGAGCGGCATGGGCGGCCAGTCTCCCATCATCGTTGCGGTGACCGACCGGGCGCTCCGCGACCGTCTCTCGGCGGCCAACGCCGCCGTCATGGGTGGCGACGGCGACCCGTTCTACGGCGCGCCCGTCGTACTCGTGGTGCTCGCCCCGCGCGACGTGCCCACCTACGTCTACGACGGCGCGCTCGTGATGGGCAACCTTATGAACGCGGCTCACACGCTCGGCCTTGCCAGCTGCTGGATCCACCGCGCCAAGGAGGTCTTTGACCAGCCGGAGTTCAAGCAGCTGCTCGCCGACCTCGGCGTCGAGGGCGACTATGAGGGCATTGGCAACTGCATCCTCGGCTGGCCGGCGCAGGATCCCGAGCCCAAGCCGCGCCGCGAGGGCCGCGTGTTCTGGGCGGAATAGGACGGCACCTTACCGAGTGGCTTCTTTTGGCGCGGCCTTGCGTCTTCGTTGACGGCGCGCGGAGGAGCTCAAGTCGCTTATGAGCGTAAAGTGCCGGCTCTTACCACAAGACGCAATCGACAAGGTGTTTCTTCCCAAAGAAAGAGCAGGTAGAAGCTTTGTTCAAATGAGCTTCTACCTGCTCTTCATCATGCAGTTCGCCCGTTACGCTCATAAGCGACTTGAGGGTGCGAAAGCACGGGTACGCGCACTCCCGGAGGCGTCACTTTGCCAGCTTGTCGATGACGCACTCGATCTCGTCGAGCTTCTCGGCCTTCTCCTCGGGCGTGCCCGACGCGAGCGCACCGGCGACGCAGTGCTCGAGGTGGGCCTTGAGCACGTCGGCGTTGATGCGCGCGAGGATCGACTGGGTGGCCATGAGCTGTGTCGAGATATCGATGCAGTAGCGGTCGGCCTCGACCATGCGAATGATGCCGTCGATCTGCCCGCGCGCGGTGCGCAGCAAGCGAAGGGTCTTGTCGGTATCGGCCTGCATGGTTAGGCGGCCGTGATGGAGACGACCTTGAAGGCGTCGCCGGCGGCGGTGACGGCGGCCTCGAGTGCCTCGGGGGCAACGTCGCCCTCGCACTCGACGGTGACCGTGTTGGTCTCGTGGTTCGCGTCGGCATCGGTCACGCCCGCGACTTTCATGAGCTCGGTTTCGACGGCGGCGTCGCAATGGCCGCAGTGCAGACCCTCGGTCTTGATGGTGTAGTTCATGGTCGATCCTTTCTGTTGAGGACGGCGGCGCCGTCCGGTGTACCTGTTGATGCGGGCTGAGCGGGGCGCGCGGCGGCGATTCGATCCGCCACGCCGGTCGCCCGCGGCCGTCGCCCTAGCCCTGCGCGCCCGCGATGCGGTCGGTCACTTTGGGCCTAAAACCCCTCAGACGCAGGGCGTTGGTGCAGACGCACACGCTCGAGAGGCTCATGGCTGCGGCGCCGAACATGGGCGAGAGCTGCCAGCCCAAGATGGGGAAGAACACGCCCGCCGCGAGTGGGATGCCGCAGGCGTTGTAGAAGAGCGCCCAGAAGAGGTCCTGTTTGATGTTGCGGATGACGGCGCGCGAAAGCTCGATGGCGCGCGCCACGTCCAGCAGGTCGCTTCTCATGAGGACCACGTCGGCGCCCTCCTTGGCGATGTCGGCGCCGGTTCCAATGGCAATGCCCACATCGGCGCGGGCGAGCGCGGGGGAGTCGTTGATGCCGTCGCCCACCATGGCAACGACGGCGCCCGCATCCTCGAGCTCGCGCACATGGCGCTCCTTGTCGGCAGGCATGACGTCGGCAATCACGCGGGTAAGGCCTACGCGCCCGGCGATGGCCTGAGCTGTCTGAGCGTTGTCGCCTGTGAGCATGACGGTATCGATGCCGAGCTCGCCGAGCGCCTGGATGGCCGCGGCGCTTGTGGGCTTCACTCGGTCGGCGACGGCGATGGTGCCGGCAAGCGCGCCGTTGCGCGCAAAGAAAAGCGGCGTCTTGCCGTCGCGGGCGAGCTCGGCGCGCAGGCCTTCGTCAACCTCGATCCCCAGCTCCGCCATAAGCGCCGCGTTGCCGGCGGCGACGGTGCTTTCGCCCTCGCGCGCAGTGACGCCGCGCCCCGGTACGGCGGCAAAGTCGTCCACCACGCGCGCGACAATGCCCATCTCGTCAGCGCGCGCCATGATGGCCTCGGCAAGGGGATGCTCGCTTTTACGTTCGAGCGCGGCGGCGAGCTTCATGAGGGCCTTCTCGCTCATGGCGGGCGTGCCGTCGGCGCGGCGCGCGGGGATGACGTCGGTCACCTGCGGGCGCCCCTCCGTCACGGTGCCCGTCTTGTCGAGCACCACCACGCTCACCTTCTGCAGGGTCTCAAGGGCCTCGGCGCTCTTAAAGAGCACGCCCATCTCTGCCCCCTTGCCGGTGCCGACCATAATGGCCACGGGTGTGGCGAGCCCGAGCGCGCACGGGCAGCTGATCACCACCACCGCCACGGCGGCGGTGAGGGCCTCGTTGACGCTGCCCGTCGCGATCATCCACGCGATAAACGTGACGACGGAGATGCCGAGCACCACCGGCACAAAGACGCCGGCGACCTTGTCGGCGATGCGCGCGATGGGCGCCTTGGTGGCGTTGGCGTCCTCCACGAGCTGGATGATCTTGGCGAGTGCCGTATCGCTGCCCACGCGCGTGGCCCGGAAGGTGAACGAGCCCGTACGGTTGACCGTGGCGGCGTTGACGGTGTCGCCGGGGTGCTTCTCCGCAGGGATCGACTCGCCGGTGAGCGCGCTCTCGTCTACGGCGGAGCTCCCCTCGAGCACGATGCCGTCCACAGGAATCGATTCGCCGGGGCGCACGAGCACCGTCGCGCCGAGCGGGATGGTCTCGACGGCGACCTCGGACTCGCTGCCGTCCTCAGCAACAATCGTGGCGCGCTTGGGCGCGAGGTCGATGAGCTTCTCGAGCGCGCCGCCTGTCTTGGATTTGCTGCGGGTCTCGAGGTACTTGCCCACGGTGACGAGCGTGAGGATGGTGCCTGCGCTCTCGATGTAGAGGTTGTCCATGCAGATCATATGCGCCGTCTCGACGCCCGCGGGGGTGCCCGCGGCAAGCGCGTCTGCCATGAGGAACATCGCGTAGAGCGACCAAGCGGCGCTCGCCGCCGAGCCGATGGCTATGAGCGCGTCCATGGTGGGGGCACGGTGCCAGAGCGACTTGAAGCCGTTCTCAAAGTAGGCACGGTTGACGTACATGATGGGGAGCGCCAGCGCAAGCTCGGTCAGGGCGAGCGTCATGGCGTGGGCGGGGTCGGTAAAGACAGCGGGCACCGGCCAGCCGAGCATGTGTCCCATGCCAATGTAGAAAAGCGGCGCCCAGAAGATGAGCGACGTGATGAGGCGCCGCTTCATGGCGCGCGCGGTTGCCTCGAGCTTCTTGGTGGGGGACTCGAGTTTGGCGGCACGTGCCGGCGCGCCTGCGGTGCCGGGCGCGGCGGCGGGGCTCCCTTGCGGGGACGCCGAGTAGCCGGCGCGGTCGACGGCGGAGACGATGTCCTCGTCTGAGAGCGCATTCTCGTCAAAGTCGACCGTCATCGAGCCTGAGAGCAGGTTCACCGCGACGCTCTGGACGCCGTCGAGCTTCTCGACCGCCTTCTCCACATGGGCTTGGCACGCCGCGCAGGTCATGCCACCCACATCGAAGCATTCGTGTGCCATGGGGCTCCTTCCCAAGAAGGTTTATGTTCGTGGTGTGCTCATCCTATACCTACACCCCCTGGGGGTGTCAAGAAGCAAAGAAGAGGTAAACCTGTGATTATTTGTTTTCTGCCACTAACTGAATCGTGAAGGCGAAGGGTCAAAATCAATAACAGGCTTCATGGTGATAATGAGCTACATGCCCTGAAAGAAATCCTCGCACGTGATGCCAAAACCGTTGATAATGCGCTCTAGTGTATCAAAGCCAAAATTGCGATTCCCACGTTCTATGTCAGCAAGATAGCTGCGATTAATGCCCGTCATTAAGGCAAAGCGTTCCTGCGTGATGTGGTCACGCTTGCGGAGCTCTTTGATGCGCTCACCAATCTTGTTTCTCATTTCTGACTTCGACATAGTCGAACTCTATTAGCGATGATATACTCGAATGTATGAAATCAGAAACAATTAGGTTATTTCTGGGGCTGATTACATGAGAAGAGAAGACAAAGAACTTTACGAACTTCTCTCTCGTGCGGATTCCTATGAGCGACGAATTGACGATTTTGCTTTTATAGCTGGCGCATCTGATCTTGCAGCATACGAATCGTGTGTTTCTGCACTTGAATCAAGAACTGATATAAGTGAAGAGCTCCAGCTTGCACTTATTGATGCGAGAAACCTCATTAGGAAAAGCAAGGAGACGAGGTTTGTGGGGCGCGTGTTCGTGAGGGGTCTGGTCTGTATCGCGGCAAGCTTCTGCGTGCTCGGCAGTTCGGGGCTTTCGGTTATTGGTTTCGGATTAATGGCTGTCGGCATGCTCTCACTCGTCTCTTCCTGGGTGCCACAGTTCGCAATCAATGAGGAGGTCGTTTCGCAGGGAAAGCCGGTGCCAAAGATTGGGGTGGTGGTTGCAATTCGCGCAAAGTTGTCGGCGGTTCTGCTTGGACTGACTTAGTTTGATGTCCAGTCCGTTCAAGAGATGCAGCAACTGGAAGATAGGAGGAAAAAATGCCTGAGTGTCCAGAATGTCGTGACCAGAGTCGTTATGCGACAGATGCTTATAAGCCGTTTTGCAAAATCACGCAAAACAGCGTACCGCGAGAGAAATTCGAGCTTTATTGCAAGAGCTTCAGGAACTATCGAGAGTGCGATGCGTACAGGAAGAAGTATAGGTAGGAGTGACGGCCATGCCCTTCTCGTTGTTTAATAGAAACCCGCTTGCTGGATTAAGCGAACGTGAACTGTCAAATCGCTTTAGCCAATACGTTGCTGAAAAGGATGACTCAAAGGCGCTTGAAATCGCTGAGGAACTCATTAGGCGCAACTCGTCAAACGGTTATCACTGCAAAGCCCTTCTATTGGAAAATAAAGATAATTCGCAGGCAATAGCCTTGTTAAGGCAGGCAATAGAGCTTGCGGAGGATGAAATGATTACGATTCTCTATAAGCGGGCGCTTGCCCGTATGTTGATGGAGGATAAGCAGCTCGATGCATCTCTCGCTGTGTACGATCAGCTATTTGAAAGGGCGGAGCGAGAGCATAGTTATTTTCAGATAATTGATGACTTCGATTGTTTCCTCTACTTGCTTACAGTGCGAAATAAAAAATCAGAGCTCATAGAGGGCGGAGGGGATTACGAAACAAAATGGCGCCTTCTGTTCATGACGCTCATCAATCGATATTTCGCATACACACACGATGCAGATGCTGACGCAGAGGTAAGGCCGCACCTCGAGGCGCTCTATGAAGAAATATCCAATAATGTAGGACCCGATGAAAGCAAGTATTAGCAAGTGCTAACTAGACGCCTTTGTGCGGCTGAGGGTAAATTACACTATTCCAGGGCCCGAAGCGATATGTTCTCGGTATCTTCTCAGGTGGGTGTTTGAGTTTCGCCGATCGTTCACCTTGGGTGGGGAGTGACACCTGCTTGTGGAGACTGCCAGTGCGTTATTTCGGGCCTTAGGCTTATATTGCGGACATTAAGACATGAAGATCGCCTATCCCTTCATGCAGCTTATCACTACGAAAAACTGCCGTCGATGCTTTTGCCTTATGTTTGGAACGGTGGAACAGTGCGACGATAACGCCCGAGCCTAGCGCGATGTTCTTGTTGAAAAGACGCTGAGATTTGCAGCCAGCAAAAGTGGGAATGTCAATGAGCGAAAGGGCTCCGGCATTAGATGCCTGCAGCGATGGTGGGAAATCTCGGTCATGACATTTGCTGGGGAGTGATGTTTACGTGCAGAGGCGCGTATGACATCAGTGTGCACGTATACTTGCGTGCAGCGGATACTGCTCTCGCGCGTCTGCTCCCGCTGGGCCCGACCGCGCCCGCGCCGTGCGATTCCGCCGTTACCATCACATTCCCTTGAGGCACGATGCTGCTCGGCCGCTTGTGCGACCGTGTGCCCATCATGCCGGAACGGATACCAAATCTATGACTGAAACCCAGAAGAACGACCAGGCCGAGACTGCCGCTCGCTTTGAGGACCTCGGCCTCTCGTCTACCGTGCTCGCTGCTGTGCGCGACCTCGGCTACACCGCGCCCACGCCCGTTCAGGCAGCTGCCATTCCCGAGGTGCTCGCTGGGCGCGACCTGCTCGCCGCGGCCCAGACGGGCACGGGCAAGACGGCGGCCTTTTTGCTGCCCTCTCTCGATCGACTAGATCACGTACTGCCCGAGGGCGACGCCGGCTCCTCGCGGCGCTCCCGCAACCGCGCTCGCAAGGATGCTGCCGGCCGCGGACCCTTCATGCTCATCATCACTCCCACGCGTGAGCTCGCCCAGCAAATCGACGAGGTGGCGACCAAGATCGCCCGCCGCACGCGCCACACCGCGGTGACCGTGGTGGGAGGCCTTTCCTACAACCCCCAGATTAGCGCGCTCAAGCGTGGTTGTGACGTGCTCGTTGCCACGCCGGGGCGCCTCGTGGACCTTATTGACCAGGGCGCGGCGGACCTCTCCGAGGTGCGCGTGCTTGTGCTTGACGAGGCGGACCGCATGCTCGACATGGGCTTTTTGCCCGCGGTCCGCAAGATTGTGGACCGCACGCCCGCCGAGCGCCAGACGCTTCTGTTCTCGGCCACGCTCGACGAGGCGGCGGTGGGCTCCATCACCGACCTGGTGCGCGACCCCGCGCGCGTGGAGATTGCGCCGGCGACCTCCACGGCAGACACCGTCGATCAGTTTGTGCTGCCCGTGTCCCTCGAGGCCAAAAATGCGCTTCTTGCCGAGGTACTCAAGCGCGAGGGCGCATCCCGCGTCATCGTGTTCACCCGCACCAAGCACCGCGCCGACGCATGCTGCCGGCGCCTCAACCGCGCGGGCATCAAGGCGCAGCCCATCCACGGCAACCGCAGCCAGGCGCAGCGCGAGCGCGCGCTCGAGGCGTTTCGCACGGGCGCGTGCGACGTACTTGTGGCAACCGATGTGCTCGCCCGCGGCATCGACATCACCGACGTGCGTTACGTGGTGAACTTCGACGTGCCCGAGGAGCCGACCGACTACATCCACCGCATCGGCCGTACGGGCCGCGCTGGCGAGCTCGGCTGGGCGCTCACCTTTGTGACCGAAAACGATGTGGACGAGTTCTTTGCCATTGAGGCTCTTATGGGCAAGACGGCGGCGATCTTTGACGCGCACGGTCTTGTGGTGGGGGAGAAACCGCCTGCGGTCGACCCCGATCGCGTGCCGGAGGCGCGTCCCGCCAAAAAGAAGACCAAGCGCGGTAAGTCGACTTCCAAGCGCAAGAAGAGCAAGGCCGCCGCTTCCTCTACCGGCCGCACCCGCGAACGCTCGGGCGCTGCTTCGTCTGCCGACCGTGCGGATGCGAGCGCCGGTGCCGTATCGCCTGCGGGTCGCGCCAAGGTCGGTTCGGACGCGGCGCCGCGTCCGGCGCGCCCCAAGCGTGCGGGCAAGACGCGCGTGCGCGAGGAGGTGCGCGCCGCCTCGCGCGAGGAGGCGGCCCCTGTGGTGAGCGGTGGCGACCACGCCAATTGGTCGCGCCACGACCGTCGGGTGGAGAACCGCCGCAGCGAGGGCGGTCGCAAGCCCGAGAGTCGCCGCGCCGGGCGTCGTGCCAAACCGGAGGACCGTCGCAGCGAGGGCAACCGCAAGTCCGAGAGCCGTCGCGCGGATGGCCGCCGCGCCGAGGGTCGCGCCGGCAGCGAGGTGACGCACGGTTGGCGCAACGCCGACCAGGTCTCTGAGCGCCGCTCCCGCACGCGCACCGGTCGTGCCGGCGGTCGCGACAACCGTGGCAGCCATGGACGTCCCGCTAAGAGCGTGGGCGTGCCGCACGGCGGTGCCACGGGGCGCCGTCCCGGCGACCGCGGCGGGCGCCGATAGCCGTCGCAGACAACGCATCGCGCCGTCCCATCAGGGCGGCGCATCAATCTGAGGTATTGCCCGGGGCCACACGGCTCCGGGCTTTTTCATTTCAAGTTGCTCGCCCCGCCAATATCTGGTACGCTATCTCGCGGGGTATAACTTAGTAAAACCAAGTAATACCATCGCACCAAAACGCAGCACGGACCGGCGCGCAAATCAGGAAAAAGTAGTGCAACAGGCACGCCGGCCCAGAAACGCAGCAACGCCACAGCACGAGGGACCGCCATGGCAGAACACATGACCCCGGTCGTCGCGAAGGTGCTGCCTCAAGAAAAGGCAGCCTTCGCGGCGGCAACCCAGCGCGTGGGCACCACGCCCTCCAATGCCATACGCATGTTCATCGCCGCGTTCAACCGGTGTGGCACTTTCCCCTTTGATATCTCTCCCACGGGCGCCTTTGGCGCGGTTCCCTTTGAGGACGACGCCGCCCAGGACGCCGCCTGTCGCATCCAGGAGGCGTGAGCGGGATGCGCCCGTGCCCTCGCCATACTGCAAAACCGCCCGTGCCCGGAGGAGCGGACGCGCCGCGCCTCTCGGTAATCACCCGTATCTACCGTGGCTTTCCGTGGCTGTTGGCCTGCTGCGGCGCGGTGGCGGTCTATCTGCTTGCAAGTGGTTTTCTGTATCTGGCGGTGGCACAGCTTGCGGTCGATGCGTGCCGGGCGCTCGGTGTCAATCTGCGGGACGAGGGTTTTCTCACCACGCTTGACCTCTCGCTTCAGTTTGTTTTGCAGATGGGGTGCGCGGCGGTCTTCGCACTCTGGTGGAAGATCCTCGCGTCCCGCTCTCTCTCGTTCGCGCGCCGGGGCTACCTGCGCCGCGACAGCGCCTCCGCCCTGCGGCGCGTTTGCGGCCTTGTGCTCATCGGCGTGAGCGTCCAGATGATCGTTTCCCTTGCGCTGACGCTTCTTGTCTCGCTCATTCCGCACGTCATCGAGGAGTACTCGCAGATGATGGAGGCAACGGGCACAAACGACCTCGACGTGCTCTCGGTGCTCGTGGTGGGTGTGGGCGCGCCGCTTCTGGAGGAGACGATGTGCCGCGGCGTCCTGCTGGAGTTTGCGCTGCGCGCGGTTTGCCCCGAGTGGCGCTCGTGCTGGCGGCGCGGCGCGGCGCGCGAGGACCGCTGGCGGACGCGCTCGGTCGCGGTGCCGCCCGCGCGCTTTTGGGTTGCCAACGTGATCCAGGCCGCGCTCTTTGGTCTTTTGCACATCAACATCGTGCAGGTAAGCTACGCGTTTGTCATAGGGCTCGCCCTGGGTGCGGTCTTTTGGCGGACGGGACGTTTGCGTTACAACATCGCCCTGCATGCGGTGGTGAACATGGCGTCCTTTGCGGTCGACCCCTTATGGGTCGTGCTTATGGCGTTTGGCACCGTGGGCGCGTTCATCGTGCTCGGCGCCCTCTGCGCGGGCGGGGCGTCGCTCTACTGCGCGGGCACGGTTGCCTTTGCGGGCGCTCTTCCCGCGGCTGACGCTACCGGTTCCGGCACCGTCTCCGCGGCAAACTCCGGTGCGCACTCGGCTTCTGACGCCGGTGCTGCCTGCCCCTCGACGCGCGGCGATACGCTACCATAGGGTCACAGTGTCGCGCAGAGCGCGCGGCGTGCGAGCGCGAGGAGGGCTCATGGCGGAGAACCAGGAACACCTTTCGGCGGGCGATGCGCTCGCCCAGACGCTCCGCACCTTTAGGGCCCACCGGGCGCGCCACACGCATGTCTCCCATCAGAACCACATGCCCGTGCCCTGGCACGAGGTGCTCGACGACCACGACGTTCTCGCTCCGGAAGCCGGCATTGCCGACAAGTCGTCTCTCATCTGTCGTCTTGGCCTCTTGAAGCTCTCCGGCGGGTCGGGCGCGTGGCGCGTGCGCGAGGCCATGAACGCCGCGGCCGAGGTGCTCGGCGTCACGCTCACCACCGATGTGAGCCTCACCTCCATCGAGTGCACCTGCTTTGACGAGACCGGCTCCTTCTCGGAGGTGGCCTCACTTACCACCACGGGCGTCAACACCGAGCGCATCTGGCTCACCGAGCGGCTCGTGCGCGACCTCACCCGCCGCGGCGCGACGCTCACGGTGGGGGAGTGGCATGCCCTTATGGACGAGATCGAGCACCGCCGCGGCAACTACGCCCCCTGGAAGGTCGCCCTCGCCTCTGCGGCCGCGTGCTGCGCCTTTGTGTTTCTGCTTGGCGGCGGTCCCATCGAGATGGGCTGCGCCTTCATTGGAGCGGGCCTCGGCATGCTGACGCGCCGCCTCATGGTCGACCGCAACCTCACACACTTTGCCTGCATCGGTGCGGGTGTGACGGTGGCGTGCCTCGCCTACCTGGGGTCGCTCTGGCTGCTTTCGCTCGTGCTGCCGGGGGCGATGGACCACGACGCGGGCTACATTGGCGCCATGCTTTTTGTCATCCCCGGGTTCCCGCTCATCACGAGCGGCCTTGACCTCGCTAAGCTCGACATTCGCTCGGGTGTGGAACGCCTGGTCTACGCGTGCACGGTGATTATCGTGGCGACGCTCGTGGCCTGGCTCGTGGCGTCGGTGGTGCAGCTGCGCCCCGACGACTTTGCGCCCCTGGGCCTCACGCCGGCGGTGCTGCTATGCCTGCGCCTCGTGGCGAGCTTTGTGGGCGTGCTCGGGTTCTCGGTGCTGTTCAACTCGCCGCCGCGCATGGCCGTGGCAGCAGGCATTGTGGGTGCGGTGGCAAACACGCTGCGCCTCACGCTGGTGGACGCCGTCGCCATGCCGCCGGAGGCCGCCGCCTTTGCGGGTGCCATCGCGGCGGGCCTGCTTGCCACCATCGCGAGCGCGCGCTGCGGTTTCCCGCGCATCTCTATCACGGTGCCCTCCATTGTCATCATGGTACCGGGCCTGTATCTCTACCGCGCCGTCTACTACATGGGGACGTTCGAGACCATCTCGGCGCTCAACTGGATTGTGCGCGCCGTCATGATCATGCTCTTTTTGCCCATGGGCTTGGCCGTGGCGCGCATGCTGACCGACAGCGAGTGGCGTCACTGCAGCTGATGGCGTAGCGCGGGCTCAGCACGCGTGCGGCGCGCGGTGTCTCGCGCGATTGGGTGCGGCTTGGGCGCGTGCGCGCGGCGGGACTTTTTAGAAATAGCATCCTCGCGTTTTCAATATAGCGGGCGAGGGGTTGTTTTCGTGCTAAGGGTGCGCTGGCTGGGTATATCCTCAACAACGGGCGGCGTTATGCCGCTGCAAGTCCCATCCAGAGCCAAGGAGGCCTCATGTCCAATCGAATCGTTCTCAACACCATCTCCTACCATGGCGCCGGCGCCATCAAGGAGATCCCCGGTGAGATCGAGCGTCGCGGCTACACCAAGGTGTTCGTCTGCTCCGACCCCGATCTGGTGAAGTTCGGCGTCACCGCCAAGGTCACCGACCTGCTCGACGAGGCCGGCATTGCGTGGGAGCTTTACTCCGAGATCAAGCCCAACCCCACCATCCAGAACGTGCAGGACGGCGTGAAGGCGTTCGCCGCGTCCGGCGCCGACTGCATCGTCACCGTGGGCGGCGGCTCCGCGATGGATACCGCTAAGGCCATCGGCGTCATCGTCGAGAACCCCGAGTTCGCCGACGTCCGCTCGCTCGAGGGCGTTGCCCCCACCAAGAAGCACGCCGTCTTCACCATCGCCGTGCCCACCACCGCCGGCACCGCCGCTGAGGTCACCATCAACTACGTCATCACCGACGTGGAGAAGGTCCGCAAGTTCGTGTGCGTCGACACCAACGACGCCCCTGAGGTCGCTGTCGTCGACCCCGAGATGATGGCCACCATGCCCGCCGGCCTCACCGCCTCCACCGGTATGGACGCGCTCACCCACGCCATCGAGGGCTACACCACCAAGGCCGCGTGGGAGCTCACCGACATGTTCCATCTGAAGGCCATCGAGCTTATCGCCAAGAACCTGCGCGACGCCGTGGCCGAGGCCAAGAGCGGCGTCCCCGGCTCCGGTCGCGAGGGCATGGCACTGGCTCAGTACATCGCCGGCATGGGCTTCTCTAACGTGGGCCTCGGCATCGACCACGCCATGGCGCACACGCTCTCCGCGCACTACGACACACCGCACGGCGTTGCCTGCGCGATGCTCCTGCCCATTGCCATGGAGTTCAACAAGCCGGTTGTGGCCGAGCGCCTGGCCGACGTCGCCGTTGCCATGGGTGTGGACACCGCCGGTATGACGACCGACGAGGCCGCCGACGCTGCCATCGCCGCGGTGCGCCAGCTCTCCGAAGACGTGAACATCCCCAAGGTCTGCGAGGCCATCAAGGCCGACGAGCTCGACCAGATTGCCGACGACGCCCTCGCCGACGCCTGCTACCCGGGTAACCCCCGCGAGGCCGATCACGACACCGTGGTGGAGCTCTTCAAGAAGATCATGGCGTAAGACCAGCGACATCTGGTAACGGGTGCGCACGCTAGGCGCGCCCGAGCGAGGCCGGTTCCGCTCAGCGCGGGGCCGGCCTCCACTTTATGGCGGGCCTATTTGACCGCAGGGCCCATCGTCAACGTGGGCGTGAGCCAATTTAGAGCGCGCGGCGTACCGAGCCGCCGCCAATCACCGTGTCGCCCCGGTAGACCACGACGGCCTGGCCGGGTGCGATTCCCTTCTGGGGGAGGGCAAAGTCGAGGCGCATGGCGCCCGCATCGGGGCCGGTGACAACGCGGCTGAGGTGACACGCTTGGTCCGGCTGGCGATAGCGGATCTTGGCGGTAAGCGGCAGGCCCGCCTCGCCCGCAGCGGCAAGCTCCGCCTCGCGCTCAGGTGCCTCGCCTGTCCAAGTCCAGTCCTCGGTGACGAGGGCGCTGGCGAGGAGGTCCTCTTCGTACCCGAGTGTGACGGTGTTGGCGGCGGCGTCGATGGCGGTCACGTAGAGCGGGCGGTCCGCGGCAATGCCGAGGCCCTTGCGCTGCCCCACGGTGTAGCGGATGGCGCCGCTGTGGCGCCCGAGCACGCGGCCGTCCTGGGCGAGCACGTCGCCCTCGGGCAGCGTGTGCCCGCGCCAGCGCTCGATAAACGAGGCAAAGTCGCTATCCGCCACAAAGCAGATTCCCTGGCTATCGCGGCGCTCAGCGGAGGCAAAACCCTGCTCGCGCGCGATGCGGCGCACGTCCCCCTCCTTGGTGAGGTCGCCGAGCGGAAAGATCACGTGGGCGAGGGCGTCGTCGCTAAGACCGTACAAAAAGTAGCTCTGGTCCTTGGTGAGGTCGCGCGCCTTGGCGAGCGCCGGCGTGCCGTCTGCCGCGCGCGCGATGCGCGCGTAGTGACCGGTTGCAAGGTGCGTGCAGCCGAGCTCGCGCGCCGCGTCGAGGAGCGCTCCAAACTTGATGCGGCGGTTGCAGATGCAGCAGGGGTTGGGCGTGACGCCGCGCTCATAGGCGCAAACAAAGGGCTCGATCACGTCGCGCGCAAACGCCTCGCGGCGGTCGAGCACGTAAAACGGCATGCCGAGTCGTTCTGCCACGGCGCGGGCAGAGGCAATGTCGTCCGTCTCGTTGCCAGAGCCGCTGCCCTCGGCTTCCGTGCCGCCCTCGGCGCCCGCGCCGCACGTACCGTCGTGCAGGCGCATGATGGCACCAACGCAGTCAAAACCCTGCTCCTTGAGCAGCCAGGCGGTAACGCTCGAGTCAACGCCGCCGCTCATGGCAACAAGGACGCGCGGTTTTGCAGAAGATGCGCTCGTCATGGCCGGCCGTTACGCAAAGAGCTCGGTCGAAAGATAGCGCTCGCCGGTATCCACGAGCACGACCACGATGGTCTTGCCCGCCATCTCGGGGCGGCGCGCCACCTCGAGCGCGGCCCAGAGCGCAGCACCAGAGGAGATGCCGGCGAGAATGCCCTCGGTGCGCCCGAGCGCGCGCCCGGTTGCAAAGGCGTCCTCGGCGGCGACGGGGATGATCTCGTCGTACACGGAGGTGTCGAGCGCCTCGGGCACAAAACCCGCGCCGATGCCCTGGATCTTGTGCGGGCCGGCATCTCCGCCCTCGAGCACGGGCGAGGTATCGGGCTCGACGGCAATAACGCGCACGTTGGGCTTCTTCTCCTTCAGATAGCGGCCCACGCCCGTGATGGTGCCGCCTGTGCCCACGCCCGCCACCAGGACGTCGACCTCGCCTACCGTGTCGGCCCAGATCTCGGGGCCGGTGGTGGCGTAGTGCGCAGCCGGGTTCGCAGGGTTCTCAAACTGCCCGGCGATGATGCTCTTGGGCGTGGTGGCGGCGAGCTCCTCGGCGCGGCGGATGGCGCCCGCCATGCCCTCGGCGCCCGGGGTGAGCACAAGCTCGGCGCCGTAGGCGCGCATGAGGCGGCGGCGCTCCTCGCTCATGGTCTCGGGCATGACAATCACGGCGCGGTAGCCGCGGGCGGCGGCGATCATGGAGAGGCCGACGCCGGTGTTTCCCGAGGTGGGCTCGATGATGGTGTAACCCTGGTGCGGGCGCAGGCGCCCGTCGCGCTCGGCCGCCTCGATCATCGAGAGCGCGATGCGGTCCTTGGCAGAGCCGCCGGGGTTCTTGGATTCGAGTTTGGCGAGCACACGGCTCTTGAGGCCGAGGTTGTCCTCAAGACGGGTGAGCTCGATTAACGGGGTCTTGCCGATGAGCTGGTCGATGGAGGTGTAGATAGCCATGGTTGCTCCTAATCTGAGGTATGGGTTGCCGGCCCGTGCCGGCGGGTATTTGCGGGCCGTGCCCGTCTGCTAATCGTTTGTGATGAAGCCCAGCAGCGAACACATGATGCTCACGATGATCGCGCCCACAAAGGCCGAGCCAAAGCCCATGATGGCGATGCCGGCCCCAAAGAGGTTGAGCGAAAGCCAACCGGCGATGGAGAGCATGAAGCTGTTCACCACGAGCTGGAAGATGCCGAGGGTGACGATGGTAAGCGGAATCGAGAGCAAGCTTAAGACCGGTTTGATGGTGCCGTTCACGATGCCGAGGAAGAGCCCCGCGATGGCGTAGGCCACCCACGGGTCCGCCCCAAAGGGTGCGATGCCTGGAACAATGGCCGCGGCGACGGCGATGGCAATCGAGTTGACGAGCCAGTTGAGCAGAAAACGCATGAGAGCCTCTCTTGTGCGGGGCGCGCGGGCGCGTGCCTCTGAGCTAAGATGGTCGTGCACCGGGGTGCGGCGGCATATGTTTGCCGGCCCCTCGGCGCGCAACTGCCTCTGAGTATGCCCCAAACCGAGCTTCAGCGGCGCGAGAGGCCCGTTTGGTGGGGAAGGTGTGAATATGTCTGCTAGCAAGTCTCATATTTCGGATGCCGAGGGAACCACCCGCGTCTCGTCGCCCGCGCGACTCTCCGATGCCGAGATGGGCGCCCGTATGGCGGAGCTCTTCATCTTCAACACCGACGTGCGCCTCTATGCCTATCCCGCCGACGGCGCCTCCGCAGCCGACCCGGCGGTGCGGGACGTGCTCGATGCCGCGCTCGAGGCCGCGTGCGAGCGCTGCTGCTTCTTCGAGCGCACGCTCTCGCGCACGCGCCCCGACTCAGACATCTCCCGCGCCCACGCCGCCTCTCCCGCGCCCGTGCCCGTGGCGCCCGAGACGGCCGAGCTCGCCCGCCTCGCCCTCGCGTACGGCGCGCGGAGCGAGGGGCACTTCGACATCACCATGGGCACGGTGACCTCGCTTTGGAACTTCCATACCGGCGAGATTCCCTCGCGGCTCGCCCTTGCGCGCGCCCTCGAGCACGTGGGAGCGGCGGGGCGCATCGAGGTGGGCGAGACCGCGGCGGCAGACGGCAGTGTGACGCCCACGCTCGCTATCACCGACCCTGCGACCATACTCGACCTCGGTGGCATCGCCAAGGGCTATATCGCAGACGATCTCGCCCGCATCATGCGCGCGCGCGGCGTCGAGCGCTTTGTCTTGAACCTCGGCGGCAACGTGCTCGTGGCGGGCGGCCGCCCGGGGGATGCGTCCGCACGTCCGCCGCGCACGGCGGGGGAGCCCTGGCGCATTGGCATCGTGAACCCCTTTGACCCGGCGCACCACCGGGCGCTTGTGAGCGTGCGCGACGGCTCGGTTGTCACGAGCGGGCTCTTTGAGCGGTCGTTCACGCGCGGCGGCGTCACCTACCACCATATCCTCGACCCCCAAACCGGTATGCCTGCCCAAAGTGACGTGGCGAGCGCCACGATCGTGGCCGAGCGCTCGCTCGACTGCGATGGCTGGTCCACAACGGCCCTCATGATGGGCGCCGAGCGCGCCCGCGCCTTCATTGAAGAGCTGCCGGGCGTCGAGGCCGTCATCATCGACGACTGCGACCGCGTGACGTGGACCTCGGGCCTTGCCGAGCGGCTCTCGCTCATTCCCACGCTGCCGCGGCTGTAAGCTCGTCCTCGTATATTTCTGTGTATTCAATAGTCTTTATGCAGCGCGCACTTTAGCGTAGTGGTGTGCTACACTACGCACGTGCTGTCGCCAGATGCTCGCGTGCGCCCACGTTGGCGCCGGGCGAGCGATGGGAACAGGCACGGTATATGGTCACTGCGAGCGGAATCGGTGGTTCGATGGATATCGAGAAGATGTATCAGAGGCAGGATGTGCGCCAGCTCGTGCACGCGCTGACGCTTCTCGAAGGCGAGGCAGATGTCGAGGCCTTCCTCGCCGACCTCTGCACCCCGCGCGAGATCTGCGATTTTGCGCAGCGCCTCCAGGTTGCCCGCCTGCTCGACGAGGGCGAGCCCTATGTGGAGGTCCAGACCCAGACCGGCGCCTCGTCCACCACGGTAAGCCGCGTTTCCAAGGCGCTCAACGGCGTGCACGGCGGCTACCGCAAGATGCTCATCAAGCTCGAGGACGGCGCGTAAGGCGCTACGCTGTTTCATCGTTACAGTAGCTGCGCTGTTTCATCTTTGCGCAAGAGCACGCGCACGCCGGCGGCGGGCCTATCATGGTGAGGTCCGCCGCCGGTTTTCTACGTATTTTGGAGGAGCCCCATGCGCGAGACCGTCCAGTTCATGCCCGTCACCACCGAAGCCGAGCTTGAGGAGCTCGCCGCGCTTGCCGAGAAGATCTGGATGGGCTACTGGCCTCAGTTTTTGGGCGAGGAGCAGACGCGCTACATGGTCGATATGTTCCATTCGGTCGAGGCCATGCGCCGCGACATAGCCGAGCACGGCTACGAGTACTGGTTCATCGCGGATGGCGAGGGCCGGGTCCTGGGGTACACGGGCGGCCACGACGAGCCCGAGACCGGGCGCTACTACATTTCCAAGGTCTACCTGCTGCCCGAGGCGCGCGGCCACCATGTGGCGAGCCGCACCTTTGACTTTTTTGATGCGCTTTGCCGCAAGCGCGGCTGGCACGCCATGTATCTCAACGTCAACAAGGGCAACGAGCTGGGGCTTCGTGCCTACAAGGGTAACGGTTTTGCGGTAATCGAGTCGGTGGTGAACGATATCGGTCACGGTTTTGTGATGGACGATTACGTGATGGAGCGTACGATCGACTAGGCGCGCCCGTTTCTTGTCCGCACGCGACGCTAGGATACTATCTAACTAGTTGGAACGGTTCGCTCGGACGGAGGACGCATGCCCGCAAGCATCTCGATAGCGCATCGCGCGCCCGCCCCCTCGCCAAAGGAGGTTGCGCGCATTGCCGCCGCAGTGGAGCGACATGGTCGCGCCACGCTGCTCGCGCCCGATTTTGCCGAGCGCGACGTCTGCCGCCGCACTCTTGCCGATGCGGGGCTCGGCCTTGCCGTGGCGGTGGAGACGCCGTCATCTTGGCTTGCGGCGCTCTGGGAGCTCTGGGGCGACGGACGTCAGATGGTGGATGCCGCCGCGCGAAAGCTCCTGCTTGCCGAGGTGCTCTGCCGCCATGCGGAGCGTGCGCCGGGGGAGGGCGGCCTGCGCGAGAGCGCAGGCACGGTCGATATGCTCGCCCGTGCGGCACGCGGCTGCCTGCCCTATGCGCTCGCGGTGGATACCGCTGGGTCACTCACCGCTTCCGAGCGGGAGGTGCTGGGCGCCCTGCGCCACTATGTCGAGCTTCTGGCAGAACACGGCCTTATCGAGCCGGCAACGGCTGCGGTGCTGCTCGCTCGTCGCTTCCGCAATCGGGGCGTGCCGGCAAGCGAGCGCTTTGTTGCCTTGCGTAGCACGGCCGAACTTCCCGTCTACCTGATTGACCTTCTGGCACCCATCGCCGCTTCCGGCGAGGTGGCGTTTGCTCTTGAGGCCGAGGCCTACGACTTCGCGCGCGACATCGAGCGCGCCTTGCGTGCGCGCGGCGTGCTCGTTGCACGGGCAGAGGCACCCGATCCTGCCGTCCCGGCGGAGGCAGGCGCTCTTGCCGATGTGTACGAGGTCGCAGGGCCCACCGCGTGCGGTGCTGCCTACGTTGCGCTTCTGGACGAACTCCTGCACAGGGCCGAGCGCCCGTCCGCCGATGGCGGCGCTCACGCTGCGGGGGCTGTGGTGGTGGACCCGCGTCCCATCAGCGCCTTCCGCGTCCTCGCGCCGCGCCTTGCCGCGCGCGGTGCGGCTGTGCGCATGGAGGGCTCGTCCGCGTTTGCCGAGACCCGCGCGGGCGAGATGTTCTTTGTGCTCGCCGACCTCATCAAGCGCCTGGAGGGCGAGGAGCCGAGCGCCTGGTGGCCCGCGCCCGAGCTCCCCGACTGGATGCGCTCTCCCTTCTCCGGGCTCGGCCCGGCCGCGGCACGCTCGGCGCGCGCCTTCGATGCGCATCTGCGCAAGACGCGCAAGCTCGATGCCGCGGCGCTTCTGGCGGAGCTCGACCGCCTGCAGAGCCGCGAGCAGCAGCGCGAGCGCGAGCGGGCAGACGAGGCGGGCGTCCCTGCGCGCCCCGTGGTCGTGAAGCCGGTGGTCGACGCCCTGCGTGAGGCGCGCTATGGGCGCGCGCTCGCCCTCATGCGCGAGGCAGCGGCGGCGGCATCTCCCGCCTCCTTTGGTGCCGAGGGCCTGGCTGCCCAGCAGACGGAGCTCGCCGCGCTCGACGCCGCGCTCGCACTGACCGGGCGCGCCCGTGAGCTTGGTCTCACCGCAGAGCGCGCATTCACTGTCCTGCCGGGCCTGCGCGTCCGCCTGGCCTGGGCGGCATCTCCCGCCGCTCCAGATGCCTCCGCCCCGCTTGTCGAGGTCGTCTCGCCGAGTACCGCCGCTGCGCGCACGCCGGGCAGTGCCTCCGCGGTACTCCTTACCGACGCGGACGCCACCTCCTATCCGCTCTCGCATCGCACCACGGTCGACGAGCTCCTCGCCCAAAAGCTCGGCGCCGCACCCCTTGCAGCGTCTCCGGCTGTGCGCCAGCGCGTGACGGTCCGCCGGGCGCTCGCGCTCGGGGCGCGCGCCGCCGCGGCCTATGTCGCGCATGATGCACATGGCGAGGAGGTGTATCCGGCGCTTGCGGTGAGCGAGCTCAAGGCGCGTCGCGCGGCGGCCGGCCTTGCCGAGGTGTCTCACGCGGCGGGGGTGCCCACGGAGAGCGCGCTCTTCACCAATCTCGATCCGGCGGGCGGCGCGGGCGCGCACGTCGATAGCGAACCTCGTCTTCCCGAGCACGCACTTGCGCCCGAACTCGTGCATCTGTTGTTGCTGCCCGAGCGCGCGGTGGGCGGCGAGGCACGTCCGCGCACGCTTTCCGCCTCGCAGATTGAGAACTACCTCGCCTGCCCGTATCGGTGGTTTGTCACAAATCGCGTCTCGACCCGCCGCCTCGACGTGGGGTTTGGCCCCATCGAGATGGGAAACTTCGTCCACGACGTGATGCAGCGCTTCCACGAGCGGCTGCGTGAGGCGGGACTCGGCCGCGTGACCCCTAAGAACCTCGATGTATCGCTTGCCGAGATGGATAGCGCCTTTGACGAGATACGTGCCGACCACGCCCGGGGCAAGTACACGCACGGCAAGTACGACCGCTCGCGCGGCGGTCGCCCGCAGACCATCAAGGTTCCCTTGGTGGCGACCGACGAGATCGAGCGCGGGCAAATCGAGGCCATGCGGCAAAAGCTCCGCGAGGTCGTTCGCTACGAGAGCGACATGCTCTCCATTTTCACGCCGGAGCTCATGGAGTACTCCTTTGACAAGGAGGGCGTTGTCTACGCGGGCCGGCCGCTCGGCGGGCGCATCGACCGCATCGACACCGCGCCGGACGCCGGCTCGGGCGAGCGCTTCGTGGTTATCGACTACAAGAACCGTGCTGCTCTGGGCGAGTTTGCCTGTCCGGACCCCACCATGGCGCGCGATGAGCGGGAGGAGCTCGACCCCGCGTGGCTCCCGGGGCGCGACGAGGACCGCTCGCCCAAGGTGCAGACGCTCATCTACGCGACCGCGTACGCGCGCCTCACGGGCGGCTCCCCGCAGGGTGCGGTCTACTTTGGTACACGTGGACCCGTCGTCAAGGGCGCGGCCGCCGCGGCGCTTACCGAGAGCGAGCCGCCCGCCTTCCCGCACGACGCGGTCTCGGGTTACCCGGGCGTGAAGCCCCGCGGCAGCCGGAGCGCCAAGCACGACGGCGCCCTTGACTTCAACCACCTGCTCGCCCAGGTGGAACACGCCGTCGAGCTCGAGCTCGACGCACTCGAGCAGGGGCGTATCGCGCCCGAGCCCGCGCGCGACGCGTGCACCCACTGTCCGGTAGCTATGTGCCCGAGGAGGCGCTAACATGCCCCGTCTCGATCGAAAGCAGGAGCGTATCGTACGCACGCTCGAGGGTCCGCTCTTTGTCTCGGCGGGCGCCGGCTCGGGCAAGACCTTCACGCTCACCCAGCGCGTGCTCTGGGCACTCACGCCGGGGTCCAAGCCGCGGGAGGAGTGGGCGGACCCCAACGTGCCCGAGGCGTTTCTCGACAGCATCGATCAGGTGCTCGCCATCACGTTTACCGACAAGGCGGCCTCCGAGCTTAAGGAGCGCATCCGCGCAGCTCTTATTGCCGAGGGGCTCGATGCGCAGGCCGAGCGGGTCGACGGCTCGTGGATCTCGACCATCCACGGGATGTGCGCGCGCATCATCCGCGCCCATGCGCTCGATTTGGGCGTGGACCCCGCCTTTGCGGTTGCCGACTACGCAGACGACCTCAAGCGCCGTGCCGCCGAGCACGTGATCCGCCGTCTTGCCGAGCGCGCGGCGCTGCGGGACGCGGGCGAGAAGGTGCCTGATACGGACGAAGGCACGCCGGGTGCGGGGGCCTTCGACGAGCTCGTCGGTGCGTTTCAGATCGAGAGCACCGCTGCCGGCTCGCACGACCTCGACAGCCTCCTTAAGATCGTAATCGCCATCATGGGTAAGGTCTCGTCCTCCACATCCGGTCTGGAAACATTCCGCCAGGTGGAGCCCCGTCCGGCGTACCGGCGCCTTACGGAGGCGTACCGCGAGATTGCCGAGGCGCCGTCTTACGCCAACAACGCCGCCGCCCGCGTCGCCGCAGAGGCGCTCGATGCGTGGGCGGCCTCGCCGCGCGCCCTTGCGGATCTGCGCGCGTGCTTTGCGGCGTGCGACAAGCTCAACCTGCGCGCCCGCGGCATGGGTAAGGACGAGAAGGACGCCGTGGTGGAGGTGCGCGCCGCGCGGGGCGCCTTCTTTGCCGATGCCTACCTCGCCGCGCGCAAGGACGCCCTCGACGAGCTCATCCCGCTTGCCCGCGAGGTCGAGCGCGAGTACACCGCGCTCAAGCGCGAGCGCGCGGTCCTCGATAACGACGATCTGCTCACGCTCGCCTACGACGCGCTCAAGAACAACCCCGCGGTGCGCGAGGAGTTTGCCGGCCGCTTCAAGATGGTCATGGTCGACGAGTTCCAGGACACCGCCCAGCAGCAGGTGGAGCTCGTGCGCCTGCTCTGCAGCCCCGACGGGCGCGAGCTCTGCACGGTGGGCGACGCCCAGCAGTCCATCTACCGCTTCCGCGGAGCGGACGTGTCGGTTTTTCGCACTAAAAAAGACGAGGTCGAATCCCAAGGCGGCACGGTCGCCGACCTCGACGTCAACTTCCGCAGCCATGCGGACATCCTGAGTTTTGCAGACGCGCTTTTTGAGGGCGGTGCGGCAAATCCGCTCGGTCGCGACTTTTTGCATCTCGACTCGTGTGGCGAGGACGTGCGCGGCCGCGCCCGCAAGCTGCAAAGCCCCGAGACCTCGCGCCGCCAGGCGGTCCTTGTGGCGGGCGGCGCGTCCGAGGAGCGCGCCCGTGCCCGGGCGGCGGCTATCGCAGCGCGCTTCTGCCGCTTGCGCGACGAGGAGGGCTTCACCCCCGGCGACATGGTCATCATCATGTCCGCCCTTTCCAAGGCGGACATCTACGCCGAGGCGGTCCGTGCGGCGGGCATGCCCTGCGTGGTATCGGGCGGAACGTCGGTCTTTCGCCGGGCACCCGAGGTCTCGGCCATAGGGGCGCTTCTCAACTTCCTCGCCAACCCCGATGACGGCGAGGGCGCCATCACGCCGCTTCTCACCTCGCCGATGTTCGGCCTCGGTGCGACGGAGCTTTTAGCACTCGCCACGCGCGTTGATGCGGAGGCGGGTATCACCGACACCCGGAGCGTCACCGCTGACGTCCTGCTCACCGGCGAGATTCTGCCCGCGTTCGGCGAGCTGCCGCTGCTCTCGGGCGCTCGCGAGGTGCTCGCCCGGGCGCTTGCGCGCGTGGGGCGCGACCGCATCTCCGCCATCGCACGCGACGCGGTGAGCGAGTCGGGTTGGCTCTGGCGTCTCGAGCGGGGCGGCGCCCAGGAGCACGCCGTCGCCGCGAACGTGCTGCGCGCCCTCGCCATCGTGGAGGAGGTCGAGGGCGGTCGCGCGCTCGGCGCCCGCTTGGTGGCACGTGCCTTTGCCGACCACGTTGAGCACGTCAAGGAGTCGCCGGCGATGCTCACGGGAGACGATGGCGACGCGGTTCGCATCATGACCATCCACGCGTCAAAGGGCCTCGAGTTCCCCGTCGTTGCCGTCACCGAGTGCGATGGCATTCGCGCCGGGCGCGACCGCTTCCAGATGCTCGATGCAGGCGGCGCAACCTGGTGGACCGCGCGGCCCAACCGGTTCGAGCCCGCCTCCGACAAGGAGCTTCTGGGCGATGTGCCCGCGCTCGACGAGGATGTGCTCGCGGCAAACGTGCTGCCCGATACCGCCACGGAAGCGTTTGCCTACATGCGCCGGCGCAACAGCGACCTCGATTACGAGGAGGCCGCCCGCAAGCTCTATGTCGCGCTCACGCGCGCCCGCGAGGTGGCGATCCTCGTGCTCGGCGCAGGCAGCGCGAGCGAGCTCATGGTGGGGCACGCCACGTCGCTGGTGGGGGAGGTGCTCGCGCGCATCCTGCCCGCCGACCCCGAGCTCGGCGGCGTCCCGGACCTGGGGTGCGACCGGCTGGCGTTTGAGGACGCACATGCGGGCGACTACCAGTTGGTGCTTCTGGACGACCTCGACTTCCCCTATTACCCCTCCAAGGGCAAGAAGGGGCCGCAGGTGCATTTTGCCTGCGAGGACTACCCGCTTGCCGCGCCGTCCGCCGAGGGGACGGACGCCGCCGACGCGACGGCCCCGCGCGACTTTGCCCTCGTCCGTCCGGCCGCGGTGGAGGCCGCCATCACCCCGGCAGCGCGGCCTGCCCGTGCAAGCTACAGCTACACTTCGCTGGCCGCCGAGTTGCATGCCGAGGCGGAGGACCGCGCGGTCACGGCGGCGCAGACAGACGAGTCGGAGGAGATCTCGGCTCCCGCCGCGGCAGGGGAGGAACAATCCTGCAGCGCGTCGGCGTCGTCCGCATCTGCGGCGGACGGGGACCCGACCGCGCTCGGCTCTGCCTTCCATGCGCTCGCGCAGTGGCTGGTAGAGACAGGGGAGGATGCCGTTCCCGCTCCCCGCGCCGATGCGCAGTGCCGGTACTGGGGGGTCACCGCGCGCCAGCGCGAGCGGCTCGATGCGGCGCTCCGCCGCTGGGAACGCTCTGTGGTGCGTGCCGAGGTGCGCACATGGGCGTGCCTGCGTGCGGAGGTTCCGTTCTTCTCGCAGGGTATGGAAGAGCTCGCCGAGCGCTTTGGGTCGTATGCGGAGGGCGCGATCGACCTTCTGGCGACCGACCCGGCGCGACCGGGCGAGGCACTCGTCATCGACTACAAGACGGGCGGCAGCCCCGCCGAGACGCCCGAGGCGCTTCAGGAGAAGCACCGTCTGCAGGCCGATGTATATGCCGATGTGCTCCACAAGGCAGGCTACAGCCGCGTGACGCTCAAGTTCGTACGCGTCGAGATTGACGACCCCGAGCATCCCGGCGAGCCCCAAGTGGTCACCTACGAGCGGTAATCGCCTCGGTCGTGGGGAGACGCACCTCCCTCCGCGCTGCGGACAGTCCTGACTCGCTCGGAGGCGCCACCGGCGCCTCCGGCTCGTGCGGAACTTGCGCGGAGGGAGGTGCGTCTCCCCACGGACCCATCGCTACCGTTCGCCGAAGGCCTTCCGTTTGCGGTGAATTGCACTCCGTCCATTCGGCCATACTGAAAAAGATGGTGCATATTGGCCCTCTATCCCAAGGAGTGTATATGACCGAGCCCATGATTGAATCCATCCTGATCAACCTCGGTATCGAGGTCGACCAGGACCGCGTGCACGTCGATTGGAGCCCCGCTAAGCTCATCGAGCACGCCATCTCCCACCACGAGGCCTACCTCACCTCCACCGGTTCCCTTTCGGTCTCCACGGGCGCCTTCACCGGCCGCAGCCCCGAGTACCGCTACCTCGTCGACGCCGGCGAGGCCGATAAGAACATCAACTGGAACAGCAAGCAGAACAAGCCCATCGACGAGGCCACTTACAAGCGCGTCCGCAAGAACGTTGCGCGCTACATGTCCCAGCGTCGCCACCTCTTTGTCGTGCGCGGCTACGCCGGTGCGGACCGCAAGTACGCCCGCAAGGTCATGGTTGTCGCCGAGCGTGCCCATCAGGCGCTCTTCATTCGCCAGATGCTCGTGCGCCCCACCGAGGAGGAGCTCGAGAACTTCGGCCGCCCCGACATCACCGTCTACGCCGCGCCGACCTACGTCTGCGCCACCGACCGTGACGGTCTCGCGCCCGCGGCGGTCATCCTCGACATGAACCACAAGAAGATCGTCGTTGCCGGCACCGGTTACTGCGGTGAGATTAAGAAGGCCGTCTTCACGATGATGAACTACATCCTGCCCATCGAGGACGGCGTGCTGCCGATGCACTGCTCGGCCAACGTCGACCCCAAGACCGGCAAGACCGCCATCCTCTTTGGCCTCTCCGGCACGGGCAAGACCACGCTCTCGGCCGACCCCGAGCGCCTGCTCATCGGCGACGACGAGCACGGCTGGAGCCCGCGCGGTATCTTCAACATCGAGGGTGGCTGCTACGCCAAGACCATCGACCTCACGCGCGAGCGCGAGCCCGACATCTTTGACGCCATCACCTTTGGCTCGGTGTCCGAGAACGTCAAGCTCGACCGTAAGAGCCGCGCGCCCATCTACTCCGACAGCTCCATCACCGAGAACGGCCGCGCCGCCTACCCGATCGAGCACATCGAGCGCGTCGTCGAGTCCGGCGTGGGCGAGAGCCCGAGCGTGGTGCTCTTCCTCACCGCTGACGCTTACGGCGTCCTGCCCCCGATCTCCAAGCTCTCCCGCGAGGAGGCCATGTTCCACTTCCTCACCGGCTACACCGCCAAGGTCGCCGGCACCGAGGTGGGCATCGTGGAGCCCACGCCCACGTTCTCCGCGCTCTTTGGCGAGCCCTTCATGCCGCTCGACCACATGGTCTACGCCTACCTGCTGGGTGAGAAGATCGTGCGTCACAACACCCGCGTCTACCTGGTGAACACCGGCTGGACCGGCGGCCCGTACGGTGTGGGCCACCGCATCGCGCTCTCGCACACCCGCGCTCTTGTGCGCGCCGCCATGGACGGCTCGATCGACGACGCCGGCTATCGCCGCGACGAGATCTTTGGTGTGGACGTGCCGCGCGAGTGCCTCGGCGTTCCCACGACGCTGCTCGATCCGCGCCAGACCTGGGCGGACCCGGAGGCCTACGACGAGGCCGCCAAGAAGCTCGCCGGGCTCTTTGAGGAGAACTTCGAGAAGCGCTATCCGGGCGTCTCCCTTGAGGACCTCGCCCGTCCGCGCACGGAGTAGCAACCTCGCCATCGAGTCTGAACAGAGACGAGCGGAGGTCCTGCGGGGCCTCCGCTGCATTTTCTGACCGCAACGTAGCGATTCTGAAAGCAGGGGACCATGGACATCACGCGTGAGATGGACATCACGCCCGAGCAGTTCTTCAACGAGATCGAGCGCACCGTTATGGATGACGCCGCACGTGCGACGGGTACGCGGCCCACACGCCGCAAGCTCAACGGTCTCAAGTACCGCAAGCTCTCCCGCCAGGGCGGCAAGGGCGGCACCGAGATCACGGTCAAGATCTTGAAGTACCGCTATCCTGAGGTCTACGAGGTCCGCTTCACCTACAGCACGGGCACCAACACCGTGCGCTACCGCGTCGAGCAGCGCGGCGAGGGCGGGCTTACGCTCACCTACTCCGAGAAGTTCGTCGATCCCAACCCCAGAAGCGGCCTCTTTGCCGACTGGTGGCTCAAGCACTATGAGAAGAAGGCGGCCCGCCGGGCCAACCGCACGCTCGACGCCATCGAGCGCGACGCCAAGCGGGGCGGCGGCGCCCACGGATCCAATCCGCTCCTCGACGCAATCGAGAACGAGGACTAACGCAGATACAACATTGAGGTCGAGCCGGGCGGAGGTTCCCGGCTTCGGGCAGTCCTGACTCGCACGAAGGCGCCACTGGCGCCTTCGGCTCGTGCGGAACTCGCCGGAAACCTCCGCCCGCCCCTGCCTACTGAACGGCCTGCGCGTATCAACTGACAAAAGGGGACTGCTCGAAGCGGGGAGGGCCCGTGCGCCTCGCGACCATCCGGCCGGGTAGCTCGGCCACGCTATCGAACACGGTGTGAGGCCTTCGGGTGGCACGATCGCTGTCCGGGCGCTGCGGTAGAATCTTTTGGCAAGCGAAATCAGAGACGATACAACAGCACATCAGATGAGGAGACGCTCCCGTGGCCTTCGTTCACCTGCATAACCATTCCGAATACTCCATGCTCGACGGCGCTACGCGCGTGAGCGACATGGTCAAGCGCGCGGTGGAGCTTGGCATGCCCGCCGTGGCGCTCACCGATCACGGCTACATGTACGGTATCCCCGAGCTCGGCCTTGCCTGCGACGCCGTGAACAACGCCGCGCCCGATTTTCGCCAGTGGAAGCACGATAAGGCGACGTTTGCTACCGAGGGGTTTGGCGAGGCGCCCGAGGACGAGAAGGCGCGTGCCCAGTGGGAACGCGACTGCGCGGTGTGGCAAGAGACCGGCTCGCTCGACACGGCCAAGCCCAAGCCCGTCATCAAGCCCATCTTTGGCTGCGAGGTCTACTTCACGCCGGACGAAACCCTGGCGCGCGACCACAAGCCCGAGCTCTACCACATGATCCTCATTGCCCGTAACCACACCGGCTACGTCAACCTCATGCAGATCGTGTCCGAGGCCGCGGTACAGGGCTTCTACTACAAGCCGCGCGTCACCCTCGACAACCTGCGTCGCCACCGCGAGGGCATCATCGCCACCTCGGCGTGCATCGCCGGTATCATTCCCAAGTGCATCGACCGCGGTGAGGACGAGAATGCCCTTATGTGGGCAACTACCTTCCGCGACACCTTCGAGCCCGGTAACTTCTACATCGAGATCCAGGACCACGGCATCTCGACCGACGCCGGCCTTACCGACGAGCAGCTCGACCGTCGGCTTATCGACATTGCCAACCAGATCGGCGTGAAGGTCATCGCCACCAACGACTTCCACTACCTCACGCGCGACGACGCGCCGGTGCAGGACATCATGATGTGCATCGGCATGAACTCCAAGGTGGACGACCCCAACCGTATGCGCATGCAGGGCTCGGAGTTCTACATGAAGACCGAGGACGAGATGCGCGCCCTCTTCCCGTACTGCCCGGAGGCTTGCGACAACACGGTCGAGATTGCCGACAAGTGCGACGTGCAGCTCGAGTGGGGTCAGATCATCCTGCCCCGCTACCCCCTGCTCGATCCGGGCGAGACGCACGAGAGCCAGTTCCGCCGCGAGTGCGAGACTGGTCTTGCCAAGCGCTACGGCGAGGATTGGGAGACGCAGGTCATAAACGGCGTCTCGATCAAGGAACGCTTTGAGTTTGAGTACAAGGTCATCTGCGACAAGGGCTTTGCCGCCTACTTCCTGATCGTGGCCGAGTACGTGCGCTGGGCCAAGCAAAACGGCATCGGCGTCGGCCCCGGCCGTGGATCGGCCGCGGGCGCCCTCGTTGCCTACGCCATGGACATCACCACCTTCGACCCGCTCTCAAACGGCCTCATGTTCGAGCGATTCCTCTCGCCCGAGCGCATGGAGATGCCCGATATCGATATGGACTTCGACGATGAGCGTCGCCTGGAGGTGGTGGAGCACGTCCGCCAGCTCTACGGCTCCGAGAAGGTCACGCACGTCATCACCTACTCGACCATCAAGGCCAAGCAGGCCATCAACGACGCGGCCCGTGTGCTCGACTATCCCGTCTACATGGGCCAGCGCCTCTCGAAGATGATCTCGAGCGACCCCAAGGTCAAGCTCCGCCAGGTGCTCGAGCAGGTGCCGGGGCACGAGGAGAACTACAACCCCGACTTCGCCGACGCCTACCGTACCGACGACGATGCCCGCCGCATCATCGACGCGGCGCTTTCCATCGAGGGCCTCACGCGCGGCGAGGGCGTGCACGCCTGCGCTGTCCTCATCTGCCGCGACCCGGTGAACGAGCACGTCCCCACCAAGCTCGACACCAAGGGCGGCGTGGAGATCACCCAGTATGAAGGCCACACCGTCGCCGACATGGGCCTTCTCAAGATGGACTTCCTGGGTCTGCGCACGCTTACGGTTATCTCTAAGGCCAAGGCCAACATCAAGGCAAACTACGGGATCGATATCGACGTGGACGCCATCCCCTTCGACGACCCCGAGATCTTCAAGCTCATGCAGACGGGCCACACCGCGGGCGTCTTCCAGATCGAGTCTGCCGGCATGACGGCAACGATCAAGAACATGAAGCCCACCGAGTACAAGCACGTGGTCGCTCTGATCGCCCTCTACCGCCCCGGCCCTCTGGGCGCCGGCATGGTTACGAGCTACATCAACCGCATGAACGGCAAGGAGCCCGCCGTCTCCTACGACCCGCGTCTGGACGACATCCTGGGCGAGACCTACGGCACCATGGTCTACCAGGAGCAGGTTATGAACATCTCGGTCGAGATGTGCGGCTTCTCCAAGGGCGAGTCGGACAGCCGTATCCGCAAGCCCGTTGCCAAAAAGAAGATCAAGATGCTCACCGAGCAGGTCTTTACCTGGGAGGACGGTCACGAGGAGACCATCTACGACCACTGGATGAACGGCGCGGAGCGCAACGACTACAAGCGCGAGACTGCTCAGCGCATCTGGGACGACGTGCTTGAGTTCGCATCCTACGCCTTCAACAAGTCGCACTCGGCCGGCTACGCCATCCTCGTTATGCAGACCGCCTGGCTGAAGGCGCACTATCCCAACGAGTTCATGGCGGCCGTGCTCACGTCCTACACGGGCAAGACCGACAAGATCGTGCACTACGTCTCCGCCTGTCGCCACGACGGCATCCAGGTGTTGCCGCCTGACGTCAACGAGTCGGGCCGCGAGTTCACCGCGGTCAAAGAGGGCATCCGCTTCGGACTTGCGGGCATCCGCGGCGTGGGCGAGGGCGTGGCCGACGCCATCATCGCCGAGCACGAGGCAAACGGCCCCTTCAAGAACCTGCACGATTTCGTGGACCGCGTGGATTCGAGCCAGGCCAACCGCCGCGTGATCGAAGCACTCATCAAGGCAGGTGCCTTCGACTCGTCGGGTTACACGCGCCGCCAGCTCATGAGTTTCGTCGACAAGGCCAACCCCGAGAACATCGTCGACGCCGCCACGCGCCGCCAGAAGGAGCAGGCGTCGGGCCAGGTTTCGTTCTTCGACATGTTCGGCGATGTGGAGGGCTCGGGCTTTGAGGTTTCCATCCCCGAGCCGGACGGCCAGGAGTGGGACCGCCACACCAAGCTCTCCGCAGAGCGCGAGGTGCTTGGCATCTACGTCTCCGACCATCCGCTGCGTCCCTTTGAGTACGCGCTCGGCAAGGCGCGCGAGTACACCCTAGCCCAGATCGATACGGGTTTTGAGGTCGCCGCACCCGGTGGCGGCACCGTTAACAAGGCCATCCCCGAGGGTAAGCCGTACTGGTTCGCCGGCATGGTCGCCGAGGTCTCCAAGCGCGTCACCAAGAAGGGCGACCCCATGGCGATCGTGCGCCTGGAGGACATGGAGGGCGAGGCCACCATCGTCATGTTCCCCAAGGTCTACAAGGAGTGCGAGAGCTATCTCTACGGCGAGACCGACCCCGAGACGGGCGCCGTTCTCTCCGACGCGTTCATCCGCGTGCGCGGCAAGCTCGAGCGGAGCGACCGCGGCGACCAGATCATCGCGCAGGAGGTGCTGCCGCTCGAGCTCAACGAGGAGGCCAACCGCCCCAAGGTGTTTGAGGTGATGGTACCGAGCGCGCGCTTCTCTCAGGGAAACATGGCTCGCTTGGCAGCGCTCTTTGCCACCAACCCCGGCGGCGACCGTGTGGAGCTCTTCATCGAGCAGCGCGACGGCCAGCATATGCGCGCCGAGATCCCCGCGCGCGTGAACGCCCGCTCCATCCCGCTCATCGCCGAGGCAAAGGCGATCGTCGGCAACGCCGGCCGCGTGACGGTGGTATAGGCGCATCACCTGCCGGCGCTTAACTCTGCGAAACCTGTCCTGTCGTAGCGAGAAAGGATGTCCTATGGCCTGCGAGGAGTTCTATATCGACGTCGACGGCAAGCGTGTGCATGCCAAGCTCGACCGCCCCGAGGGCGCGGAGCGCGGCCCGCTTGCCATCGTCTTTCACGGCTTCACCGGCCATATGGAGGAGCGCCATATCCTCGCCGTGGCGGAGGGTCTGCGCGCCGAAGGCGTTTCCACGCTGCGCGTGGACCTCTATGGACACGGCAAGAGCGACGGTGCATTCGCGGACCATACGCTCTACAAATGGGTGACCCAGGGCCTTGCGGTCATCGAATACGCCCGTGGGCTCGACTTTGTCGATGCGCTCTATCTCGTCGGCCACTCGCAGGGTGGCTTGCTTTCCATGCTGCTTGCGGGCATGTGCCCCGATGACGTGGCGGCGCTGATGCCGCTTTCCCCTGCGATTCTCATCCCCGACGCGGCTCGCCAGGGCATTCTTTTGGGCTGCCCCTTCGACCCGGTGCACATCCCCGCCACGATTGGGATGGGGGAGCGACCGCTCTCCGGCAACTACGCCCGCGTGGCGCAGACCATCCACGTGGAGGACGAGATCGACCGCTATCCCGGCCCCGTTCTTATCGTGCACGGCAGCGCTGACGAGGGCGTGCCCCTGAGCGACTCGGAGGCGGCGGTTGAGCGCTATCGCAACGCGCGTCTCGTGGTGATCCCGGAGGACGACCATTGCTATCATGCGCACCTCGATCAAGCGGTTGCAGCCGTGCAGGAGTTTGTTGCCACGCTGTAATGCGCTTATTTGCGCCGCAGCACAGTAAGGTGCGTTGTGGCTATCAGCTCAAGTCGTTCATGAGCGTAAAAGCGCGAAGATCAAATCGACACTTTAGTAAAGTAAAGCGCTTTCCTGCGGAAAGCACCGGCAGGGGAAGCAAAATCCAGCGGTGTGCGCTGTCCCGTAAGAGAAATACGCTCATAAACGACTTGGGCTTGGACACCAGCCCACGATTGCCGAGGCCAGGAGACAGAAAACTACGCGATGTAAGTGGGCCTTCTGAACCCAGCCTGTCGGACACGGGCTTTGCGAAAGAAAATCCGCTGGTACATCGATTCCCGTCACAAGGTGCTCAGGCCACGTTGTCGGAAGCCCACTTACATCGCGCATTTTATGGAGAAGTGAGATAAAGCACAGCCCGACGCTGGGCGCATTGAAGGTTTTGGATGGCGCTTTAGGATGGTCTCCACACCGCGCCATGCCAGGCAAACACAAAGAAGCGCCCGTTTCCGAGCGCTTCTTGGCAATCGTTCCTAAAGCAGAACGGGTGAATTGGCTTGCCGAATGGGTCGGAGCCCCTTACGCCACGTCGATGGAGACGTTGACCTCCTGCACGGGCACGTCATAGAAGGGGTCCTCGCGGCGACCCAGGAAATCGCGCGCCTCGTTGGGGAAGAGCGCGTAGCTGAGCACGTCTTCCTCTGAGTGCGCGTAGCAGGCAATCTCCTTGCGGAGCGTTCCCATCTCGGGCAGGATCAGGTCGGCGGGGCGGCAGGTGATGGGCTCCTCGTCGCCGATGATCATCTGGCGCACCTCGCGGCTGATCTTCACGGGCGAGCGGCCGTACATGCCGCGCACGTAGTCGCGGATCTCGTTGGAGACGACCTTGTAGCGCTCGCCGGTGACCACGTTCATGAGGGCCTGCGTGCCGACCATCTGGGAGAGCGGCGTTACGAGCGGCGGGTAGCCAAGCTCGGCGCGCACGCGCGGCACCTCGGCGAGCACCTCGTCGTACTTGTCGTCGAGGCCGAGGTCGTGCAGCTGGTTGATGAGGTTCGAAAGCATGCCGCCGGGCACCTTGTAAAGAAGGGCCTTGGGCTCGACGGAGAGCACCTTGGGGTTCAGGATGCCCTCGGCGAGGAAGCGGTCGCGCACCGGCGCAAAATGCTCCGCCACGCGCTCGAGCGTCTCGATGTTGAGGTCGGTCTTGTAGCCAAGCGCCTCGAGTGCGATGGCCATCGACTCGGTGGCCGGCTGGCTTGTGCCCTCGGCGAAGGGGGAGAGACAGGTGTCGATGATGTCGGCGCCGGCCTCGACGGCCTTCAGATAGGTCATCTGGGCGATGCCGGCGGTGCCGTGCGTGTGGATCTGCAGCGGCACATCGCAGGAGCTCTTGATTTCGGTCACAAGCTCCGTGGCAACGTCGGGCGTGAGCACGCCCGCCATGTCCTTGATACAGATCGAGTCGGCGCCCGCGCGCTCCATCTCGATGGCAAGCGAGGTGAAGTAGTGCACCGTGTGCACGTCGCTCGTGGTGTAGGAGATGGCGGCCTGCACCTCTCCGCCCGCCTCCTTGGCGGCACGAATGGAGGTCTTGAGGTTGCGTGTGTCGTTGAGGGCATCGAAGATGCGCAGCACATCGATGCCGTTCTCCACGGACTTCTTCACAAAGGCGGCCACCACGTCATCCGGGTAGTTGTGGTAACCGAGCAGGTTCTGACCGCGCAGCAGCATCTGGAGCTTGGTGTTCTTCACATGCTTGCGGATGGTGCGCAAACGCTCCCACGGGTCCTCGTTGAGGTAGCGCAAGCAGGCGTCAAAGGTCGCGCCGCCCCAGCACTCCAACGCGTAGAACCCGGCGGAGTCGAGGTCCTCGAGCACCGGCAGCATGTCCTCGATGGGCATGCGCGTGGCGATCTGGCTCTGCTGGCCGTCGCGCAGGATCGTTTCCATGAAGCGGATCTTACGGGTCATATGGTGTCACCCCTTTCAGATGGCGCGCTATTCACCCTCGCTCGGCGGGAAGATGCGGCCGAGCACGAGCGAGACAAGGTAGATGATGAGCATGACCAGGAAGATACCGCCCCAACCCAGTCCAAGGATCTGGAAGGCGACCTCGAGGTTCTCAAGATTGATCGTCATCATGCACTCCCTTCTAGAGCAAGAGGCCGAGGACGAGGCCGCCGGCGACCACCGAGGCGATCTGGCCGGCTACGTTGGCGCCCGCCGCCTGCATGAGGATGAAGTTCTGCGGGTCCTCCTCGGTGGCGAGCTTCTGGATCACGCGGGAGCTCATGGGGAAGGCCGAGATGCCCGCAGCGCCAATCATGGGGTTGATCTTCTCCTTGCGGAAGAGGTTCAAAAACTTGGCAAAGAGCACGCCGCCCACGGAGTCCATCACAAAGCCCAGAAGGCCGAGCGCCATGATGATGAGGGTGTCGACCTGGAGGAAGTCGTGGTACTCCATCTTCACCGAGACGCAGAGGCCGAGCAGAATCGAGATGAGGTTGACGAGCTCGTTTTGCGCGGACATCGAAAGGTTGTCGAGCACGCCGCACTCGCGCAGGAGGTTGCCGAACATGAGGAAGCCCACGAGCGGCAGCGAGTCGGGCGCGATGAGGCCGGCGATGATGCAGATGATGACGGGGAAGAGGATCTTGGCCGTCTTAGAGACCGCGCGCGGGTTGTAGTTCATGCGGATGCGGCGCTCTTTCTTGGTGGTGACCGCCTTGACCGCAACGGGTTGGATGATGGGCACGAGCGCCATGTAGGAGTACGCGGCGACCATGATGGCACCCATGTACTTGGATCCGAGCGAGTTGGCCACAAAGATCGAGGTCGGGCCGTCAGCCGCGGCGATGATGCCGGCGGAGGCGGCGTCGTTGATGTCAAAGCCGAGCAGCGACGCCACGATGATGACAAAGAAGATGCCAAACTGCGCCGCCGCGCCAAAGAGCAGAAGGAACGGGTTGGAGAGCAGAGGGCCAAAGTCGATCATGGCGCCGATGCCAATGAAGAGCAGAAGCGGGAAGAGCTCCGTCTCGATGCCGGCATCGAACAGG
Organism: uncultured Collinsella sp.; assembly: GCA_959602875.1. GTDB lineage: Bacteria > Actinomycetota > Coriobacteriia > Coriobacteriales > Coriobacteriaceae > Coprousia. The sequence continues at coordinate 3,742 of CAUGVQ010000002.1, read as the reverse complement.
ATCTGGAACGGGCCGGGCTCGCCGCCGGTCATAAGGACGCCGGAACCGGGGATGTTCACCAGGATCGTACCGAGGCCCATGGGCACGAGCAGCGTCGGTTCATATTCTTTCTTAATGCCGAGGTACATGAGCACAGCGCCGATGAGCATCATCGCGATGCGGCCGGGCTCGGCAACAAGTGCAGTCACGCCTTCAATCAATATCTCCACGATGGATACCTTTCGTTACGAGGTCCGGCGACGCCGCCGCGTGGCGTGCGGCCGGATCCTTGAGAGTTGCGGGTTGTCGGCGGTGTGATCGCCAACGATCGCGGGATGCTACGAGAGCGAGAAGAGCGTATCGCCCGGGTTGACCATATCGCCCTTGGCAACGTTGATGGAGGCAATGACACCGTCCTGCTCGGCCACGATCTCGGACTCCATCTTCATGGCTTCGAGGATGAGGACGGGCTGGTTGACCTTGACGGCGTCGCCCACGTTGACCTTGATGTCGACGATCTTGCCGGGCATGGGCGCGGTCTGCGTATGCGCACCGGCGGGAACCGACGCGCTCGCGGCGGGCGCGGCAGCGGGGGCGGGCTCGGGAGCCGGCGCAGCGGCGGGCGCGGGGGCAGCGGTCGCGGGGGCAAGAGCGGGTGCGGCGGGGGCGGCGGGGGCGACGGCGTCTGCCGGCGTGGCGGTGGCGCCGACCTCCTCCATCTCTACGAGGTAGGCGGTGCCGTCGATCGAGATCTTGAACTTACGCAGCATGGGTCTCCTCCAAAGACTTCTGACGATATACATGCTTGACTACAAAGGAGCTCTCGGGGAGGGCTCCCGCACCGAGTGCGCAGGCGATGCACGCCACGCGGCGATACTCGGGATTTGCCATGGAAACGCGCTTGACCGAGAAGGAGCTCTCGGGCTTGTCCGCCGCGGCGATGGCGGTGGCGATGATGACGGCCTCGCGGTGCTCGGCGGGGTCGACGGGCAGGTACGCGGGAATCTCCTCCCAGTCACGCGCGGGGTAGCCCGGCGCGATTTCGGGCTCGCGCGGCGCCTCGACGACGGTGCGTGCCGCCCTGCCGCCTCGCCCGCGGGACGATGATGAGCGTCCCAGAAGGGTTCGAATCATTGAGCGAAGGCCCATAGTGGCCATCCTTTCCGGCGCGCAACGACGCTACGGGGGCTCAGCGCGCACAATGGCAGTATTGTATCGGGGAGGTCACGAGGCCCGGGCAAGCGGTATGTGAAGTTCGGGGAGCGGTCGATTTAAGCAGCGGCGCGGTCGACATATATCGGTGAACGGTTTCGAGAAAGTCTCATGGTGAAGCCGTGAAGCGCGTATGGATGTGTTACTATTCAACCCGCACTGCGAAAGCGGTGCCTGACGAAGTGGGGCAAACGGCCCCCACCTTGCGGCGCCATATGGGTAGCTGTCTGGTTATCACACAATGTATGCGCAGCACGCCCTGGGCGTGTATCTGCGCAGGTTAGCACGTGATGCCCGGATGCCCCATGGCCTCCGGGTTTTTTCGTCTGCATATCTCTTAAGAGGGAGGTACCGAAAATAGCTAAGCACGATGACACGCGCATCAACGACGAGATCACCGCAACTCGTTGCCGCCTGATCGGCGTCGACGGCTCGCAGCTCGGTCTCTTCGGCATCCGCGATGCGCAGCGCGTCGCTGACGAGCAGGGTCTCGACCTCGTCGAGATCGCGCCCAACGCCGATCCCCCGGTCTGCCGCGTCATGGACTACGGTAAGTTCAAGTACCAGCAGGCCATGAAGGCCAAGCAGGCTCGTAAGAACCAGTCTCGCGTCGAGGTCAAGGAGATGAAGTTCCGTCCCAAGATCGACGTGGGCGATTACGAGACCAAGAAGGGCCATGTGCTGCGCTTCCTCAAGAAGGGCGCACGCGTCAAGGTAACCATCATGTTCCGCGGCCGTGAGATGGCCCATCCCGAGCAGGGCTTGAACGTGCTCGAGCGTCTCTCTGCCGACCTCAAGGACGTCGCGACGGTTGAGTCGCAGCCCAAGCTCGAGGGTCGCAACATGATCATGCTGCTCGCACCCATCAAGGGCGCCTTCGACGAGAAGCCTGCCAAGGGCGAGAGCAACGCATAAGTAAGCAAGTCCTGTAAGCGATAAGGAGAAACCCCATGCCTAAGATGAAGTCCCACAGCGGCACCAAGAAGCGCTTCCGCGTCACCGGTTCCGGCAAGATCATGCGTGCCAAGGCCTTCAAGAGCCACATCCTCACCAAGAAGACCACCAAGCGTAAGCGCAACTTCCGCCAGGAGACCACCATCTCCGCCGCCGATCGCAAGGTCGTCAGCTCGCGTCTCGCCTAAACGCGCGCACCCTCTGTTTTAGATTCCGAGTTTATATATAGGAGTGATTTCACATGGCACGAGTCAAGCGCGGCGTTATGGCCCGTAAGCACCACCGCACTGTTATGAAGATGGCGAAGGGCTACTACGGTGCCGCTTCGCGTACCTACAAGCACGCCAAGGAGCAGGTCCAGCACTCGCTCCAGTACCAGTACCGCGATCGTCGCAACAAGAAGCGCGAGATCCGCAGCCTCTGGATTCAGCGTATCAACGCTGCCGCGCGTCTGAACGACATCTCCTACAGCCAGTTCATGCACGGCCTCAAGCTCGCCGGCATCGAGCTCGACCGTAAGATGCTCGCCCAGATGGCCTACGAGGACATCGAGAGCTTCAACGAGCTCGCCGCCATCGCCAAGAAGGCGCTCGAGGCGTAAGTCAACGTTTTCGCAAATTGCTGAGAACGCAAGCTTATATATAAGCAAGTAGCGGGGCGCCTTCGGGCGCCCTTCTTCTTGCTAAGCGTCGGTCATGCATCTCGATAAGATGAACTATATATAGGTACGAGCCAAAGCAAGTGACTGGCGAGATGTGCATTCGAGGAGGGGAGTCATGCGAGAGGCAATCTATCAAGCGTTTCATCTCGATGAGGCACCTTTTGCAGGGCTGCTTGAGCAGGCTGATGAAGCAACGTAGAAGCTGCAGCGACTATACCCGCTCTCCGATGACGAGACACTCGCCATGAAAAGCTATGAAGAGGCGTATCTCGTTCGATTCACCTATAACTCCGCCGCTACCGAGGGGAGCACGCTGTCTTTGGTGGATACCGCGCTTGTTATCGAAGGCGAGTTTATGCCGTCGGACCCCTGCAACAAGCGGCTATCTGACATCTTTGCGGCGCGCGGGATTGCGGACGGCGTTGCGTATGCATCGACCAGACTTGGTAGAGACGCACCGCTTTCTGAGGAGCTAATTAAGGAAGTTCACGAGCGCACGGCGCTCGATTGCCAGCCGCGCGTGCGCGATATCTATCGTAGCGGAGCAGTATATATAAAAGGATCTGAGACCGTTCCCGTATCTGCAGCTCAGGTCCGTCTGCTTATGGGTGATTTGGTGTTTGGTTTTGCACAATCGCAAAACCATCCGTTTTTGCGAGCTGCTGCATTCCACGTTCTATTCGAGAACATCCATCCCTTTGCCGACGGCAATGGGCACACGGGTCGCATCCTTTTGAGCTACCTGCTCGAGAAAGAAGGATATCCTCCCATCGCGCTCAAAGTGGCAAATCGAGCGGCGTATCTCTCCTCACTCGAAGAGTGGCAGGTACGTCAGAATCCTCGCTCCTTCGGGACGTTAGTGGGCGAGCAAATTGTTGAGGAAACCGCCGGCGTGGACCGCTCACCTTCGGCGAACGGTAGGTATTAGTAGATAAG
>CAUGVQ010000001.1 GCA_959602875.1 uncultured Collinsella sp. | reverse complement strand
GGGTCTCCGCGTAGCCGTCCCTCACGGCCTTGGCGGCCTCCCCGAGCTTCATGCCGTCGAGGCCGGCGGCCACCTCCAGCGCCTTGGCCTCGGCGGCCTCGCGGGACTCCATGGCGCGGATCGCCTTGAGCATGGCCGCGACCTTGGCTCGCCTGGATTTGGGCACCCTGGCGAGAACGTCGCGGTAGAAGTGCACGGCGCGGCGCCGGTGGGCGGCGCCGGGGAAGACCTCGGCGATGGAGCCGACCATGCCGGCCGCCTTGTCCCCGGTGAACATGCGCACGCCGCGCAGCCCGCGCGACCTCAGCCACGAAAGGAACTCCCGCCGGCACTCCGAGGACTCGGTGAACCCCTCGGCGGGGCCTATGACCTCGCGGTAGCCGTCGTCGTTCACGCCGATGGCGACCATCACGGCGACGTTCTCGTATGAGCCTCCCCAGCTGCGCTTGAGGTAGATCCCGTCGACGTAGGCGTAGGGGTAGGCGCGCTCGAGGGGGCGGTTGCGCCACTCCCCAACGGACGCGAACGCCTTCTCGTTGAGGTTCGAGACGGTGGCCGCGGACACGCTCGAGCCCCAGAGGATCTCGGAAACGTCCTCGATGCGCCTGGTCGAGATGCCCGTGAGGTGCATCTCGATTATCTCCTTCTCAACCGAGATCTCGCACCGGCGGTAGCGCTCGATGCCCGCCGTGGTGAACCTTATGCCCTTGAGCTTGGGCATGTGCATCGTGACCTCGCCGGACGACGTGGTCAGACTTCCGTCGTAGTGCCCTATGCGGTATGCCCCGCACTCCGCGGTCCTTTCGTAGCGTCCGGCGCCGACGAGATACCCCGCCTCCTCCTCGAGAGGTCGGTCCAGGGTGTCTTCGACGGTCTTTCCGACGAGCTCGCGAAGGTCGGCCCTCAGGGCCCCCTCGTTCAGTGTTACGATTGTTTCAGGCGTAGTCATCTCCAGTCTGATTGAATCTGGGCAACTCGAATCGTACTGGGGCGGGACGTGCCCTTCTTCCTATCTGGATGCCATTCTGCTGTCAAAGTGGGCAAGAAATTGAACGTTAACATGGGGAACGTCCCACAATAAGCGACAACTAACATTGAGCTGTGGGGATAAGATCTACACTTCGAGTTATGCAGTTTATTTCAGGACGACGGAGAGAGACATGGACTCCTTCAATGTTATCCGAGTTGAGGATGTTTCTGATGAGTTGTTGAACGTCGTCAACTCAATCGAACCGCTCAGTGATGAGCATGCGCCTGTTGCTTGGAGAAGTATCAAGACAGCGCAAATGATGGAAGACCGTTGGCAGTTGTTCGAGATGTTCTGCTGGAATTATGAAAGGTATTCAGAGGGGTTGGAAAGCTACGTGAGCGATCGCGTTATGACTACGGCGCATTGTGCAAGTGTTGAGCAGGCTTTCCAGCGGACAAGGATTGACGCTAACTGTTTTGCGACGAATTTCGTCTCGTCTGGCGTAACACTAACGGAGTCCCTTCGATGTTTTATGAAGTACGAGCTCGGCGAAAGCGATTCGAGCTATCAGCAATTCGAGAGCTTGCTGAAAGGAATGATTGACAAGGGCGGAGTTTATGCGCTGATGACCAAGTTAAGAGATGAGGCCCAGCATGGCCAGGCCCTTGTCTCCCTCTACGTGGACGAGCAAGGGAGATTTCGAGCAGCTTTTGACCTTGATCAGCTTATGAAGCCTGAGCACTTTTCGATAAAAGGCCTGGTAAAGCGGATGATGCAAGATAAACTAGAACAGATGAATAAACTCGACGCTAGACATCATCGTATCTCATATACGTGGTGTATGGAGCGATATTATATCGAGGTCTTGGAGGTTGTCGCCGCTTTCTATTCGTATTCGGCCGACTATATTCAAGAAACAGACAAGCTTCTCTATGATTACATCGAGGCCAATCCGGCGTGTTGTGGGCAGCTAAAAGACGGTCGTAAGATAATCTTGGTGCTTGATGGCGAAACGGCTCATCCGCTAATCGGTGTTGAGAGGCCGGGTTATTCAGTGCATATCGAACGCCAAAGTGAAGTTGAGAACAAGCTATCAAACGCCAAGCATCGATTCGACCGCATCACATCGGGGGCCACGGGGCGCAGGGATTAGTCCGTTTGAGTCCAGCTAGAGGTCGAGCTGGGCGCTGTGCCAAATTGGGATGGGAAGGAAAGATAATCCGGACGCTAGTCTGGACATAACACGGACAACGATGATAGTGCGTCCTAACTATCGTCTGCGAACCCGTGTGCAATAGACTTATTCACCGGAAGCTCGTCGATCACGGCCACGCCGATTATTTCCTCCCGGGCCGCCAATCGACGTAACCGGAACAACGACAACGGTAGGCCGAACGGGACGGTCGGCGTGCCCGCGCTCAGACCTGAAACTTTTTCGCGCTCATTCCTGAAAAATCACCGCGCCCAAACCAGCAATACGAAGGCCATCAAATACAATCTAAGTCACGCCGGGGTTTGCTGTGCCCTTTTCCGTTCAGAAGCCCCCTCGCTGCCAGAGTGCGCTAATAATTGCACGTTACCAGTATCCTGCCCTATCGTCTTTAGATCTGCTGCGGTCTCCGAGGGTCATACCCTAAAGCAAGCCACCCCTTTTAGGGGTGGCTTTGACCAAGAATATTGTTGGAGAGCGTGCTTCAGGATTACTAGACAGCTGCCAGCGCTTTCACACCTTTGCCCCGATTAATGAGAACGCCAGCGAAATGGTTGTGAGAATCAGGTTCGTTGTTAAAGAAATACTCGCTTACGCCATCCCTATACAGGCCTTGATATTCAGCTGTCTTCTCGAACCCAAATTTGCTAAGTAGAGGGGATAACGATGGCATGACCTCTTGGGGAACAGTAATAAGAGGTTTTTCGTCTCCGAGTAAATCAATTGCAGATTCAATTAACGCTGTACCGACTCCTTGGCCTCGGTGACGGATGTCCACGCGCAGCGAACAGATCTTCTTTTCAATGCCGTCATCCTTGACGATGCAAAGTCCAGCTTTTTTCCCTTGAGAAGTGGCTTTAAGAATCCAACGAGTTGACCCGAGGTTGGGGAGGATCTTGGTACGGTACCACATGTCAAAATTAGGATAGTAACGTCTGAAGCTGCCGCGTGCAATTGCAAGCAGATCTTCTGCCTCGCTAATACTATCGACTGTGATGATACTTAGGTTGCTCATATCCCCTCCTTCTCTTACAGGATACCATCGTGTATAGACTTAAAAATACGTTTGAGTTGATTACCAATCTTAGGTTTACCAAAACACAGGACAATAAGAACGATGCATATTATGGCGCTTGAAATTGTCACGTTTATAGATCCGATGCATAGTTCATCACATAATAGGGTTGTAAGAGAGTTTGTCATAACGGAGAAGAAGATGAGAAAAACGATATATAGAATGATTGTTTTCCAGTTGCATACCGAGTAACTGAGCTTCAAATAGGTTTTATAGCCCTCACCCGGTTTATCTATCTTTTTCTTCCAATGCCAAGCAACTAAGTTTGATACAGCACTACCTTTCGGAGCGTATTTCTCCCAAACGCCATTTCCCTCAAGCAGTCTCTTTTCATGAAGATCTTCAAAGGATTCCACCGTAACGTTTGTTTGTGCCATTAGTAGGGTGTGGACGGTCATTCCCTGAAGGCGATAGACATCCGGTGCCACACCGTCAATCCTTTCTCTCATTTCATCGTTGAGGGTTCTGTAATCATTGATTCTAAGGTCAATGGTCTCTTCACGGCTAAACGCGCTCGTGAATACCTTGTCATGTGAATCACTCCTCTTTACCAGTCCGCAGTTTCTGCCAAGAAGGAGTCGAAATCTGATGTACGCCCTAGAGGGTTTGTCCTTGGCCACTCTCACTCTGTGAGGGAAATCAATGTTGATAATAGAGGCGCCCCCGTCCCCGCATCTCTTAATCTCAATTGAATCGCAGGATAAAAGGAGGAATGGTTTTTGGTTTTCATCATTTGCAAGGTTGACCTCCATATACCGAGAAGTGAAATCACGTTCCACCACACGGCACCGATCGTTGAAAATGGCCCCGAGCGTCTCTTTGTTTAGGCACGGCATTAGGTCTGAGAAGCAATTGCTCTCTAGTGCAAAGGGACAATAGAGGGATATTCCCTTGATGTGGTCAAGGACTGAAATGTCATTATGGAAGTTATTGCAAAGCCGTTTGGATAGCTTCCTGAGGGAGGAGTTATTCTCGGATTTCTCAGGGTCGCAGGGGGATAGCATAAGACCGAAATCGAACGCAATGGGTTTCCCTTTCCTCTTTCCCTGGTCGCCTGCAATCCATAAGTTAATATTGACCATCGCCTCTACCGATGGATTATCGTCAGTCTTCTCTTCTTTGTCGTTGCGACGGCACCAAAATGCGAAGCTATTCATCTTCACCACTCAAATAGCAAAACGACTGCGGTGCTCTTGTGAGCCCAATCCTCTCTATTGTAAGTGGTTCTTTGTAGAGGATTGGGCTGGAAAGCAGAATCGCCCCGCCAATGTCAACTCCAGTAAAGTAGCGATCGAACTCCTTTTCAGAAATGCCTCCATATGATTTTGTATGCTGCCAGAGCTTGGCTTTATCCATGATGAGCGTGTCGACAACTCGAGCTTCGCCTATGATTTTTGAGATCGGTGCTGTTGCATATATTAAGATGCAAGATACGCGTTTCTTCGGAAGCCTTCTCCTGTATTCGTATCGTTTTTCTCCTGCAAAGATCGAGGCAGCATATTTAGGATGTATGGAGAGCAGGGCTTTCACTTTACATCTCCCGTTCACACTTGTTTTCCGATTGCCCATTCGGCACCGACGGCGCTCCTTCTCATCCGTTGAGCCGTAGTTCTCTTTCAGCTTGACAGGCAATGTTTCCATTGGACAGAAGAGCTTATTTGGGTGCCCAGACGGATTCGATCTTTATGCGTTTGATGATGAGGCTTTCCTCAACGACACCGTAAAGATCCTCGTACACCTTCCGACAGCCCTATAGGTATGTCCTCCGGTATGGCCGCCCGTGTCCAGCTGCGTTATGTCCGAGTAGCGGTAGGTAGCATACTATTTTTACCGCGCTTTGACAGTGAAATATCGTCCAGACCAGATTTCAACCCTTTTTAACTCGAGGGTCGATTGAAAATGTTGTTGGAACACTGCAGAGCTAGATGCAACGTTGCACGCAATCCTGCAGTTCCTTCCAATTTTTGTTGCGCCTAACCGTTCAAAGGGCTCTGACAGGGGGCTTGATGGATCATCCGAGATTATGTCGGATGATTTCACGGCATGCTTGGCTGGACCTTCGAGCAAGGAACTGAAGGGGTAGATGCAACGGGAGACGCCTTCGGGAATCTCCTCTATGTCTCCGCACGGCACCGGCCCCACCTGTCGACCGACTGAAGACGCTTACTGCTCTACGGCATGCTTGATGAGCGACGGCCTGAGTGTCACCTCATCGGTTGGAACGCGCTCGATGCCAAGCTGCCCCAAGAGCTCGGAGGGGACGACGCCCGCCGCAAGATCAAGAGCGCACCTGCCACCTCGAGAGGGCTTGGGATAGGAGTTGACGTGCGAGGAGACCGTAGCGATATCCCAGGAGTTCAAGGCATCGAAATCGCTGCGCCCTTTAGGCAGTATGCGCCTGAGCTCCACGTGGTCGCGCTCGCATCGCGCCTTTTGGTTGGACTCCATAGGGTCGCAGTAGAAGACGCGGCAGCGCCTCGCCCCCTCGACCACGCAGGAGCGCTCCATACCCTCCCAGTCATCAAACTCAACCCCTCGGTCGGCGAGGATGATCCCGAAGACCGCCTCGAACGCCCCGGGGCTCCCCAGCATGCGCTCAAGGCCGTCGAACGCCTCTACCGTGGCCTGAGGGGAGCCGTGCTCCTTCCCAAGATAGATATGGAGCCCTGGGGCAAGCAGGAGAAGGCTTAGGAGATCTCGCCTGTTGGCCTCAAGGCCGCATACCGAGTCCGCCTGAACGCTCAGGGCTTGCTCGGTAAGGGGCAGCGCCCGGAAGTCCTCGAAGGTCCTCCCTGTCCTGTCCACACGGTCGCGGCTCTTGTCGGGGCGCCTCTTACGGGGGCGCAGCCGCACCTTACGAGGCAGCTCCAGGCTTGCGATCCCGAGGATGCCGTCCGCCTGGTAGTTATAGGCGGTCCTTACCCCTACCGGCAGCTCGTCGGCGCGTTCGGCCCAGATGGCCTCGAAGCTCTGCCCCTTTTTAATGAGGGGTGCCACGATCGCTTTCATTTGGGTAAGCTCTTCCGGGGTAAGAGCTATGCCCGAGCGGGACTCGCTCAGGCGCCCTCGGTGGCGTGCCTCGGCAGAAGAAGCGTCATAGCTGCATTTGGGGAATGAGCAGCGTCCTCTCTTAGGGCATCCTGAAGGGCATACATAGGGCCACTTCTCCGTGTCGGGGCGCATCTTGCGCCTGTAGTCGGGACAGCTGTCGATACAGCTTCTCGTCCGGCACTTCTTGCAACGCGTTCTTAGGGTTAGGCAGCGAGGGCAAGCCTTGCCGACATGGTCGCAGGTACTGTAGTTCTCACATCTCACCGCGAGCGAGATCGCTCGTTTGCGGTCTCGCTCGCGGACCGTTCTGCTTGCCTTCACCTCGCGCGTGACAGTCGAAGGGCTAACGCCTATGGACTTGGCGATCTTGCGAGCACTCCAACCTTGTGAAAGACCCGTGGCAACAACTTCCCTTTGATCGATGGTTAGCTGTTTTTCGGTTTCCCGGCCATACTTCCCCCCCTCCTGGCCGGAAGCCGTGTGCGAGGAGATTGTACGGCAGGGGCGGTATGTTGTTACTGCACCGGTGCATGCAACGGTGTTGCATCTCGGCATTCAACCTACCCTTTTTAACTCGAGATAGAAGTACAGCTTTTCCGTTTTCCGCACGCTTTTCATCTAGATAGAACTTTCCAGAGCATACGAGCCAGAGTGTTTTATCGAGCTTAAATGGAGAAACGTCTAGAACATCTGACATCTCTAGCATTGTTTCAAAGACATCCACAGGAGACTTGCTACAAAAACCGAGCTTGTTGAAGATCTCTATCATATGACTATCAGGTTTGGCGTACCCCTGGTAACCCAACTCCTTCAAGGCGTCACATGCCAGCGCAAATCCAAGACCACGTATTTTTTGTTGATAGGTACAGCGGCAGTGCAACTTTCGTTGCGGTGCTGCGTTGAAAATAATCCACAAACGAGAGAAAGCCCTCGATATCGTCAAATGAGGCAAGGAAACGGGCGCTATCGATCACCGCGTGACTCCAAATCCTCCAACTGTTCTTAGGGGAGTCTCTCGCGGTCGAGGTGACATTGCAGCTTTCCCGTAACTGCGATAGAAGTTTTTCTTCGTCCATGGTCGCCACGCGGTCAAGGTCAAATTGCGAGCAGCCATAATCGCCAATAACGGACTTGATGCAGGCTTCATTCTTTTTTAATGTTTATTACGTTCGATCGATAGGCAGAGTTTTGCGCGGAGGATATTAATCTGCCGAAGACGTTGCCCAAAGATTTCGGATTCGCATTCAGCCCTATAAAGTAATCCTCACGCAGTTGTTCAAGGTTAGCAACAGTCTTCATCTCCTCAAACAACTGTCGGGCGATGTTGTACATGAGGCGATAGGATTCACTCTGTAACATATTGAACCTCAAATCTTGTTTTCATTCCTGCGTGACTGTCGCGTGCTTCTTCAGCGGCTAGCGACAATTCGTGCATGTCGGCAGTGCCGGACACTAGGCGAGCGCTGCTTCCTCATCGAGAAGATGTGTGCTTTCCCTCTTCAGTAACGTCATGAGAATAGAGGTGAAATGTCCGTCCTAAATCAGAGAGCTCAACAAGATACTGGTTCCCGGCTTTACCCGGGTAGACATACGTTTCGGTTGTGACAATCACCAATCCCAATGCGCTGAGCCGCCATGCGCGGTGCGCCGCGCATTCTTCGGTTGTTTTGGCGGTGCCAGAAGCAATCTGCTCCAAGGCTCCGAGGTCCTCGGGGACAAGCTGATTGATGACTTCCGAGAGTTCTCGAAACGTCTCCCAGGTAATGGCGCGCATCACATAAGCTCGATAGAACCGTGCTAGTAATCCAGACTTCTCTACGTCAAGTGTTGCATCAAGAAGCAGTAGAACCCGCTCCAACTCGTTTTGGATCTTTTTAGGGTCCGAGAACATTTCACTTTGGTATCTATTCAAGTCTTCTTCGGGTATAGTTCCCGCATTGAACGTTGTGATGAATTGAGAGGTCTGACGAAGTAGGTTTCTCTCGCGAATGCCAACCATTGTTTTCCCTATACCAATGATGGACCTAAGCACAGGAATATCGTCAACCGCCGGACAGTCAAGGATATTGCCAAGAGACGATTCCGCGACTTCGATTGCGGCATCGGTTAGGTTTGGATCGATAAGCGACTTACCGAATGATGATAAAAAGTTAGCCACAGTGCAGCCCTTCCTCATGCGTTTGCGAATCTCGCGATGAGCCGATCAACGGCGTTGATGGTTCGTGTGTGCCGCTGGTGCTCACGGGAAAGCATGTGTATGACAGGGCCCTCGGCATAACCGATATTAACGGACCTTGCTGCTTTCTGCCTTCTCGAGTCTCACGCTGTCGAGTCAATGTTTGGAGTGCGATGGGCTTCTGCCAGCTCTTCCAGGAGCAATGCTTCGAATCCTTCGACCGCTTTAATCATGTCAATGACTTCAGACGGGCTTACATCTAAATCATTTGGCATTTTTGGATGAGTTAGGCGATCGCGAACCTTTATTGAGTTGCATAGTGAATTCCACCAGGGGCTGTCGGGTTTAAAAATGGGCGACAGACCGTAGAGCCCTTCAAACAGCGTAAAAGCGAATCTGATATTGGTTTTCAAGCTGATTTTTGAAGGGCGCTCTTTTACCGTTCCATCTTGATCAAGGTAATACTCTTTACCCATGATAAAAGCTACTTCGACCGGATTTGGACAGGTGCCTCCGTTTTCTTCTGCAAATAGGCACTCATACTTCAGACAGGACACCGCCCCCTCAATGTAGGCAAATCCGGCTCTTACCAAGGATCTTGCGTTGAATGCTGTGTCCTCGGCGGTCGGTTTCCGGCCGCATTTCTGTGTCTGCTCTATATCATGAATAATCAGCTGCTGACATTTCCTGAAATCTTCGGACAAGGTTGTTATAAGTTCTGATGTGCATCTTTCGTCATCAGGGCTTTCGTCAGTTCGACAATCCTCGTTGCTTGCCATTTTCATCCCCTCTTTGGTGCGCCCACTCTCTAGCGTTAGCTCCGTACTACGAAGAAACCCCCATCGCCTTAAACAAGTCTGGAAGGTTCGAACTTTTTCCGGCCTCGTTATCCGGGTCCAGTTTTACATCAGCTAAGTCGATGCTTAATCCAGCGTGCTGACGGGTAAAGCGGTTGACCATAAACCTGGGTCGACGCGCGAGTTTTTCTATGGCAACATCGTGGCCGCGTTCATCGCGATGGGCAACGTCCCAGATTTTCTCGTCGCCCTTCACATCAGAAAGGTCCTTGTAGCCCCACGCATCATGTAGAAAGCGGGTTTCATCCCCATTAGAGTAACGAGGGTCATGGCAGCACAACGGATATTCAAAGCTTCCGTTGCTGAGAATGATGATGACCGGGACACGCTTCTTGATACTTGCCTTCGATAGGCCGACTAGTTTTTGCAGCACCTTGCGCTCTGATTCATATTGCTGGCAGCGGTCGTAGTCCAGCAATATGAATCGTGCTAAGCAATTGCTGTCAGGAGCTGATTCAATCGCCTTGACGAACTCGGAGTAACCTCCCCCGCCAATGGGAATCGGCTCAATGGCCAGCTGTATCTCTGGGTAGTATTTAGAGAACCATTTTTTGAGACCCCTAAGATAGTTCTCCTCTGTGTCTCCCTCGCAATACACCGTAAACTTCTGTTGCAGTTTTCGCTGCGGACGGACATGCTTCTTTTTAGCCATGAAGGGTCCCCCCTAGCACGCCGCTGAGGTAGAAATCGTATACCTCCCCCTTCACGTCATAGCGGATATCTTTAAAGTCTGCCAGCGAATAGAGGCTGGATTGAAGAGTCTCGACATCCTTGCTTACGAAATAAATCTGTTCCTTCATAAACGTGCGAAGCGTGAGTGCCAACGCATTGTGTGTTGTGTAGATAAACTGACCAAAATGGTCGTGGCTGTTGATGAAGGAGAGAACTCGATCCGAAAGAACGGGGTTGATGGCGCTGTCTATTTCGTCAGCGAAAACCGTCTTGTTCTTATAGACCACAAGGTAAATTGCCAGCGCCCACTGAGCAAATTGGGCAACACCAGTTGAATCATCGCGCAACGCCCTGCGGTACCGGGTGCCGTCGCGAGATTCTCGGATCACAATGCTATCTGAGAACGGTCCGTCCTTATCGATTTCAATGGCGATGATGCTGCTGTCCACGAGGCGGAAGATATCAAAATAGCGCTGATCGTGAAGAATGTCCTCAAGGGAATCCTGGACCGTGCCTTCGATTGTGAACTTGCCACCGTCCCTGAAGGCAATAACAAGCTCTTTGGAGAACCAATCAACGACGGCGCGACAGTTCGGTTCACCGAGAGTTGCAAGCGCCTGAACAAGCAGACCGTCCGATGACGGGCTGCCAAGTTCCTTCACCGCATCAAGTAAATCGGCGGGAATTCCCAGCGCGGATCCCGCCAGTAGCTCAAATCTTCTGCACGAATATGCACCTTTATCCTTAAGGGTGCAGCTGTCGCTCTCTGGGCAATCGGTGCAAAGCACCTCATCGCTGCTGGGGAACGTGGAGAAGACGAGTTCATAATCATTCGTCTTTACGCTGCGGCGAGAAAGCTCTTCCGCCGTGATGCCGTGCGCCTCGAGCGTGAGCATGTACCGGTAGGTGGTTTTACCTTGCGCAATCTCCACCTCAAACTTCTGGGAGGAGAGTTTCGACCGTGCACCGTCATCCGAGCCGTCCATGGCTTGCAGGTTACCCGAAAAGATTAGGTTGGGATAGCTGTGTGGGCTAACGTCGTTACGGACGAACAGGGAGCGGAGAAACTTGAATACCGTTATGAAGTTTGATTTGCCGCCGGCGTTTTCACCCGCTATGACGGCGTCGCGAAGGACCAGCTCGCCGCTGTCCACCTTTACGTAGTTTCCCGGATATCTATTTCTAACACGGTTTTTTGGTGCAGAAAGCTCGAAATAACTTTCATCTTTAAATGAGAGAAAATTATCAAAGTAGCAGCTAACTAGCATAAACTATCCCTCCTTGGTAGAGGACACTGTGGATAGTATAAACCAGATATCTGGTTTATACTATCCACAGTGTCGTGAACGCACTTAAGAATTAACCACGAAGACGCAGGGGTTCGGACAATGGTGCCGCCGAGCCCTACCCCTTTGTGTTGTTGTCCAGCCACGCCTTGAACCCTTCAAACAGCAGGTGCAAAACGAGGTGCATGGAGACAAACGAACTTGAGGACATGTTGATGTCGTCGAAGATGTTGCCGTTCTGGAAGTAGAGGCTGTAGGCGGTATAGCTCGCGAGCTCGTTGTTACCGAGATTCGTGATGGAGGCAATGGGTGTACCGCAGACGTTGATGGTCTGGAAGACATCTCGGTAGCGGTCGATGCAACCCGAGAGCGACGCAATGATGAGCAGGTCATCCCGGGTCAGAAACTGCTTCACAAGCCGGAGCTCGCCCGTTGCGGGAATCATCACTACATCGCGGCCGATCATCTGCATGCAGCGGCAAAAGTCCTCGAGCATGAGGCGCTGCCCGTAACCGGTGCCAAAGGCGTATATCTTGCGTGCCGATGCCATACGCGCGTAAAGCTCGTCGAGCTGATTGGTGCGCTCAAACAGGCGTATGGTTTGGGCGAGGTCCTCGGCAACTGTCTGAGCGGCCGAAGTTACCGTGGGGGAGTTTGTTCGCTGTTTGCGACCGCGTTCGCTTTCGTGGCGCAGGAAATATTTGAAGTCGCTGTATCCGTCGAATCCCAGGTGCCGCGTCATGCGCACGATAGTCGCGGTGGACACGTTGCAACGGTCTGCCAGCTCGCCGATGGACATGTTGGGGACGAGGTCCATCTCGTCAGATATCTGCTGCAGGATCTGGATATCGATATCCGTGAGGTTGCGATAGCTCTGGTTGACGATGCGGTCAAATGAACTTCCCATGCGCCTAGCCTCCTATCGTCCAGCCTGCATTACAAGACTTGCTGCCTACGGTGCTGATTGTTGCCGCGCGCACAAACAACGTGCAAAGCGTTTAACCGCGCTTCCGGTGTGAATACTCATTATGCGCCGGGAAGGTTGTGGCGGCGCCGGGGCGACACGATTGTGTGAAAAGAATTTCAGCATCTGAAATAGATTCACCGCTTGCTCACATCATTACTGGTATTCCTTTGCAGTACCGCCCCTGTAATGCCGATTCGTATTATCGAGATAAGGGTTGGGCCCACATCCCCCAGTTGAGCCAGATATGGCGGCGCGCCGTGCGTTCCTGCATATCTGGAAGCTCGGTTGCGCCCTAGGGGCACGAGAGGAGGAACAGTATGGACCTTCATGAGTCGTCCATTGTGATTGCAGGTGGCGGCAGCACGTATACGCCCGAGATTATTCTCATGCTGCTTGATAACCTGCATCGTTTTCCCATCCGTCAGATAAAGCTCTACGACAACGACCCCGATCGCCAGAAGATCGTGGCCGATGCCTGCGAGATTATCGTGCGTGAGCATGCGCCGCACATTGCATTCTTGGCCACGACCGACCCCGAGACGGCGTTTACCGATGTGGATTTCTGCATGGCTCACATCCGCAGCGGTAAGTACGAGATGCGCGATCGCGACGAGAAGATCCCGCTCAAGTACGGCTTGGTCGGTCAGGAGACCTGCGGCGTGGGTGGCATCGCCTACGGCCTGCGCTCGATCCCCGATGTAATCCAGCTTATCGACTATATGGAGAAATGGTCGCCCAACTGCTGGATGCTCAACTACTCAAACCCGGCAGCAATCGTTGCGGAGGCCGTGCGCGCGGCGCGTCCGCATTCCAAGGTGCTCAACATCTGCGATATGCCCATCGACATCATGGAGCGCATGGCAAAGATCTGCGGCTTTGACTCTCGCAAGGACCTGGTTGTGCGCTACTACGGCCTCAACCACTTTGGCTGGTGGAGCGATGTGCGCGATCAGGACGGCAACGACCTCATGCCCAAGCTCAAGGCGTATGTGGCGGAAAACGGTTACAACCTCGAGCCGCTTGGCTGCGAGCCACGCATGAACGATGAGGACTGGCGCCACACCTATCGCTTCGCGCGCGAGCTCTACGCCACGGACCCGAGTGTTCTTCCCACCACGTACTTCAAGTACTACCTGTATCCCGACCATGTGGTTGCAGACACCGATCCAACCTATACGCGCGTGGACATGGTGAAGGATATCCGCGAGAAGGAGGTCTTCTCTGAGTGCGAGCGTATCGCCGCGTGCGGTACCTCCGAGGGCACAACTCTTAAGATCGGCGTCCATGCCTCGTTCATTGTTGACCTCGCCTGCGCCATTGCCTTCAACACGCACGAGCGCATGCTGCTCATCGTGGAGAACCAGGGCTCTATCCCCAACCTGCCCGACACCGCGATGGTTGAGATTCCCTGCATCGTTGGCTCCAACGGACCTGAGCCCCTGCGCATCGGTCCGATTCCTTGGTTCCAGAAGGGCCTCATCGAGCAGCAGCTCGCCGTGGAGAAGCTGGTGGTAGAGGCATTCTTTGAGCGCTCCTACCAAAAGCTCTGGCAGGCGTTCATCCTGTCCAAGACCATGAAGGACGCCGATGTTGCCAAAGCCGTGCTCGACGACCTCATTGAGGCGAACAAGGATTATTGGCCCGAACTGAACTAACGCGCGCGGTAACTCTGTAGAGGGGGAGTTTTCATGCGAACATTTATTCAGAAGCTCGGTAAGTCATTAATGGCCCCGTTGTCGATGATCGTTGCCGCGGGCCTGATGCTCGGCCTGGCGTCGCTGCTCACCAATCAGATGATCTTTGGCGACGCGCTCACAGGCGTGCCGTTTATCGACGCGCTCGTGCGCTGCGTGAACGCACTGGCAAGTGCTCTCTTTAGCTTGCTGCCGGTGCTGTTCTGCATGTCACTGGCTATGGGCATGACGCGCGAGGATAAGGAGATTGCCACCTTTGCCTCGGTCATCGCGTTTGTGCTGTTCCATACCACAATCAACTTCTTCCTGGGGCTGAACGGCATTACGGCGGAGACCACGTCGATTGAGGCCCTGCAAAAGACGGGTTTGAGCCTCACCGAGGCAACGCAGCAAAACGCTGCCTACGATACCGTCTTTGGCATCTTTACCTATCGCATGAGCATCTTTGGCGGTATCGTCTGCGGCCTGTGGACGGCATTCATCCACAACCGCTTCCACCGCACACAGCTACCGGCGGCGTTCAGCTTCTTCAGCGGTACGCGGTTTGTGCCCATCATGATTACGGTGACCATTCCGTTTGTCGCCATCGTGATGTACTTTGTCTGGCCCATCTTCAGCATGCTCATCAACGCGTTCGGTGACCTCATCCAGGCTGCTGGTGCGTTTGGTACCTTCATCTACGGGTTCCTCGAGCGTCTGCTTATCCCCACGGGCCTGCACCACATCCTGAATCAGCTCATCCGCTTCACGCCCATCGGCGGCACCGCAATGGTTGATGGGGAGCAGGTCTCCGGCGCGCTCAATATCTTCAACGCGCTTCTCATGCAGACCGACCCCAATATGGACATCATGCGTATGGCAACGCGCTTCCTCACGCAGGGCACGCATCCGTTCATGGTCTTCGGTCTGCCCGCTGCTTGCTACGCCATGTATCGCTGCGCTCTGCCCGAGAACAAGGCAAAGGTTAAGGGCATTCTGCTCGCCGCCGGCCTCACCAGCTTTGTGACAGGCATCACCGAACCCATCGAGTTCTCGTTCATCTTCATCTCGCCGGTGCTTTGGCTCTTCCACGCCTGCATGGCTGGTCTGTCGTTCCTTATCAACACGCTGCTTGGCGTCTGCATTGGTAACGCCGGTGGCGGCCTCATCGATCTTACTCTCTTTGGTATTCTGCGTGGTCCCGAGACTCGCTGGTATCTCAACGTTGCCGTGGGTATTGTTTACGCCATCGTGTACTACAACGTCTTCAAGTTCGTGATCACCAAGCAGAGCCTCAAGACCCCTGGTCGCGATGCAGACGCGAGTTATGAGACGGGTTCGGTCGACGTGAGCGAGATGGGCCTTGCCATCATGGAGGCCGTGGGTGGCCGCGACAACATCGTCGATATCGACAACTGCATTAGCCGCCTGCGCCTCGTGCTTAAGGATACGGCCGTGGTCGACGAAGCCGCGCTTAAAGAGACAGGCTCACTTGGCGTCATCAAAATCAACGAGGAGAACGTTCAGGTGGTGTACGGCACGCAGGTAGAGAACGCCGCCCACGCCCTGAAGGACGCCGTCCGCGCCGCCGATCTTGCAGCCACTGCCACTGCGAAGTAGGTTTTGTTGAATGCGGTTGGGTCGATCCCGCGCCTTGGGTTGACCTGGTCGGTACGGCCCGCATCTCCCCTTGCCTCCCAATTGGCTAGCGGGCCATCGCGAGGTGCCTCCCCTGCATACGCCGGGGAGGCACCTCGCCATTCCTTGAGGTTTAATCCTGGCATCTCAAAAACTCGTTCTTTTCTTTGGTTGGCCGGAAGCGGAAATTCGCGGGTCGTGCGTTTTATGATTTGACATAGGCGACACTCTGATTAGCGATCGAAAGGGTAGGGCAGTTCTTCAGAAAGATATCCCACCTTATCCCCAAGATATCTTTGGGGGTAAGAAGCACGCCATGCCTCGTGTTCATGGGAAAAGTTGCAACAGGGCCATTAGATTCGCGGGGAAAAGTTGCAACAAGGTAGTCTTTTTCGCGGGGAAAATATGCAATTTGGGGTTTTACCTGCGATAGAGATTGGGCGTCGAATCTGTTTCCAGCGGAATGCCTCCCTACCTAGCTTGGGCTTTGGTTGATTCCCTCATATCGGGCCTAGCGTCTAGGGAATGCGATATCGAAGCTAGTTTCTGGCGTAAGCGCCCCTATTCTCTTGCGTGCTGGATGCGCAGTGTTGATTGATTTGATGGGCGCACATGTCTGTGAGTCAGTTGACGCCGTTGTGGTCAGAGACCCCGGTAGAATAATAAACGACCATCTAGAAGTGGGGATGTTTGGCGCTCGCGAGCTCACGGTCACCGGCATTTCCGCAGGAAAAGATTGGCTGAGCGGCGCTGTCAGCGCTGAGCGGGCGCTAGGCGGCTCATTTTCAGCGCGTAAATCATTATTCTAAGCGCTTCAATGACCAGTCCTCTTGATTTTGGCATTGCAACGGCGTGCTTAAACTAGATTGGGGCGCTTGGAGTTGATCTTGCAGCCAGCTTCTCTCTGTGGCTTTGCTGGCTATGTCTTTGGGGTCACAGATTGTGACCCCAAAGAGCGGGCCTTCCTTGGTGATGTGAGCGCAGAATAGACTGGAAGTGTGACTTGCATTGCATATGACGCAGCCAGCATCGGTCTATTGCTCGTTCTCTATGCTGATGAAGTTGTTGATAGGAGTAGGGGCTGGGAAGGTGGACGGGGGCTTTACGTCGACCTTGCGGTGGCTACCCCCGCCTCTGTTGTTGTGCATTCTAGCGATAATCGTCTCTTTGCACAAATGAAGGCCATGCAAGGCGGGAGGGGTGTGAGCCGCCCCGCTCACCGGGCGCACCTGCCGCGCTCGGCGAAACGCGGGCATGAGGGGCGCCCGCGCGGGGTAGGGTCAACGGTAACGTATGTGTTCGTGCGCGCACGGCGCGCGGACCCGATAACCGGACCGCATCCCAAAAGCGCTCCCACCTTTGGCAATCGCGCCGTGCGCCCAACCGAAGGAGGTTGCCATGGGTGCGCCCGAGACCGCCAAAGTGAGGAACGTCGTCTTGGTTGGCCAGGGAGGAGTAGGAAAGACCTCCCTGGCAGAAGCGATGCTGCACCTTTCAGGCAAAACCGCCCGCTTGGGCGGGCACGCGGGCACCAAGCCCACGCTCGATTATGATTCCGAGGAGGTCAAGCGCGGAGTTTCCATCTCGACCTCCATTGCCCCCATCGATTGGAAGGGCGCGCGCTTAAACGTCCTCGACGCCCCCTGCTACCCCGATTTCATCGGTGACGCGTACGCCGCCATGGCCGTTTCTGAGACGGCGCTCTTTGTAGTCGATGCCGCCGAGGGCCCGCAGCCCACAACGGTCAAGCTCTGGTATGCGGCCGAGGACCTGCGCTTGGCGCGCGCCGTCTTTATCAACCGCATCGACAAAGAGAACGCCGATTACGACGCCACCATGGCGACTCTCCGCGAGCGCTTTGGCATGCGCCTGGGCGCCGTCACGCTGCCGTGGGGCACGGGCGAGGACTTTGAGGGCGTTATCGACATCGTCCGCATGAAGGCCCGCCACTGTGAGGGCACCACGCAGACCGAGTTCGACATCCCTGCTGAGTATCAGGCGGCTGCCGACGCGGCGCGCGAGACGCTCTGCGAGCTCGTGGCCGAGGCGGACGACGAACTGATGGAGAAGTACCTCGAGGGCGAGCCGCTCACGCAGGAAGAGGTCGAGGGGCTGCTCGGTAAGGCCATCGCCAACCGTCTCTTCGTGCCTGTGTTTGTGGGCTCCTGCACCAAGGAGCTCGGCGTTCACTCCGTTATGGACGACATCGTCACCTACTTCCCCGCGCCGACCGACTACGGCGAGATGCCGCTTGTTGATGGCGACACGCTCAAGATTAGCTCCGACGACGAGCGCCCGGTGGCCTTTGTCTTCAAGACGCTGAACGACCCGCAGCAGGGCCGCATCTCCTTCCTCAAGGTCCTCACGGGCACCCTCACCCCGGGCGTGGAGCTCGTGAACGCGCGCACGCGCAAGGGTGAGCGCCTGGCGCACCTCTACGTGATGTGCGGGCGCGAGATGACCGAGGTTGGCAAGGCTGAGGCGGGCGACATCATTGTCACCACCAAGATTGCCGCCGACACGGGTGACACGCTTTCGGTCACCGGCAAGGTTGAGGCCGCTGCGTTCCAGTTCCCCAACAGCCAGTACCGCATCGCCATCGAGGCGGAGAACCGCGGCGACGAGGAGAAGCTCTACACCTTTGTCGAGCGCGCCTGTGAGGCCGACCCCACGATGAAGATCGAGCGCGACGAGGAGACAGGCCAGACCATCATCTCTGCGGTTGGCGAGGCGCAGGTAAGCGTGCTGCTCAATCGCCTGGAGGAGCGCACCAAGGTTGTGGCCAAGAGCGTGCCCATCAAGATTCCGTATCGCGAGACCATTCGTCGCGTGGCGAGTGCTCAGGGTCGCCACAAGAAACAGACCGGCGGCGCCGGCCAGTTTGGCGATTGCTACCTGCGCGTTGAGCCGCTTATGGACGGTCGCGACTACGAGTTTGTGGACGAGGTCGTGGGCGGTCACATCCCGCGCGCGCTCATCCCCGCGGTTGACAAGGGCGTTCAGGAGACCATGAAGGGCGGTGTCATTGCCGGCTTCCCGCTCACGGGCATTCGCGTGGCGGTGTACGACGGCTCGTATCACCCCGTCGACTCCAACGAGATGGCGTTCCGCACGGCGGCGCGCATTGGCCTGCAGAAGGCTTGCGCCGAGGCGAGCCCTGTGGTGCTCGAGCCTATGGAGAACATCACCGTCACGATTCCCGAGAGCTACGCCGGCGCCGTGATGGGCGATGTCTCGGCCTCGCGCGGTCGCGTGACCGGTATGGATACCAATGACCGCGGCGACACCGTGGTTACGGCAACCGTGCCTTACGCCGAGCTCACCGACTACGCCACGCGCCTGCGCTCGCTCACGCGCGGCACGGGTGACTTCACCATGGAGCCGGCTGGCTACGAGCAGGTTCCGCACGACGTACAGGAGCGCTTGGTGAAGGAGTACCAGGAGGCTCGCGCCGCTGGTAACAAGTAACGAAATGAGCTCGCACTAGACACATTGGATGATGAAAGGGCACGGCAACTACCATCCGAGCGGATGTCTACGCAGTTGGCGCCTCTGGATAGCAACTCGTCCAGAGGCGCCGCTTTACATCGGTATCACGAACATAGCTTCGGTATCATGGTGGCACATGTTGATACCGAAGCTATGTTCGTGATACCGATCACCTTTATCTGGGTTAGCGATTCATGCTGCCGCGGCGGTAGGGGCTCGCTGTGAGCGAGACACGGGCGATGCCGTTTGCCTCCGCAAGTGCGTTGAGCTGGGCGAGGACATTGCTGCTGAGTTGGAGTTCGCTCGTCGGCGTGCAGATTCGGGCGAGGTCTTCGGGCGAGCCTTCGATATGGAGCTCGCCGTCTGCGATGCGCGCACGAACTTGCGTGCAGCCGAGGGTGTGGAGGTAGTCCTCGCAGGTGCGCGCCGCCGCGACTTTTTGCGGCGTCAGGTGCTCGCCGGTGACAACACGCGTGGCGAGGCAGGCGCCTGCGGGCAGATTCCAGACGCTATAACCCCAGGTTCGGAGCATCGCGCGCTCCTCGGCCTTGGTCCAGCCGGTCTCCATAAGAGGGGAGCGCACGCCGAGCTCGCGGAGCGCGCGCATGCCGGGGCGGTCGGTCGCGGCCGCGTCGTCGGCGTTGCTGCCATCGAGCACGCAGACGGTGTTTGGGTCGAAACCTTGCTCGGCAGCCCACGTGCGGGCGGCCTCCGTAATGCGGGTAAAGCCCGCGCGTTTGCAGAGGTAGCAGCGGTCGGGCCCGTTGGCAACAATGTCCTCGTCCGCAAAGGGGTCAAACGCAAGGGAGACGGCGGGCAGGCCGAAGGCGCGCGCGAGCTCGTCGTGCGAGGCGCGCTCGGGGGTGCCCACAAAGGGGGAGTTGAGGTGCACGAGCAGGGCCTTTTGAGGAATGGCTCGCGCGCACACTGCGGCAAGAAACGTGCTGTCCACCCCGCCGGAGAAGCCGAGCGCCACGCGGGCAAGGTCGCGCAGCAACGCCTCCAGCGTGGCGAGCTTGCGAGTGGTCTCGCCCGAGCTGGGGCAAGAGGGGGCCGCACATACGTCGAGTTTGGCGGCAGGTGTATCGGTCACGGGGTCCTCCGGAAGATGACGGTGTGTCGCAGATGCGTTGAGCGGGGCGCGCCCACGCGTCCATTCTGGCACAATACCCATGTTGCCCGCCGTTGAGTCAGACGGGCTCGCGCCTCGTGCGCTTGCGAGAAAGGATCTGCCATGGCACGCGCTTTTGACGCCATCATTTTTGATATGGACGGTACGCTCGTCGATACCGAGCGGCTCGGCTTCAAGGGGTGGGACCTCGCCGCGGCGGAGCTCGGCGCCGATGTGCCGCGCGAGCTTGCCGTGAGCTTTGTGGGCCACAACGAGCCGGCAGTGCTCGCCATGCTGACCGACGCGATCGGTGACGCCGACCTCGCCCGCCGCGTGTTTGACCTGCACTGGCAAAAGCGTCGCGAGCTTGCCGAGACGGAGCTCGAGGCCAAGCCCGGTGCGCTCGACGCGCTGCGCGCCCTTAAGGCGGAAGGTTACCGCCTTGCGGTGGCGTCCTCCTCGGGCCGCGAGATTATTGAGATCAACCTCTCGCGTGCCGGCATGCTCGACTACTTTGATGCCATTACCGCCGGTACCGAGGTTGAAAACGGTAAGCCGGCGCCGGACATCTTCTTGCTGGCGGCCCAAAAGCTCGGCGTCGAGCCGGCGCGCGCGGCCGTGATTGAGGACTCGCCCAACGGCGTCCGCGCAGGTTACGCTGCCGGCATGCAGGTCTACCTCGTGCCCGACATCATCGCCCCCACGCCCCAGATTGAGGCCATGACGCGCGAGGTGCTCAGCACCCTTGCCGATCTTCCGGCAGCGATTGCGAGGGCGTAGCCGGTGAGCTCGTATGTCAACAACGTTGTGGTGGCGGCGCTGCTCTTTCCGCTGATCGCTGCCGTCCTCTCGCTGCCCTACGCCATCTACCAGTACCGCCGCTTTGGCAGCATCTCGGTCTGGAAGACGTTTCTCGTCTTTTCGCTCATCTTCTACCTCATCTGCGCGTACTTTATGGTGATCTTACCGCTGCCGGCGGACCGTACCGCGTTTTACGCCAACGCCGCGCACCCGCAGCTCAACCCCTTCTACGCGCTCGACATCATGGCGCCGGCGCTTGCGCGGCTGGACGTTACCTCGCCGGCTTCGTGGCTCGCCTTCCTCAAGAACCCGACGGTCTACACCACGCTCTTTAACGTGTTGCTCACGCTGCCGTTTGGCGTGTATCTGCGCTACCTGTTTGACCGGCCGTGGTGGCAGGCGCTGCTTGCGGGCTTTGGGCTCTCGCTCTTTTTTGAGATCTCGCAGGTGACGGGTCTCTTTGGGCTGTATGCGCATCCGTACCGCCTGTTTGATGTGGACGACCTTATCACCAACACCACGGGCACCGTGCTGGGCTCCCTTGTGGCGATTCCGCTTTGCCACTTCCTGCCGAGTATCGACGAGGTGGAGGAGCGCGCCCTCGAGCGCGGCGCCGCGCACACCTCGTTCTCGCGCCGCCTTGTGGCGTTTGTGATCGATATGGTGGTCTGCGCCCTTGTGCTCGCGCTGCTTCGGTTTGCCTTCCCGGGGGCGGACGACACCGCGCCCGGCCACATCGGCCTCCTTATGGCGGCAACCGGCATTACCTTTATGCTCGTGCCCATCGTCACGCGCGGCCAGACCGTGGGCCACGCGATCGTGCGCCTGCGCGTGGTGCGTCCGGACGGTTCGAGCGCGCGCTGGTGGTCGTACATGGTGCGCTACGGCCTGCTCTTTTGGGCGTTTTTGCTGCTGCCCACGTGGGTGGCAACGCTCTTTCCGTCGTCCTCGAGCCCGCTTATGCTACTTGGTGACGAGGTCTCAATTGGTGCCGAGGGCATCACCATTGTGCTTATGAGCGTCTACGGCGTGTGGCTCATTACCGTTGCTGTGCGCGCGGTGCTTTCTGCCTTTAAGCGGCCGTTTGTGATGCTAAACGGCGTTATCTCCAACACCCGCGTTATGTCGGTTGCACAGGCGGACCGGCTGCGCGCCGCGCGCAACGAAGCTTCGCTTGCAGAAGAGCTGCACGAGATTGATATCGACCCGCTCGGCACCGACCTCGACGACGCGTTCGATGCGTCGTTTGACGCGACGAGCGCAGACGAGGGCGTGGACTTTGACCCCGAGGAGCAGGGCCACATCTAGGCGAGTGGGGTATCGCGACGTGCTGCGTTGCGTAGCGCGAGGCGTGTGCTGTTGGCGCTCACGGGGCGACGCTCGCCGCCTTAGGTGTCGAAGTTACAGATAGACGCCGAGGTTGAGCTCGGGGATCGGCACGGTGTGCGCGCCTGGCACGATCGAGGCGGCGTGGCCGCCCGTGCTCTCGCGCGCGAGCAAAAACGGGCGCACGAGCTCCCAGTGGGTGAGGGGCTCTGCGGCGCGTTCATGGGCGAGAGCCCCGGCCGACCGCCCGCTTTGGGCAGGCCAGGTGCCCGCGCCGCCGCGTGCGAGCCGTGCGCGCGCCTCCTCGTCCGCCCGCTGTTGCTCGATGGCCTCAAGCAGCAGCTGCACGCCCTTGCGCCCGACCTCGTAGCCGGTGGGCGCACTCGTGGTGAGCGGCACCGCCCCGCACCAGGCAAGCGGGTTGCCGCCGCAACCAGCGACCATCACGTCGTTCGGCACGTTGAGCCCAAGCGACATCACGCCTGCGATGGCGCCGGCGGCAAGCACGTCGCTCAGACCCAGCACCGCGTCCGGGCGGCTGGCCTCGTCGCGCCGCATGAGCTGGGCGCCCAGCGTGTAGCCATCGCCCGAGACACCGCCCTCGCCCGCGTCAATCACCTCGACCTCAATATCGGGCGTGGCGGCAAACGTGTTGAGTGCGCCCTCAAGGCGCAGTTGCATCGACTGGTTGTCCGCGTGGCCGATGATGCACACGCGCCGGGCGCCTTGCGCCACCAGATGCGCAGCGACAATACGCCCCTGCGCGCGATGGTCGGCCGTGACGTAGAGACCCGGCTCCGCACTGTGAATGCCGAGGTAGACCACGGGAACGGGGAGTGTGGGGCAGGGGTGCCAGTGCGAGGTCTCAACCGGGTTGATGAGCACGCCCGACACCTGGCTGCCAATGAAAAACCGGTTGTAGTGCTTCTCGAGCGCAGAGTCGCCGTCCGCGTTGGCAATCAGCAGGTCGAAGCCGCGGCGGCGCGCCTCGGTGTGCGCGCCGTTGGCAATCTGCAGGCTGGGGCCGTGGTTGAGGCGCGGCAGCACGAGGCCGATGGTTGCGTTGCGTCCGCCCGCGAGCATGCGCGCGCTCTGGTTGGGGGTGTAGCCGAGCCGGTCGATTGCTTCTTGGATGAGGCGGCGCGTGTCCGGCCGCACCTTCTCGGGGTGGTTGAGCGCGTTGGAGACCGTGCCGAGTGAGACCCCGGCCTCGCGGGCGACGTCGACGATTCTCACCTTGGCCATGGCATCTCCTTGCGTGCGGGTGGTCAGCTGACCTCAGCATAGCAACAATTGAAGCGTTTCAGCAACAGGCGCGCAGCGTTTTGGCGGTGCGCGTCCCGCGGTGTGCCGGCAGCAGGCGGCGCGTGGCGCTCGCCGGCGGGCTCGCGATGTTTCACGTGTGTCAAACTGGTATGTGATTATTGTTACCAGTCTGGTTGTGCGCAGGCGCGTGCCGGGCTGCCCCTAGAATGGTCCGCATATCTGTCTGCGCGCAAGCGAGGGAGCGATTATGTGCGGCATCGTGGGCTACACCGGTGATGAGCTGGCAAAAGATATCCTTATCAACGGCCTCAAGCGGCTTGAGTACCGCGGATACGACTCGGCGGGCGTTGCCTTGGAGGACGCTACGGGTGGTGCCACGCACATCGACGTGATCCGCCGGGTGGGCAAGGTTGCGGGCCTTGAGTCCGAGCTTGCCGGTGTGGATGCCGCCGCTACCTGCGGCATTGGCCACACGCGCTGGGCCACGCACGGCCAGCCGACCATCGCCAACGCGCATCCGCACACGAGCTGCGATGGGCGAATCGCTATTGTGCATAACGGCATTATTGAGAACTTTGCCGAGCTACGCGAGGAGCTCGTCCAACGCGGTCACACCTTTACAAGCGATACCGATACCGAGGTCTTTGCCCACCTTATTGAGGAGGCCTACTACGGTTGCGCTACCGGCCCGGCCGTAGTCTCTGCAGTGGGAGCGACTGCAGACCAGGCCGCGGACACGGCGACCGGCGCGCCCGCTACTCCGGGCTGCCGCGATCTCATGGCTGCCGTGCGCGAGGCGTGCACGCACGTGGTTGGCGCCTACGGGCTTGCCGCTGTGTGCGCGGACGAACCCGGTGTGATCGCCGTTGCCCGCAAGGACAGCCCCATCGTTATCGGTCGCGGCACGCGCGGCAGCTACGTTGCCTCGGACGTGATTGCGCTCATCGACGCAACGCGCGACGTGGTGGTGCTGGAGGACGGGCAGTTTGCGCGCCTCGCCCCCGAGGGCATCACCTACACCGACGCCGATGGCGCGCCCATCGAGCCCGCCGTCACGCACATCGACTGGGACATCGACATGGCAGAAAAGGGCGGCTACCCCGACTTCATGCTGAAGGAGATCTGCGAGCAGCCGCGCGTGGTGCGCGACACCCTCGTGGGCCGCATGGCGGGCGGCGAGCTTACCATCGACGAGCTCGGCCTTTCGCTCGAGGAGCTCAACCTCATCGACCGCGTGTACGTGATTGCGTGCGGCACGAGCTATCACGCCGGTCTTATCGCCAAAAACCTGATCGAGATGTGGGCGCGCATCCCCTGCGAGGTCGAGGCGGCGAGCGAGTTCCGTTATCGCAATCCCATCATCACCCCCTCCACGCTGGTTGTCGCCGTGAGCCAGTCTGGCGAGACGGCCGACACCCTCGCCGCCATCCGCGACGCGCGCATCAAGGGTGCCAAGGTCTTTGGCATCACCAACGTGGTGGGCAGCCCCGTGGCGCGCGAGAGCGACGGCGTCATCTACACCAAAGCCAACAAAGAGATTGCGGTCGCCTCCACCAAGAGCTTCATTGGCCAGGTGGTGTCGCTCACGCTGCTGGCGCTGCTATTGGCGCAGGTCAAGTACCGGCTTACTGTGGGTCAGGTGCGCATGCTCTTCCGCGAGCTGGGCGATACGGCCGAGCAGATCCAGTGGATTCTCGACACGCAGAAGGACGCGATTCACAAGGCGGCGCTCGCCTGCAAGGACGCGCATTCGGCGCTCTTTGTGGGGCGCGGCATGGGCGCTGCCATCGCCAACGAGGGCGCCCTCAAGCTGAAAGAGATCAGCTACCTGCACGCCGAAGCGTATGCCGCCGGCGAGATGAAGCACGGGCCCATCGCCCTCATCGACCCGGGGTTCCCGGTCATTGCCATCGCTATCAAGAGCCCCGTGTACGACAAGACCGTCTCCAACCTTAAAGAGTGCGAGGCGCGCGGCGCCAAGATCGTGGTGGTGGCGACCGAAGGGGACGAGGACATCAAGCAGATAGCGGACCATGTCATCTACATCCCGCCCGTGCGTGATGCGTTTTCTGCCATCACGGCAACGGTGCCGCTGCAACTTCTCGCCCGCGAAGTCGCGCTCATGCGCGGCTGCGACGTGGACCAACCGCGCAACCTCGCCAAGAGCGTGACGGTGGAGTAGCGCGCCGGCCGGGGCGGCGGGGTGCCTACTGGCCGTGCCGACCGGGCGCGTACGGCGCGCGTGCATACGGTGGAGTAATTGTGTCCCCCGTTGCGTGAGCAGGAGCTTTCCCACCGTCTGCCGGGAATCGAGGGGCGCCGGCGCGGCGATGACCTATGATGGATAGAACCGTAGCTTGAGGTCGACCGTGCAGGGGAGGGAGCCATGGCGTCTCAACGGGCATATGCCGAGGGAGCCGTCGGCACCCTCCCGCATAGCGCCGAGGGCGCCTGGTGTGCCGAGCGCGCCTCCATCACGCCTGCGACGGCTCGTTCGCTCGACGCCTACTGGCGCTGCGCGAACTACCTGTCCCTCGGCCAGATTTACCTGCGCGCCAACCCGCTTTTGCGCCGACCCCTCACCTTTGACGATGTGAAGCCGCGCCCGGTGGGCCACTGGGGCACCATCCCCGGCCTCAACTTCATCTACGCGCACGTGAACCGCCTTGTTGCGGCGCACGACCAGCACGCGCTTGTGGTGCTCGGCCCCGGTCACGGCGGCAACGCCGGCGCGGTGAGCGCGCTTGTTGACGGCTCCTACACCGAGCGCTATCCCGAGGTCACGCCTACCGAGGAAGGCCTCGCCACTTTTATGCGCGCCTATGCGGCACCCGGCGGTATGCCCTCCAACTGCACGCCGGCGCTGCCCGGCTCCATCCATTCCGGTGGCGAGCTCGGCTATACCCTCAGCCACGCTTTTGGCGCTGCTTTTGACAACCCCGACCAGCTGATCGTGCCTATTGTGGGCGACGGCGAGTCGGAGGAGGGCGCCATCGCGTCCGCGTGGAGCATGTCGCGCATCATGAACCCGGCGACCGACGGCATCGTGCTGCCGATTCTTCACCTCAACGGCTACAAGATCACCATGCCCTCGCTCATTGCTGCGGCCACGCCCGAGGAGCGCGCGATGTACTTCCGCGGCCTCGGCTACGACCCGGTGACCTTTACCGTAGGTTTTGATGACGAGGATCCGCTTTCGTTCCACACACGGTTTGTCGAGCTTCTTGAAGACGTGTACGCGCGCATCTGCGCGATCAAGGCCGAGGCTGCCGACGCCGCCGCACGCGGTGCCGCCCGCACGGAGCCCGCGGCGGGACCGGCCTTGCCGCTCATCATCTTCCAGTCGCCCAAAGGCTGGACCACGCCCGCCGGCCCGGACGGCACGCCCTTTGAGGACACGACCTCCATCCACGAAGTGCCGCTGCGCATTGGCACGGACCCCGAGCGGCTTGCGTGGCTTGAGCAGTGGTTGCGCTCCTACCGGCCGGAGGAGCTCTTTGACGACGCGGGCGCCTTTGTGCCCGCGGTGCGCGCCATCATGCCCGCAGGCGCGCTCCGCCTGGGTGTGAATCCGCTCGCCGACGGCGGTACCTGCCGGCGTGCCCTTGCGCTGCCCGACCCGGCGGACTGGGCGCTTCTCATCTCCGACCGCACGCGTGGCCAGCGCAAAGTGGGCCTTGCCGGCATGTGCGGCGCCTACACGCGCGAGGTTATGCGCGAGAACCCCGATAACTTCCGCCTGTTCAGCCCCGACGAGCTCTCCAGCAACCGCATGGACGCCTCGCTCGAGGTCACGGGCAAGCAGTGGAACGCGGGCGCCATCGCCCGCGACGACGGTGCCACGCCGGTGGCAGATCCCGTCGACGACCCCGCGGACCTCGACCTTGTGCCGTCCGGCAAGGTGGTCGAGGTGCTCTCGGAGCACCAGTGCGAGGGCATGCTTGAGGGTTACGTGCTCACGGGACGCCACGGCATCTGGGCCACCTACGAGGCGTTTGCCCAGGTGGCAGGCTCTATGGTGGGTCAGCACCTCAAGTGGCTGGAGGAGAGCTTGGCCCCCGGCGCCTGGCGTGCCCAGCTCTCGAGCTTGAACATCCTGCTCACCAGCCACGTGTGGCGTCAGGACCACAACGGCTTCACGCACCAGGACCCCGGCTTTGCTGACCTGCTCATCAACAAAGCGGGTGCGCTCGACATCGCGCGCTTGTATTATCCGGTCGACGCCAACATGATGCTCGCCGTGATGCGCCGCTGCTACGCGTCCACCAACCGCGTGAACGCCATTATCGCAGGTAAGCACGAAAGTCCGGTCTACCTCACGCTCGCGGAGGCCACCGCCGAGCTCGCGCGCGGCGCCGCCGTGTGGGATTGGGCGTCGAGCGCCGGCGCCTGCGAGCGCCCTGACCTTTTGGTGGCAAGTGCGGGCGATGTGGTGACGGTCGAGGCCCTTGCCGCCGCGCGCCTCATGAGCGAGGCGGGCGTGCGCGTGCGCTTTGTGAACGTGGTCGACCTGCTCCGCCTAGCAGCCCCCGGCGATGCCGCCGGCGCGTTTAGCGCCGACGAGTTTGAGGACCTCTTTGGCGCGGACGTGCCAGTGCTCTTCTGCTTCCACGGCTACGAGGGCCAGGTGCTGCGCCTGATCGCGCGCCGCCCGGGCGCGAGCCGCTTCTGTGTCCGCGGCTTCCGCAACCAAGGTGCCACGACCACGCCCTATGGCATGCTCTACGCAAACGGTATGGACCGCTTTGAGCTCGCCAAGATAGGCCTTTCCCTCGTTGATGCGGCGCGGTTTGAGGTGGCGTGCAGTGACTTTGCCGTCAAGCGCGACGAGCTGTGGGCCTACTCCGTCGAGCACGGCATCGACCACCCCTCGCTCGAGCTGATGTAGCGGCCGGCGGGCACGCACCTGTTTGCGGGCGCGTGGCATCGGGAACACGTGGCATCAGCGGCGGCGTTTCTGCCGTCTAACGCTCCTCGCCTTTGCGGTTGCCCTCCGTTGTGTAGGAGTGCTCGGTCTTGACGCGGAGGTTGCGCTCGTAATCGCGCGCAAAGATACACGCATATAGGGCATCGAGCAGGTAATCGATCGACGCCTCGGTCGAGAACGTACCGATCTTGGTGTAGAGACGTTCCGCGGAGTAAATCGACAGCGTCACGTCGGCATGTGCGCGCAGGTAGTTGTCGCCTTCGCTGGTGAGCGCGACGATCTTTGCTCCGCGTTCGCGCGCCTCGGGTAAAAAGCGCATGAGGTTGCTCGTGTCGCTCGACCCGGAGTACGAGACAACCAGCAGGCAATCATCCTTGCAAACGGATTTCTCGACATGGGCGTAGTTATCCTGCGCGGGGTTGATGGCCATGATGCCAATTTGCAGCAGTTTTCTGCCAAAGGAGTCGAGCGCCGGCGCGTTGAAGCCGTACCCCATAAGAAAGATGCGGGGCGCGTTGAGAACGAGGTCGCGGGCGCGCTCGAGCTCGCGAACGTCGAGGCGGCTCATCGTCTGACGCGTGCTCTCGATACGCACCTGGGCGACGGCGTTGGCAATATCGCCGGCAAACGCCCCGGCGTCAAAGGGCCTGCTCGCGTCGACAGCGGGACCGTCGATGCGCTGCCGGTCGATCTCGCGCGCGTACGCTGCCGAGAAATCGCGCCAGCCGTGGAAGCCGAGCTGCTTGGCAATGCGCACGAGCGTTGCCTTGGAGGTGTAGGTTTCTGCAGCGATATCCGCCATGGTGAGCGTCTCAAAGCGCGCAGCCTGCTCGACAAGATAGAGACCGACGGTGCGACGGGAGTCGTCGTGGTGGCAGGCGAGTTGTTCGAGTCGCTGCGAGATGAGCACGTGTGCCTCCTCGGTGGTTGAGCGGCGGGTTGGTTTTATTGTATCCCTCGGGCGTGGCCCGTCGGCAGCGCGCTACGCGGCGCGGCGCAGGTTGTTACGCGACAGGTCAACGTTGCCTGCGTGGTGCTCGGCAACAAATTCCTCTGCCTCGGCGTTGTCCTGCGAGGTGAAATGAACCTGCGTGCCCGCCGGCAGTGCTTCGCCGACCTCGCGATAGAGCACGGGGGCGATATGGTCATCTATGGCAAGGACGGTGACCTCGACGAACGGTGCGGCAACCTCGTGACGCTCGAGGAACGAGACGAGCGGCGCGGCGAGGTGCTTGCCCCAGAGACTCCCCACAACGGTGAGGATGTCTGCCTCGTCGAGGACCTGGTTGGTGTTTGCGGGCTCGTCGAGGGGAGCTGCCATAAACCAAGTGGCCTCGATGGCGCGGCGTGCCTCGAGGGCGGCGGGGGAGGTGGGGTACGGCGCGAGCGGGGCGATGGGCAGCAGGTGCCCGCCGTATCGCTCGTGGATGCGGCGCGCCTTCTCGCCGGCGGCGTTATCGTCGGCAAGGTACACGATGGCACGTGTGCCCGCGGCGTCGGCGTGGTCGCTCTCGGTGATGCCGGTTTCTGCAAGGATGGTCGAGAAGGTCTTGGCGATGTTCTTGTTCTGATGGCGACGGGTCATGATGTCCTCCGTTTCGCGTCGTCCTGTACCGTGCGATTCACAGTATGGGGGCGCCGCGCGAAACGGCGTTTCAACCGCGTTGAGGGGGGATGAGGCGGCAACTGGGAAAACGCGATGCGTCGGGTGAAATTGCGTTTCGCGTTGCCCGCTTTCGGCCGTCCCGTTTTATCACCTGTTTTTGGCACCTGTTTGGACGTCCCGTTTCGCCACCTGTTTGGCCGTCCGTTTTGCCAAAACCGTGTTTACCAGCTCTCCAGCGGCCGGGAGAGCTGGTAAACACGGTTTTGGCAAAAAGGCCTTCAACTACGCGGGGTTTACCAGCGCTACGGGCTAGGCGCTCAGTTCAGCCACCAGTTCCTCGGGCGTTGCGGCAGCAAGTACGGCGTGGGCGCGCTCCTCGTCTGCAAAAACACCCATGAGGTGCTGGAGGGCGCCGATTTGGTCGTCGGCATGATTGAACCCGAGTGCGATGACAATGTCCGCCGGAACCGTGCTGCCAATGCCGCCCATGGGCTCAAACGGCACGGGCGCCGCTGGCCGCACGATGGCGATAAAGGGGGCGAGCGTGTGCTCGGCGTCGGCGTGGGGGAGCGCAAGCCCGCAGCCGATGGTCTTGAGCCCGGTGGGGAAGACGGCCTCGCGTGCGCCGACCGCCTCGCGCCAGGTGGGGGCCACAAGGCCGCGCGCCTCGAGCTCGGCGGCGAGGTGGTCAAAGACCTCGTCCGAGGTTGCGCACTCCCACCCAAAAAAGACCAGGCTGGGTTTGAAGAGGCTGAGGTCGATGGCCATGGTATTCCCCTTTGCTGCGCGGATAAAAATGCTGTGGAGGCATCGTAGCAGAACAACCCCCTGCGCGCAGGCGATGTGTCGGCTGGCTGCTCTTCACACGGCGGAGGGAGCCCCAGCGCCCGCTTTGTGCGAGAATAGGAACGTTTATCTGCCAGCTTTTGGGCGCGCGCCGAGCGCCGCCCGCGCGATGGTTGTGCATCGCCGCGTGAGAGGGAACGCTTCTTATGGCTCTCTTTACGAAGAAGAACGACGGGTCCGCGCCCGAGGCCGACCCTAAGAAGAAGGCTCAGGGCGCCACGCGCGCCGCGTCGAGCAAGCTTGCCGGTGGCAAGGCTGCCGCCGAGGCGGACGCCAAAGACGGTCGCGGCCGCACCGCCGCAGCAAAGGACGGCGCCACCAAGGCTGAGCGCAAGCACGCGCGCAAGGAGAAGATGAGCAAGGCCGCCAAGTACGTTTTGGTTGCCATTGGCGTTGCCGCGATGCTGCTTTCGGTCACCGCGATGGCGTGCTCGGGTGTTTTGAACCAGATCAGCTCCGGCGGCGAGGACTACCACCTTACCGGCGGTGTTGCGGCCGAGGTCTCGGGCGTGAACATTACCGAGGACACCGTTACCGAGCAGATCATGGCCACGCGCAGCAGCTATGACAGCGACGCCGCGTGGGCGACCTACCTCGAGGGTCAGGGACTCACGCCCGAGACCCTGCGCGAGCAGGTCATCAATTCGCTCGCTCGCCAGTACCTGCTCACCCAGGCCGTGAGCGAGTACGGTATCGAGGTTTCCGACGAGGAACTCGACGAGGCGTGGGACAACGAGGTTGCCCAGTACGGCTCCGAGGAGACGCTCCTTTCCATCATGCAGATGTACGGCTACACCGCGGACACGTACCGTCAGCAGCTTGAGAGTTCGGTTGCGCTCGAGAAGCTCCGCGACGAGGTGGCGCCGCTTGAGGACCCCTCCGACCAGGAGATTATCGATTACGTGAACGAGAACCTCGACTCGCTGAACAACGCGCGCCGCTCGAGCCACATCCTCATCAAGGTTGACTCCGAGGCTGATGACGCCACGCGCGAGGAGGCGCGTCAGAAGCTCGAGGACCTGCGCGCCCAGATTGAGGCGGGCGAGATTTCGTTTGCCGATGCCGCCAAGGAGAACTCCGAGGACAGCTCCGCTAAGGACGGCGGCGACGTGGGTTGGGACAAGCTCACGAGCTTTGTGACCGAGTACGGCGACGCGCTGGCCGAGCTCGAGCCCGGCGAGATGAGCGGCATTGTGGAGACGACCTACGGCTACCACCTCATCCAGTGCACCGAGCTCTTCCACGTGGACGGCGAGGTCACCTCCATCGACCAGATTCCCGAGAATCTGCGCGATACCATTTCGGACACCCTTGCCTCGAACGCGCAGAGCGATGCGTACAACGCGTGGCTCGATCAGTACGTTGAGGACGCCGGTATTGAGATCAACCCCATGCCCGAGGACGTTCCCTACAACGTGGACATGGCGCTCGCCGGCACCGAGGCCGACGCCGCCGCCGATACCGCCGCAACTGAATAACGTTGAGAGTTACCCAGATAGGAAGTGCACTATGACTAACGAGGAGCTTCACGACGCGATGGTCGCCGCCATGAAGGCAAAGGACAAGACGCGTCTGTCTATCATCCGCCAGGTCATGGGCGAGGTGAAAAACGTCGAGGTGAACGAGCGCCGCGACGCCACCGAGCAGGACGTGACCAACATGATCCGCCGCCTCATCAAGCAGACCTCCGAGACGCTCGAGATGTCCGAGAAGGCCGGCACCAACCAGGAGCGCACCGATACGCTGCGCGAGCAGGTCGAGATTCTGGAGAGCCTGCTGCCCGCGCAGGTCTCGGGCGAGGCGCTCGTTCAGCTGATTGAGAAGACGATTGCCGAGGTCGGCGCCACCACCAAAAAGGACATGGGCCGCATCATGGGTGCGCTCAATCAGGCGACGGGCGGGAACTTCGACAAGGCTGCCGCGGCAAAAGAGGTCGGCTCCCGCTTGGCGTAGGCGCCGCTGGTGAAGGCGCCGCCGGCGCTACTGGCGCGGTCGTCCCCGGCGCTACTGGTGTGAGCGCCACTTCCCTTGCTGGCGAGAACGTCGCGTCGGTTGAAGGTGCGCTCCGTACGCGCTTGTGAAGGAGTGATACTCCATCACACTAAAGTGTTTACTTGCCAAATATTTCGGGTATCATAAGAAAATCGCTTTGTGCCCCAGAAATGGGGCGCATTGGTTACGGGCGTGTGCCGAGCTCGTTACCCCTCTGTTGCGGGTGACCCCCTCCGGATGCTCCCCAACCCCGCTGTTCTACAATGAGCACGCGAACCGCGGACGCCCCGGCGCCGTGGCCAGATAGAAAGGATTCACCGCATGGCCGAGATGATCGAGATTCGTGGCCTCAACAAGTACTTCGGCGACCTTCACGTTCTGAAGGACATTGACCTCACCGTGAAGCGCGGCGAGAAGGTCGTTATCATCGGGCCGTCCGGCTCCGGCAAGTCGACGCTCATCCGCTGCGTGGACTTTCTCGAGGAGCCCACGACCGGCACCGTGACCATCGACGGACACCTCATGACCAAGAAGAACCACCTCGAGCTTACGCGCAAGTACTCCTCGATGGTGTTCCAACAGTTCAACCTCTATCCCAACATGACGGTGCTCGGCAACCTCACGCTGGCCCCCATCAAGCTCCAGAAGAAGAGCAAAGAGGAGGCCAACAAGGCCGCCATGGCGGCGCTCGAGCGCGTCGGTCTTGCCCAGAAGGCGGGCGAGTATCCGCAGAACCTCTCGGGCGGTCAGCAGCAGCGCGTCGCCATCGCCCGCGCCATGTGCACCAAGCAGCCGATCATCCTCTTCGACGAGCCCACCTCGGCGCTCGACCCCGAGATGATCCAGGAGGTGCTCGACGTCATGATCGAGCTCGCGCAGGAGAACATCACTATGATCTGCGTGACGCACGAGATGAACTTTGCCCGCCAGGTGGCCGACCGCGTCATCTTTATGGACGACGGTCAGATTCTGGAGGAGGGCACGCCCGAGCACTTCTTCACCAACCCGCAGAACCCGCGTTGCAAGGACTTCCTCAACAAGATCTTGCACTAGCGCGTAGTTTTGGCTCGCCCGCCGCGCCCCGCGCGTCGGACATTTTGGCGCCAGAGTCTTCAACCATCCCAGGTGGCGCCCGTACCAAAAGGAGGTACCTCTCATGTCTCTGTCTCGTCGTCAGTTCGTGCAGGTCTTTGGCGCAGCTGCTGCCGTGCTTGGCACCGGTGCGCTTGCAGGTTGCAATTCCGACCCAGCGGCTTCCGGTAGCGGTGACGCTTCGTCCAAGGTCGAGGCCATCAAGGCGCGCGGTAAGCTTAATTGTGGCGTGAAGGCCGACGTGCTCGGCTACGGCTACCTCAACACCGAGACCGGCGAGTATGAGGGTCTCGAGATTGACCTGTGCTATCAGATCGCCGCGGCTGTCTTTGGCGTCTCTTACGAGGAGGCCAAGGAGCAGGGCCTTTGCGAGTTCACGACCGTTACGCCCAAGACCCGCGGCCCGCTGATCGACAACGACTCGCTCGACATCGTTTGCGCGACCTACACCATCACCCCCGAGCGCCAGGAGGACTGGGACTTCTCCGATCCCTATCGCGTCGACCACGTGGGCGTTATGATCATGAAGGATTCCGGTATGGAGAAGCTCGCCGACCTCGACGGAAAGCTTATCGGTGTCAGCCAGGGCTCGACCACCAAGGATGCGGTCACCGCAGCTGTTGCCGAGGAGGGCGTGGAGCTCACTGACGGCAACTTCAACGAGTACCCGGATTATCCGTCCATCAACTCCGCGCTCGAGTCGGGCAACATCGACGCGTTCGCCATGGATCGCTCTACGCTGAACACCTACATGAACGACCAGAAAGAGCTTTTGGAGCCCGAGGTCGAGTTTGGCGAGCAGGAGTACGGCATCGCTACCAAGAAGGGCTCCGATCTGTCCGAGGTTGTGAACGACAAGGTGAACGAGCTGCTCGACAATGGCTGGCTCGAGGAGGAAGCCACGACTTGGAATCTGCTCTAAGTTGAGCTGAGTCCCTCGTCTGTCCAGCTCAGGGCTTTACTGAGGGATATCTCGCCCGGGCGGCGCCATCCGCCCGGGCGTTTTGCACGTACTGGCACGAGAGAGGAGCGATATGCTCGAAGGCCTATTCGATCCGCGGCGCTGGGAGATCACCCTCAGCAGCATGGAGGGCTTCTGGGAGGGGTTTGCCTTCACGCTGCAGGTGGTCATCGCCGGTTTGGCGCTGTCGTTGGTTTTGGGAACCGTCCTTGGCGTGTTCTCGACCACGCGTTCGCGGATTCTACGCGGTATTAGCCGTGTGTATGTTGAGTTCTTCCAGAACACGCCCCTTCCCGTGCAGGTGTTTTTCTACTACATGGCGGGTCCGCGCGTGCTGCAGGCGATTCTTGGTGCCCCAAGCCCGATCCGCCTCTCTTCGTTTGCCATCGGCGCCCTCGGCGTGGGCCTCTACCACGCGGCATACATCTCCGAGGTCATCCGCACTGGCATCGAGGCGGTGCCGCGCGGCCAGATGGAGGCGGCGCTCTCGCAGGGCTTCACCCGCGTGCAGGCCTACATCTACATTATCCTGCCGCAGACCTTTAAAGTAATTCTGCCCCCGCTCTGCAACCAGGCGCTCAACCTCGTCAAGAACACCTCGGTACTCGCGCTTATTGCCGGTGGCGACCTTATGTACAATGCCGACAACTTCGTATCCACGTATGGATACCTGCAGGGCTACATCATGGCCTGCGTGTTGTACTTCATCATCTGCTTCCCGCTGGCGCTTCTTGTTCAGTGGCTCGAGAAGCGCTCCAAGAAGCGTCCGCGCGCCAAAACTATCCCCGGTATCACCCCTGAGCCTGCAGAGGAGGCGTAAGGCATGGAAATTTTTACTCCCGCAAACGTCTCCTTCATCATGCAGGGCTTCCTGAAAACGATCGAGATTTCGATACTCGCTATCATCTTCTCGGTCATCTTGGGAACGGTGCTCGCGCTTGTTAAACAGTATTGCACCGGCAAGCTCAGCATCTTCAAATGGCTGGTCTCCGCCTACATCGAGCTCTTCCGCTGCACGCCTAACCTGCTGTGGATCCTCTTCATCTACTTCACGGTGAAAGGCAACGACATTTTCATCTCGGTTCTGGCGTTCACGATCTTCACGTCTGCCGTTATGGCCGAGATCATCCGCGGCGGTTTGAACTCCATTCCCAAGAGCCAGTTTGAGGCGGCGCAGAGCCAGGGCTTTGGCTTCTTCGCGAGCATGCGTCTCATCATCTTGCCGCAGACGTTCAAGACCATCATCCCGGCGCTCTTTAGCCAGTGCACGACGGTCATCAAGGACTCGTCGTATCTCGCCGGTATCAATGTCGCGGAATTCATGTTCTCGGCAAAGGTTGTCATGGGCTACACAAGCGACCTCTCGCAGGTCCTGCTGCTCTACGGATTCGTTTTTGCTCTGTACTTCGTTTTGAACTTCGGTATCTCGCTGATCGTGCGCGCTTACCAGCGCCGCGTGGTCGCCGCGTAGCCGGCGTCGAGCAAAGGAGGCACCATGCCCTTCATTCCGTTCATCAGCCGTCAGCGCGCCGTTCTCGAGGCGCGCGCCGCGGCGAGCGAGGCCGAGCGTGCCGGCCAGCCCGTTGTCATCACCATTGCGCGCGACTTTGGCGCCGAGGGGCACGAGATCGGCAAGATGCTCTCCGCCGAGCTCGGCATCCCGCTGTACGACAAAGAGGTGCTCGTGCGTGCTAGCCAGCGCGCCGGCGAGTCCGTCGACAAGATTGCCCAGTACGATGAGCAGCTTGCCGCCGAGTTCACGGCGTTTCTGCCCGATCGCGTGGATTCCCGCACGCTCGCCGACAAGCTCTTTGAGCAGATGACGCAGGTTATTCTTGACCTTGGCTCCACCGAGAGCTGCATCATAGAGGGGCGCCTTTCGGATTACATCCTGCGCCATAACCCCAACCACATCGCCGTGCTCGTCACCGCGCCCTTTGATGAGCGCGTGAAGATCGTTGCCGGCAAGCGCGGTCTCAACCGGAGCCAAGGCGCGCGTCTTGTGAAGCGCATGCAGCGCTTCCGCGAGGATTTCTACAAGCGCTACTCGGCGGGCAAGTGGCGCATGGACAGCGGCAAGGACCTGGTGGTGAACCGCGCCAAGCTTGGTCGCGAGGGTTGCATGGAGGTCATCGCTGCCGCGTACCGCGCGAAGCTGCGTGAGCTCGGCGTCTGTGAGGAGGCGGCGTCCAAGGCGGCCGCCGAGGCCGAAGCGGCGCGTCCGCTGCGCGTTCCTGCGACGGTGGAGTAGCGTTTCGAGCCGCAACATAGCTGGTTTTGGTGAGGGGCTCTCGTAAGAGGGCCCCTCATTGGTCAAAGACCCCCGCAGAATAATAAACGACCCCCTAGTTGAAGCGGTCGAAGCGTCGACTGAGAGGTGATTGAGGCGTCCAAGAGACGCTAATGCGGGTCAATATGCGCTGTCGGCGGCTGGTTTGCGCTGTCGGAAAGGTGTTTCGGCCTTCGTGCGAGGGGGTTCTTTATTATTCTGCGGGGGTCTTTGACCAATGAGTATGAAATTGGGCATGTTGCTCCGCGTTCGTCCCTATATACGGAGTCTTTTCCTGCGCTCGGGGTCGAAACCGGCGGCGGAAACAAGAGCGGCCCAAGCCTGTGAAGACTCGGGCCGCTCAAATTGCAGGCTTTTTTGAATCGCTGCCGCGTTATGCCTCCAAGATTGTCTTAGCTATGGAGTGCGCGGCCTTCTTGCCTGCGCCCATCGCGAGGATGACCGTTGCGGCGCCGGTGACGATGTCGCCGCCTGCCCACACGCGCGGGTTCGAGGTGCGTCCGTCCTCATCGGTGTCGATATAGCCCCACTTGTTGGCCTCGACGCCGGATGCCGGGCTCGCGAAGGGGTTGGCCTTCGTGCCGATGGCGGTGATGGCAACATCGCAGGGAATCTCGTGCGTGACACCCTCCACGACGACGGGGCGGCGACGCCCGGACTCATCCGGCTCGCCGAGCTCCATCTGCTGCAGACGGATGCCGTTTACAAAGCCGTCCTCGCCCGCGGTGAACTCGATGGGGCTCACCAGCTCGAGGATCTCAACGCCCTCTTCCTTGGCGTGATGGATCTCTGCCTTGCGCGCGGGCATCTCCGCCTCGGTGCGGCGGTAGGCGAGAGTAACCTTTTCTGCGCCAAGGCGCAGTGCCGTGCGCGCGGCGTCCATAGCGACGTTTCCGCCGCCAAAGACCACAACGTTCTTGCCGCGACGCACGGGCGTGTCGTAGGTGGGGAACTCGTACGCCTTCATGAGGTTCACGCGGGTGAGGTATTCGTTTGCGCAGTACACGCCGGGGAGGTT
The DNA here is from genome assembly GCA_959602875.1 of uncultured Collinsella sp. Taxonomy (GTDB): domain Bacteria; phylum Actinomycetota; class Coriobacteriia; order Coriobacteriales; family Coriobacteriaceae; genus Coprousia. Next base: position 39,231 of record CAUGVQ010000001.1, on the reverse strand, counting down.
CTCGCCCGGGACGTTCAAAAAGCGCGGCAGGCCAGCGCCGACGGCGAGGTAGAGCGCGTCGAAGCCCTCCTCCTCGAAGAGCTCGTCGGCAGTGAAGAGGCGTCCGGCAACCGCGTTGTACTCAAAGTGCACGCCGAGCTTCTCCAGGCTGTCGATTTCGCGCTTGACGATGTCCTTGGGCAGGCGGAACTCGGGGATGCCGTAGGTAAGCACGCCGCCGCCGGTGAAGAACGCCTCAAAGACGGTGACGTCAAAGCCCTCGCGCGCGAGCTCGCCGGCGCAGGCGATGCCGGAGGGGCCAGAGCCCACGATCGCGACCTTGTGGCCGTTCTTGGGCTTGCAGACGGGTGCCGTGCCAACCTCGTCGGCCATGTCGCCGAGCATGCGCTCGAGCTGGCCGATGGCTACAGGCTCGCCCTTCTTGCCGAGGATGCACTTGCCCTCGCACTGGTTCTCCTGCGGGCAGACGCGGCCGCAGACCGAGGGGAGGAGGTTGTCGCGCTTGATGGTTTCGAGCGCGCCCGCCCAGTCCTCATCGCGGATCTTGGCAATGAACTCGGGGATGTGCACGCCGACGGGGCACCCCTCCATGCACAGGGGGCGCTTGCAGTCGAGGCAGCGGTTGGCCTCGGCGACGGCGTCGGCCTTGGTGTAGCCGGTGTCGACGGGGCGGAAATCGCAGGCGCGCTCGGCAGCGGGCTCCTCGTTGGCGGGCGTGCGCGGCGCCTTGAGGTTAGGACGATATTTCTTGGGCTCGGCGGCGTTCGCGCCGGTGGAAGTTACTTCTGGCATGCGCAGGCCTCCTCAAAGTGGGCGATGGACGCGGCCTCTTCCGTCTTGTAGCTCGCCTGACGGTGGGCAAGGTCGTTCCAGTCGACCTTGGTAGCGTCAAAGTCGGGGCCGTCGACGCAGGCAAACTTGGTCTCGCCGCCCACCTCGACGCGGCAGCAGCCACACATGCCGGTGCCGTCGACCATGATGGGGTTCAGGCTCGCAACAACGGGCACGTTGAACTTCTCGCAGGTAAGTGCGGAGAATTTCATCATCGGCACGGGGCCGACGCAGAAGACCTGGTCGACCTCGCCCGCCTGGCAGATGCGCTCGAGTGGCGCCGTCACGACGCCCTTCTCGCCCGCCGTGCCGTCATCCGTGGTGATGTAGAGGTTCTCGAGCGGCAGCGCGCGGAACTGCTCGGTTAGGATGAGCAGGCTCTCGGTGCGGGCGCCCATGATGACGGAGACCTTTTTGCCCTGCTCGCAGAGCATGCGTGCGACGGGATAGGCAATGGCGAGGCCCACGCCGCCGCCGATGACGGTGACTCGGTCGCCTTCGATCTCGGTCGGGCAGCCGAGCGGTCCGGTGACATCGCGCAGGTAGTCGCCCTCGTTCATCTGCGAGAGGCAGCGGGTCGTCTTGCCCACCACCATAAAGATGAACTCGATCCAACCCTCTTCGGGGTTCCAGTTAGCAAAGGTAAAGGGCACGCGCTCGCCCGTCTCGTCGGCGCGCACCATGAGGAATTGGCCGGCGTGCGCCTTTTTCGCCATGCGCGGCGCGGCAACGCGGAACTCGAAGACGTTCTCCGAGAACTGCGTCTTCTTAAGGATTTGGTACATAGGGCCCCTCTCTGACAGTCATGTTCCGATTATACCGTGCGACGTGCGGCACTCGTCGCGCATGTAGCCGCGCGTGCTAAGCGGTAACACTTGGCTAAGCAAGGTTTAAGAGCTTCATTGGGCGAGGGATCCGGTTGGGAGTTGAGGCAAGAGCGCCTTGGGGGCGGGCTGGCACGGTGGATTGCCTCAACAGGCTGTGCCGTGTCCGTCGTCTCAGTGCTTGCCGTTTTGCGCGGCCGCCCCGTTGACATGGTCGCGCGCAAACACAACGCCGCGCACGAGGGCGAGCGCCGCGGCGTCGGCGGCACGGGCGCAGGTCTCGTCAAACTCCTCGAGCTCCTTGGGACGGAACTGCTTCAGCACAAAATCGGCCACCGGCATGCGCCCGGGCGGGTTGCCGATCCCTACGCGGATACGGCTGAAGTCGCGGCTGCTCAGCTTATCGATAATGGAGCGCAGACCGTTGTGCCCGGCGTGCCCGCCGCCGACCTTCACGCGCACGTCGCCCTCGGGGATGTCGAGCTCGTCGTGGATGACGAGCACCTCCTCGGGAGCGATGCCGTACTCACGGCAGAGCTTGGAGATGGGGCCGCCGCTCGTGTTCATGAAGCTCTGGGGCTTTACAAGCACGATCTCGCGTTTGCCGCCCTCTTCTTCGGCGTCGTTTACCTTGATGACGGCGACTTTGGCACCGAGCTGGTTTTTCCAGTAGCTCACGCCCGCCTGGCGCGCAAGCTCATCGACGGCGCGAAAGCCCGCGTTGTGGCGGGTCGCGGCGTACTCGTCACCCGGATTGCCGAGTCCCGCGACCATACGAATCTTGCCCGGCTGCGCTGCTGCCATGAGGTTCCTTCCCGTGTGTATCGTCTCTTGCGACGGTGCGGCGCAGCGTGTTTGCTCCGCCGTCCGCTATTTAGGACATTTTTGCCTTCAAACGGACATTTTGGGACGCGATTTAGGACATGTCCGTCAAATGTCCTAAATGTCCGGCTGCCGGGTGCTGTCGGCGTCGGAGGAGGCGGGAATATACCGCCTATCCTTTGTGCTTCCCGTGGCAATCAGCTTGCCACTTTTGACGAGTGGGGAGATGTGCCGCCTCACCGTGCGCTCCGTTACCCCGGCAATATCGGCAACGGTTGCAATGCTGACATAGCCGTAACTCGTAAGCATAAAGGTTATGGTTTCATCAACATCGCGGCCCTTCCCCTGTGCCGCGTCACGATTCTGGAAGGGGACCAGTGCGGTAAATACACCCCCCTCTCGGAGGATCGGTTTTTCACCTCCATAGATCCAGGAGTATTTGAATAGGTTGCGCGTCCCGCTTCCCAAGCTCTCGGCAAGGCCGATGTTTGAGAAGAAGTCAGCGATGATAGGGTTTTTAGGTAGGGGGTTGAAGCGGTCTGGCGAGAGAACGCCAATGAAACGAGGACGATTTGCATTCTCGGTGCGAATCCCATTGCCATCGATAACGAGCTTGGCGGGGAGCGGGCTGGTGTATTCGCGATGCATGAGTGTGTTGGTAATAAGTTCGCGCGCTATGATGTCCCGCAAGCTCACGGCCTGCGTGCCCTCGAGAAAGAATCGATCGGGAAGATGTTTTTGGACAAAGCCGAGGAGCGCGTCATAGGCCTCTATGAGGTTGGTTCGTACGACGAGCCGGTCATCATAACGGTCCTTATCGTCGAGCTGTACGTAGGCGTCTGTCCGATAGGTTGGATTGATGCTCGAGATAACCTCGTCGCGCCCAAGAAGGAGCGCGCCGGCGAGCGTAAATCCCTCTTCGCCGGTCGTATAGTCTTTTAGATAGAGGTTCGCACTCCTCAAGAGCGTGTCGTCATCGAGTGTCGCCCATGGATGGTTTGCGCGTTTTGCCCGCGCCATGGAGCGTACGCGCGGAAGCAGATCGAGACGTAGGTCCTCTTTTTTCAGATACCGATAAACCTTACGTTCTGAGTAGTACTCTTGTTTTCTGATATAGAGCGCTGCCAGCTGGGTGTCTGTTTCGATTTTTATGTCGGCGTCTGAAGAGCGATCGTAAACGATTCCCTTGAACCTATGGACAATGGAGCTTACCGGCACCCATATGCGTATCACGGTCGCATCCCGGTAGGTGATTTCTTCCAGTTCGAGAGCGGGCGCAACGTTGAATAGGGTCGGATTGTTGATAGTGTTGACGATGTTACGCTGGATTTCTAGGCAGCGCTTCTTGTCCACACCAACAACGGTTCCATTATTGAGAACACCGAGGAAGATGTTGCCGCCCTGTCTGTTGGCAAACGAACAAATCGACTCAAACGTATCGCGTTCAGGCAGGCTTCCACAGCGTTTGAATTCGATGGAGATGCCCTCGCCTTGGCGCAATATAGTATCCAGCTCGCGTGTCTCCATTTCGACTCCTCACGAGATTAATCGCGGCGATTTAGGACATTTTATGCCCCAAACGGACATTTTGGGACGCGATTTAGGACATGTCCGTCAAATGTCCTAAATGTCCTATATGAGAACGCAGGATGTGATCAAGGGAACTTGACCCCTGAACCATGAAAAAAGAGAGGCCAGGCACCACGCGGTGCCCGGCCTCCCTTGAGCGAGGTGTGGAATAAACGAGCCCTACAGGGCGAAGTCGCCGCCCACGAGCTCGGAGACGCTCTCCTCGCCGTAGACCGCGGCGATGGCGTTGGCAAACTCGTCGGCAACGGTGATGGTCTTGATTTTGCCGCCGACCTCGACCGGGATCGAGTCGGTAACGAGGCACTCTACGATCGGCGCGTCGTTCAGGCGCTCGACCGCGGGGCCAGAGAAGATGGCGTGCGTGGCGCACACGTAGATATCGCCGGCGCCCATCTTCTTGAGCTCGCGGACGCTTGCGCAGAGCGTGCCCGCGGTGTCGATCATGTCGTCGTTGATGATGCAGGTCTTGCCCTCGATGTCGCCGATGATACCCATGACCTCGGCGGCGTTGTGGCGCGGGCGGCCCTTGTGGGCGATGGCGAGCGAGCAGCCGAGCATGTCGGAGAGCTTCTTGGCGGCCTTGGCGCGGCCCACGTCGGGGGAGACCACCACGAGGTTGTCGGTGTCAAAGCCCTTGTTGTTGTAGTACTCGCCAAAGAGCGGGAGCGCCGAGAGGTGGTTCACCGGGATGTCGAAGAAGCCCTGGATCTGGCCCTGGTGCAAATCGAGAGTGATCACGCGGTCAACGCCGGCGCGCTCGAGGAGGTTCGCCACAAGGCGAGCGGTTATGGGCTCGCGCGGGGCGGCCTTGCGGTCCTGGCGAGCGTAGCCGTAGTGCGTGATGCACGCGGTGATGGTGCGGGCCGAGGCGCGCTTGGCAGCGTCGGTCGCGATGAGGAGCTCCATCAGGGCGTCGTTGACGTCGCCGCAGATGGACTGGATGAAGAACACGTCGGCGCCGCGGACGGTCTCGTCAAAGCGAGCGTAGATCTCGCCGTTGGCGAACTTCTCGAGCGCAAGGCCAGAGAGCTCGACGCCCAGGATCTTCGCGACCTTCTCGGCAAGCGGGCGGTTGGCGGTGCCCGAGTAGACGCGCATGGTCTTGAACATCGGCATCGTTTGGCTGAAGTCTGTGGTCGGCATGTTCTCCCCTTCGTTTGGTTGAGCGCGCTCCCGATTGCGCTCTGTTGCCCTGACCGGTTTGCTTTACTGACGCGCGCGCTTGCGTGCGGTATAGCCCTCTATGATGCGCTGCTCGGAACGCTCGATGGCGAGCGCCCCGTCAGGAACATCCTTGGTAATGCAGCTCGACGCGCCCGTCACCGCGTTTGCGCCGATGTTCACGGGCGCCACCATCATGGTGTCGGAGCCGATGAACGTGTTGTCGCCGATGGTGGTGGCGTTCTTGTGCACGCCGTCGTAGTTGCAGGTGATGGAGCCCGCGCCCACGTTCACGCCCTCGCCCATGGTGGTGTCGCCAATGTAGGAGAGGTGCGGGACCTTGGAGCCCACGCCGATGGTGGACTTCTTGATCTCCACGTGGGTGCCAGCCTTACTGTGGTCGCACAGATGCGTGCCGGGGCGCAGGTAGGCGCGCGGGCCGCAGGTGACGTAGTTATCGATCTGGACGTTTTCGGCGACGGTCTCGTCAATGACCGAGTGGTCGCCCACGTGCGTGTCGGTCAGGCGCGTGTTGGGGCCGACGGTGCACTCCTCGCCGATTACGGTTTCACCCATGAGCATGGTGGCGGGGTAGATGATGGTGTCCCGGCCGACGGTTGCATCCGGACCGATCCAGGTGCTCGCGGGGTCAATCATGGTGACACCCTCTGCCATGAGGCGCGCGTTGATGCGGTCGCGCGCGATGGCGGTGAGCTCGGCGAGCTGGGCGCGGCTGTTGACGCCGAGACCCTCGCGGAAGTCGTTGCAGTGGAAGTACGTGACGCCGAGGCCGTGGTTGCGCAGGATCTCGAGCATATCGGGCAGGTAGTACTCGCCCTGGGCGTTGTCGCAGCCGACCTCGCCAATGTGGGCGGCAAGCGCCGCGCCGTCAAAGGCGTAGCAGCCGGCGTTGCACTCCAAGAGCGTCTTTGCCTGCTCGTCGGTGCAGTCCTTCTGCTCGATAATGCGGAGCACCTGGCCTGCCTCGTCAAGCTCGATGCGGCCGTAGCCAAACGGATCGGGCGGCGTCATGGTAAGAACGGCCGCCGCGGCGGTACCGCCAGCGACCGTGTCTGCGAACTTGCGGATGGTCTTGGGCTCAATAAGCGGCAGGTCGCCGTTGAGGATGACGACGGGACCTTCGGAGACGCCAGTGGCCTCGAGGGCCACACGCACGGCGTGACCGGTGCCCAGGCGCTCGGCCTGCTCGACGCACTCGACGCCGTCGAGCCCTGCGAGCAGCGCGCGGACCTCGTCGGCATGGCTGCCCACAACGGTGATGACGCGCCCGGCGCCCGCCGCAAGCGCGGCGTCGACGACCCAGCGAATCATAGGTTTAGCGAGAATCTGATGCGACACCTTGGCATGGTTGGACTTCATGCGGGTGCCCTCGCCAGCGGCGAGAATGATGACGGTTGCTTCCATGTAAGCTCCCCGGAATGCTGCGCGTGCAGATGGGTCGGCGCAAAGCCAGCCTATCTGATGATACCGCAGCCAGCCGTGCTTGGAGCCCGCACGCAGGTTGTCCACGAACGGGCCACGGCTGGAGTGGCTGCCGAGGGCGGCGCTGCGGCGGTTACGGGGCGGCGCGGCGACATACTCGCGCCGCCGATCGGTGCCGTCGCAGCGCCGCGCTGCGCGCTACAGCTCTATCTCGAGGGTGACCGGGCAGTGGTCGGACCCAAAGATGTCGTTGCGAATGCCCGCCGCGCGCACCTGCTCGCGCACCGCGTCGCTCACGAGGAAGTAGTCGATGCGCCAGCCCGCGTTGTTCTTGCGGGCGTTGAAGCGGTAGCTCCACCAGCTGTAGGCGCCTGCCTCGTCGGGGTGGAGGTAGCGGAAGGTATCGGTAAAGCCGGCATTCAGGAGCTCGCCAAACTTGCCACGTTCCTCGTCAGAAAAACCGGCGTTACCGCGGTTGGCCTTGGGGTTCTTGAGGTCGATCTCCTCGTGCGCCACGTTAAAGTCGCCGCAGGTGACAACAGGCTTTCCCGTTTCGGTCTCAAGTGCGCGCAAAAAGGCGCGGTAGGCGTCGTCCCACACCATGCGCCCGTCGATGCGCGCAAGGCCGTCCTTGGCGTTGGGGGTGTAGACGTCCACAAACCAGAAGCGGTCGAACTCGAGCGCGCAAACGCGGCCCTCGCGCACGGCCTCGGCAAGAAGCTCGGCTGCGTCGCTCGCCTCGGCAATGCCCGCCGCGTCAAGTACCGCCGGCGCGAGCAGCTCGTCGGCACGCCGGACCGAGAGGGGTGCGCCGACCGCCGCGTCGCGGCTAAAGACTGCCGTGCCCGAGTACCCCTTGCGCTCGGCATAGCTCCAGGTCTGCGTGTAGCCCGGCAGGTCGAGCGCGACCTGGCCCTCCTGCAGCTTGGTCTCCTGTATGGCGAGGACGTCGGCGTCGAGCTCGCGCGCGATGTCGGTAAAACTCGGCTCCTTTTTGAGCACGGCGCGCAGGCCGTTGACGTTCCACGAAGCGAACGAATACGTTTTGGTCATCAGAAACTCCTGAAGTCGAAGGGTCTCGCGCGTTATCGTATCCGATAGCGGGCATGTTCGGGCGAGGAGGCAACGATATGAGGGCAAACATCACGGATTCGGCTGAGGCGCAGGCGCGGTTGCGCGGGCTGTTTGACGGGCACCGCCGCGCGGTCTTTTTTGGCGGCGCGGGCGTGTCCACCGCAAGCGGCATCCCCGACTTTAGAAGCGTGGACGGCCTGTACCACCAGCGGTTTGCCTACCCGCCCGAGACCATGCTCAGCCATGAGTTTTACGAGACGCACACGGGCGAGTTCTTTGAGTTCTATCGGCAGAAGATGATCGCCCTGGACGCTCGTCCCAACCGCTGTCACACCAAGCTGGCGGAGCTCGAGCGCGCGGGCGTGCTCGGCGCGGTGGTGACGCAAAACATCGACGGCTTGCACCAAGCGGCGGGAAGCAAGCAGGTGTGGGAGCTCCACGGCTCGGTGCATCGTAATATCTGCGCACGTTGCGGGGCCGTTCAAGATGCCGCGTGGGTGCTCGAGGACGGGCGCGAGGATCCGCGCCACATACCCGTCTGCCCTGTTTGTGGCGGACCCATCAAGCCGGATGTGGTGCTCTACGGCGAGGCGCTTGATGACCGGGTGGTCGAGGGCGCGCTTGCGGCGATTGCCTCGGCCGATTTGCTTGTGGTGGGCGGAACGTCGCTTGTGGTCTACCCCGCGGCGGGCCTAATCCGCTACTTTGGTGGCGATACGCTGGTGATTGTGAACCGCGATCCCACACCGCAGGATTCTTTGGCGGATGTACTGATTAGCTGTGATATTGCCGAGGCGTTCGACTTTTAGGTGGCGAGGGGCCGGCTGGTGCCCGCGGCGCGGCGTTGCCGGTGAGCCACGGCGCTGCCGGCCCCGGTGCGCTCCTACGCCGCGTAGGATTTGAGCACGCGCGCGAGCTTGCGCTGCCACGGCGCCCAGAGCGCAAGCAGAAAGCCGACGGTTGCAACGCCGTGGGCGATGTCGAAGGGAAGCGACGCCGCGTAGACGGCAAGCACCTGAAACGTGGTGTGTGCATGCAAAAAGCCGAGCACCGTCCACGCGTTGAGAATCCACCCGTACGCGACCGAGGCGATAAACCCATAGGCAAGAAGACTTGCGGTACCCACTAGGCGCCGCCGCGCGGTGGGACTGGCGGTGGCGCCCGGGCCGGCCGAGCAGTTGCCGGTAGCGCCCGGTCGCACGCCAAAGACGCCCGTTTGCGCGAGGGCGCCGGCACCCCAGCCCACAAGACCCCAGGCGTACATCTGCCAGGGGGTCCACGGGCCCTGGCCAAAGAAGAAGTTGGAGGCGAGCGCGGCGAGCGCCCCCACCATAAAGCCACTGCGCCTGCCGAGCATGACGCCGGCGATGATGGCGATGGCGCTCACCGGCTTCATGCTCGGAACCGCGGCAAAGACGATGCGTCCCGCCGCCGCAAGCGCGGCGAGCACGACGGTGGGCATAAGCTCGCGCAGGCGCGCGCTGCTGGTTTCAAAGCTTGCGAAGAAGATGCCGAGGGCGGCGATGACCACGGCAAACGACAGGATCGCGGTCTGGCGGATTCCTGCAAGCGTGGTGATGGCGAGCACAGCGGGCACCGCGGCAAGCGCAACGGCCTCCACCACGCCGCGTGCGCGGTGGGTCGTGGTCTTACGCGGGTCGCTGTTGGGCGCTGCCACAGCCTCGTCGGCGCGGTTGGCGCGGCGCGCGGCGATGCGCTCGCCTGTGCTCGTGTTCGTGCCTGCGCCCGTGCCTGCGCTTGTGATCGTGTCCACGTCGGCGGCGGTGCGCGCGCTTGCGCCCGTGGCTGCTGCGCCGGTGGGCTCCGAGCCGCCTGCTCGTCCCTCGCCCATGCGCTCCAGCAGGGCGCCAAAGAAGCGCGACGCATCGTGCGGACGGTAGATGAGGTTGTGCGCAAAAAACGCCCGGGCGGGCTCGGTGCAGGCAATCTCGCCGTCAAAGAGCATCGAGACCTCGTCTGCCACCGCGCAGGCAAAGTCGAGGTCGTGCGTCACGCCGACGATGGCGCAGCCCGTATCGGCAAGCTCGTGCAGCATCTCGGCGCACTCGGCAGCGCTCGCAGGGTCAAGGCCTTTGGTGGGCTCGTCCAAAAAGAGGAGTTCGGGCTTGGTGAGCAGGAGCTTTGCGAGGGCAAGCTTTTGCTGTTGACCGCCGGAGAGGTCGAGCGGGGAGGCGCCTTCGAGCCCGTTTAGGCCCAGGCGCGCTACGAGGGCGCGCTCCTCATCTGCGGTGTAGCCGCAGCGGTCGCGCCACTCGGCCAACTCCTCCGCGACGGTGTCGCACACAAAGAGCGCCTTGGGGTCCTGGGGGAGAAGCGCCTGGCGACTGGCGAGCGCGTTGTCGATGCTGCCCTGCTGGGGCGTGCGCACACCGGCGAGCGTGGCCAGAAGCGTTGACTTGCCGCAGCCGTTGCCGCCCACGATCAGGTGGACGGACCCGCGGCGGATGGCGAGGTCGACGCCGCGGAGCACCCACGGGTTCTCGCGTCGGTAACGGACGTGGAGGTCGCGCGCGGTCACAACGGTTTCGGCGGATGCAAGAGCGCACTCGCGCGTGCGGCGCCAGGGTTCGAGCAGGCGCTCGGCATCCTCACGGCGGACGAGAGGGGAGAGCGTGCCCATGGCGAGCGTCTGAGTGGCGAGGGTCTCGGTCTCCTCGGGCGCGTGCGTGGAGAGGATGACCGTGATGCCGAGCTCGCGCTGCACGCGTCCAAGCAGGTAGAGGAACTGGCGGCGCGCGTGGGGGTCGAGTTGCGCGGTGGGCTCGTCGAGCACGATGAGGCGCGGACGCAGGGCGAGCACCGCCGCGAGGTTTACGAGCTGCTGCTGGCCGCCCGAGAGCTCTTCGCATGCGGCGTGCATGAGCGCCTCGATGCCAAAGAAGTGCGCGACCTCGGCAATGCGCCGGCGCATCTCGGGCACGGGGGTGCCGATGTTCTCGAGCCCAAAGGCAAGCTCGTGCCAGACCGTGTCGCACACAATTTGTGCGGCGGGGTCCTGCGCTACGAAGCCAATCTCGCGCGCGGAGCGCTCGGGTGGGAGCTCGCCGGTCACACGCCCGTTGCGCACGAGCGTGTGGCCGAGCACCTCGATGGTGCCGGCGTGCGAGCCCGCCCGGGTGAGCTCGGGCTTGAGGGCGCGCAGAAGCGTGGTCTTGCCGCAGCCCGTGGGGCCCACGACCACGCAAAACGCGCCTTCGGCCACCTCGAGCGAGATGTGGTCGAGAACGGGCTCGCCGCCCGGATAGGCAAAGGTGTAGTCCGCGATGCGGAGGGCGGGGGCGGTCCGCTCGTCTAGCTTCTCCACCGGATCACCTCCCCCAGATACAGCGTGGGCGCTACGAGCATAAGGGCTGCGTAGGGCACGTATCCCCACCACGCAAGGAGCTGCGGCGGGGTGGGGTAGAACGAGAACTGGCTGCATGCCACGGCCGCGAGCGGGATATTTACCGCCACGAGCACCGCCACAATCGCCAGCAGCGCGATGTCGGCGCGGCCAAGGCGGTCCTGCCGGTACGAGGTCCGCCGCACGCCGCAGCCCCAGCCGCGGGCGCGCATGGAGTCGCTTCTGGTGAGGCTGTCCTCGAGCCCCCAGCCCATGAGGACCGATACGGTGCGCAGGTTCCCGGTGGCGCGTTCGCGTGCGGTGCGCGGTGCTGCGGCACTCGTGGCGCGCTCCGTGGCAAGAATGGTGCGCCCGCGCGCGGCAAACTGCGGAACAAGGCGCATCACCTGCGAGACCATAAGCGCAATGGTGGGGGTCACACGCCCCAGCACCGACGCGGTGGCGGCACTGTCCATGCAGGCGGCGTAGCTCGAGAACCACAAAAACACAGCGGCGAGCATGGTGCCCGAGCACAGCCCGTAGCCAAGGGCCTCGAGCGTGACGGGTCGCTCGCCCACGTAAAGCAGAGGCGTAGCGCCCTCGGGCACAAACAGCGCGTTAGCGAGGGCGACGACGGCTATCACGCCGACGAGCACGGGCACGCCCGACGCGACCGCGCGCCACCCGCGCGTGCAGCACGCGCATGCGGCCGAGCCCGCGAGCGCGAGCGTCGCGTAGACGGGGTGTGCCGCCGCCATGGCAAAAGCGGCGGCGCTCACCAGGTACGTGAACGCCACCGCCGGATGCCGCAGGGCAAAGGGATTGTGCTGCGAGGCGCGCACTAGACCAGGTAGGTCCAGGCCACCACGTCGCCGTCGGCAACGGTCGCGACGTCGGCAGAGTCCATAACCATCTCGCCGTTGATGTCGTAGCCCCAGCCGCTCGCATCGCCAAAGGCACCGGTGGCAAGACCGTCGATGGCGTTCACAAAGGCGCCGTACTCGGAGTCCTGAACGTCGAGCGTAAGGCCCGTGGCCTTAAGGGCGTCGAGCACCGTGGCGTCCTCGGCAAGCTCGACCGTGCCGTCGAAGCTCACGCTGCCGTCGGCCGCGCTGGAGTCGACCGTCACCTGGACGGTGATCTGAGCGTCGTCGGCAGTGGCGGCAGCCGAGCCCGCCTGGACTGCGGCGCTGCCGGCGTCGGAGCCCGTGGCGGGTGCGACGGTCTGCGTGCAGCCGCCCACGGCCAGCGCGAGGACCAGCACCGCGCTTGCCGCAAGGGCGCGCACCGGCTTGGCGATCATACGGATGTCTTTCATAAGGGGATACCTTTCTCTCCAGGGCCTTACCGTTGATGGAGAGGCGATCCGGCTCGTCCCCTCGACCGCGCGCCCCCGCCCGATCTGCGAAGGCGGACTCGCGGCCACAGGACTCACGGTTGCTGGTACAGCCGGGGTATCGCACCCCGTTCCCCTGGGCGGCGGTGATACCGCGCCCGTGCGTCTCCGCACCATCCATCAGGCCATATATAGATGCACCGCCGATTGTAGCACGCGCCCGCGGCCCGTGCGCGGCGCTGCCCGTAGCTTTTCGCTGAGGACGCGCGGCATATGCGGTCGCTCGCGCGGCGACTGGATACAATAGGGAGGATGACTTGAACCGTCTGACGCACCCGCCCGAGACGAGGAGTTAGGGATTCGCATGGCTCGTGAAACCAAAACTTGGCATTGCGGCAAGCACACGCTCACGTTCGATCGCCCACGCATCATGGGCATCTTGAACGTCACGCCCGACTCGTTTAGCGACGGGGGCGAGAACTTTGACCAGGACGCTGCCATCGCCCGCGGTCTCGCGATGCTCGACGAGGGGGCCGACATCATCGATGTGGGCGGCGAGTCCACGCGCCCCGGCTTTACGCCGGTAACCGCCGACGAGGAGGCGCGCCGCGTGCTGCCCGTGGTCCGCGCGCTTGTGGCCAAGGGCGCGATCGTGTCCATCGACACGCGCCATGTGGAGGTCGCCAAGGCGGCCGTGCGCATGGGCGCCTCCATTGTGAATGACGTCACAGGGTTCACCGACCCCAAGATGGTCGAGTTTGTTGCCAACAACACCTGCGGCGTGGTGGTTATGCACGCCGGCGAGCTTACCGAGCCCGAGCGCGCTCCGCACACTGCGGTCACGCTTGACACCTCGGCCGCCGCCTACATGGCGGAGCGCGAGGCCGAGCGCGCCCGCGCCGAGGCCGAGGGCAAGCCCGCACCCGTGGGGCGTCTGGGCCGTCCGCGTGGAGGCAAGGCGCTTAGCGAACCGCGCTTGAAGGGCGGCGCCGTGCAGCAGCGGCTCCCCTTTGGCGACGTGCCTAACGGCTCCGCGGCAGGCTCTGCGCCCGCGGCCGACGAGGTCGTCGACGAGGCGGTGCGCACCGTTGCCGCGGCTACCGCGGCAGATACGGCCGTCTCCACCGAGAAGGTTCCCGGCGCGGAGGACCCCCGCGACCGTACCCGCGCCGCTACGGGCGATACTGTCCCCACGAGCGACGAGCTCGCCGCCATCATGGCGCGAGCGGCTGAGCGCCGCGGTACCTCGGCCGCTGACCGGGTGCGCCAGAGCCGCTTCACGCTGCCGGACTCGGCACCCATCATGCGCCGCGTCATGGGGTTTCTGTCTGACCAGGCGCGCTCGCTCGTACAGGCGGGCGTAGCGCGCGAGCGCATCTGCATCGACCCGGGCGCGGGCTTTGGCAAGTCCGCCAACGAGGACATTGTGATCCAGCGCGAGACCGCCAAGATGGTCACGCTCGGCTACCCGCTCATGTGCGCGGTGTCGCGCAAGCGCGTGGTCGGCGCGGTGGCGGGTGTCAAGGATCCCGCCGCGCGCGATGCCGCGACCTTTGGCATGTGCCTTGGCGCAATCGAGAACGGCGCCAACATCGTACGCGTGCACGACGTCGCCGGTTGCGCGCAGTTCTTGCGCGGGTACTGGGCGGTTGCCCATCCGCAGCCGCGCCGCGCGTTTGTGGCGCTCGGCTCCAACATGGGGCGCCGCCTCGACAACATCCGCGCCGCGCGCGACCTCATCGCCGAGATCCCGCTCACCTGCGTGTTCAACTCTTCGCACATCTACGAGAGCGAGCCTGCTTACGTGAAGCGCCAGGACCCCTTTGCCAACGCGGTGGTGGAGATCCGCACCGAGCTCTCGCCGCTGGTGCTGCTCGATGAGCTTATGGCTATCGAGAACCGCCTCGGCCGCAACCGCACCCCGAGCGCCCGCGCCAACGGCCCGCGTGTGATTGACTGCGACCTGCTCTGGATGGAGGGCGAGGTTCACGGCGGCGACAAGCTGCGCCTGCCGCACCCGCGCCTTGGCGAGCGCGACTTTGTGCTCGTGCCGCTTGAGGACCTGGTGCACGACCCGGCCCGCTTCTTCCGCTACGAGGGTATTGAGGTGAAGGACCCCGAGGAGCGCGTCGGCCACGTCGTGCGCGAACTCGGCGTGCTGTAGGGTCCCTCTCCGGGCGCGCGGCCGAGCCCACCGCTTCGGACAGTCCTGCGCAAGACGGAGGCCCCACTGGGGCCTCCTTTGCGTGCGGAACTCGCGGTGACCTCGGCCGCACGTCCGGAGAGGCCCCATTCCCGCAGAAGCGAAAGGGCTCTTGCCGTCGCAGACCGATTTCTGCGGGCCGTTTGCCGACGAATCCCCGCTGGCGGCACTGCCGCGCGCGTCAAAGCGGTATTCATAACCATACGTGTGAACGTGCCGCCGGCGCGTCGCCCTTGCGCGCGAAACGAGGTGTCCTATGACCGACCTGACTTCCGTCGATCTTTCGAGCTCGACGATGCTTGTTCTCGATACCGTCCCCTCGACCAACGACATCGCCGTTGATGCTGGCCGCGCGGGCGCCGAGCACGGCTGGGCGGTGCGCGCATCGGTCCAGACGGCAGGCCGCGGCCGCCGCGGGCACTCGTGGACCTCGCCCAATGGCAGCCTCTATCTCTCCATTGTGTTGCGCCCGCAGGTCCCTATGCAGATGCTTATGGGTCTTCCTGCCGTGACGAGCCTGGGCGTGCTCGACGCGCTCGAGGGGCTGGGACTCCAGGGGCGCGTGGGCGTGAAGTGGCCCAACGACATCGTTTCGGTTCCGCGTGAGATCCCCACCCCGCACAGCTCCCAGTTCAATCGCAAGCTCGTAGGTATCCTCGTCGAGGCCCGCTCCTCAGATATGGGTGCCTTTGCCGTTGCGGGCATTGGCGTGAATATCATCTCTCCGGTTGACGCTCCTCCGGCATCGCCTGAGGTCCAAGCGGCAATTGACGCAGTCGCATCGGTGCGCCGGCAGCAGGCAGAGGCGACGGGCGCCAACAACGTGCCGCGTCTCGATCCCATCTCGCTCGCCGAGGCACTCCCCGAGGGCAGGGCCCTTCCCACGTGCGAAGACCTCGCTGAGGCGGTTCGTGAGGCAGTGCTCGCACGTGTGGCGCGCTGGCAGCGCGCTATCGCCGCCGGTCTTGGCGCCGCCGGCCCCATGGCCCCCATCCTCTCGTCCTATGTCGACAACCTGCCTATGCTGGGCAAACCTGTTAGCGTGGTCGCGCAGAACGGCAGCACCCTTGCCGTTGGCTACTTTACGGGCATCGACGCGTGGGGCCGCGCTGAGGTGAAGCTCGGCACCGGAGAGACCAAGGCGTTCTCGGCCGAAGTCGTGAGTCTCCGCGAGGTGTAACCGCTCCGTTGGGCTCGCGACGTCCGGCGATGGTCAAAGACCCCCGCAGAATAATAAACAACCCCCTGCAAACAGATGGGCGCGCCGGTTCCGGCGCGCTCATTTCGGTGTTTTCGCGCCCAGAACGAGCCGATTTCACGCTTCTCGTTGCAAAATCTGGCTTGTCGTGAAGCATGAGGCGCCTCAATGGCGCCACGCATAGGGGGTCTTTTATTATTCTGCGGGGGTCTGTGACCACACTAACCGTTTACGCGCCGGAAAATCTCGCAAATGCCCTTCAACGTGAGCTGACTGTCCACCACGTCGAACACATCGGTCGAGTCAGCAATCACCACCGCAAGGCCGCCCGTCGCGATCACGGTCGCGTCCGGCGCCTCGAGCTCGCGCTTGATGCGCGCCACGAGTCCTTCTGCCATAGCCGCAGTTCCAAGCACGGCACCCGACTGCACGGCTTCCACCGTATCAACGCCAATAGCGTGCGCGGGGGCTTCCAAAGGCACGCTCGAGAGCTTGGCCGCGCGCGCCGTGAGGGCATCCATCGAGATGCGCAGTCCTGGTGCAATCGCGCCGCCGATGTAATAGCCTTCTGCGTCAACTACGTCGATGTTCGTCGCCGTTCCAAAGTCGACCACAATCGAAGGCGAGCCGTAGAACTTCTCCGCCGCCGTGGCGTTGGCGATACGGTCGGCGCCCACCTCGGCGGGGTTTTTCGCGCGCACGCGCGTGACCGAGGCGGTGTCCGGCCCCACCACGACCGTTCGCGCCCCCAGGCGCTCAGCCACACGGCGCCAAGCGCGGTTGAGCTGCGGCACCACGCCGGCAAACGCCATGGCGTCTACCACGTCGAGGTCCATGCCGTACATATGGAAGTAGCCGTGCAGACGAACGTGCAGTTCATCGGCGGTAAAGGAGCGGTCGGTGGGCATGCGCCACGAGTGGACGAGTTCCTCCCCGTCAAACAGGCCAAGAGCGGTCTGGGTGTTGCCCATGTCGATAGCAAGAAGCATGGCGCCTCCGATTTCCTGTTCATTTCAACGTACGGGCTGCTTCACGCGGCACGCACACGCGCCCATTGTATACTTAACACCTGAAAAACCGGCTTCTCGCATGGAGTGCGCATGAACAGATCAGCAAAACGCCGTCTGGTGGTTGTGGGCGGCATCATCGTGGTGGCGATGCTCGTGATCGTAGCCATCGCCGGCTCGGGCGGCGCGGCAAGCTCGCTTTCCATCTCGGACGTGGTCTCGGGCGATTACCGTGGCAAGAAGGTGCAGGTATCGGGTTCGGTTGTGGCGGATTCGCTCACAAGTGAAGGCTCGATCGCGCTCTTTGAGATCCAGCCCGAGGAGGGCTCGGCCGCCGCCTCCGGCCAGGAGGCCCTCACCGTTCGCTACGACGGCGCCCTGCCCGCCACCTTTGGCACCGGCGTGGTCGCCATCTGCACAGGCACGGTTGAGTCGGACAACACGCTCACGGCGACCGAGCTCGTCACCAAGTGCCCCTCCAAGTACGAGAGCGCCGAGGGGTCCCTCACCGTCAAAGGCCTTCTTGATCAGGCCGAGAGCATGACCGGCGAGGCAACCAAAGTCTGCGGCTACGTGCGCGGCGAGGTGCTCCCCGTCGACGCCGCCGAGGGCTACCGCTTCACGCTCGAGAGCCAGGGCGCAACCATCAACGTCATCTGGGACGGCGGCATGGACGAGGCCGTGACCGACGGAACGGCGCTTGTGGTGTCGGGCGTGCTTAACGCCGACGGCACCCTCACGGCGAGCGACCAGCCCGCCATCGACGAGGCCGTGACCGAGTAATCACCGCACGGGGCCAGGGCGCAGCGCCCGCGGCCCCGATTCCCGTTTGTACAGCACATCGCGTAGAGGAGAACCTTCCCGATGAGTCTTATCGGCAACATCATGCAGAACCTGTCGCTCGCGGTTGGCGCGGTGGCGTTTGTGTCGCTCATGGCGAGCGTGGCGGCGGCGCGTGGCGGCGCGGCGAGCGAGAAGCGGGCGAGCGCCTTTGCCAACGTGGGCTTCATGCTCGTCTTTGCCAACGCGCTTTTGCTCACGCTCTGCATCGGCCTCATCCTCGTGTGCTTCCTTACCGAGAATATGACGCTTTCCTACGTGGCGATGAACTTCCCCGTCGACGATAGCCCGCTGCGCGTGCTCTACCAGGTCGCCGGCGTGTGGGCGGGCCGCCAGGGGTCGCTCCTCTTCTGGACCTGGCTCATTTCCCTTTTCGCTGCAGTCACCGCATGGCGTCGCATGCGCCAGACCGACGCCCTTACCTCCGCCGCCCTTGGTGTGGCCGAGATCGTGATCGTGCTTTTCACCTGCGCGATGGCGCTCTCCGACGCCAACAACGCCTTCATTGCCACGCCGGTCGAGTACCTCAATGCCGATGGCTCGCTCGTGGCGGGGGCGTCGAGCGGCATGAACCCGTTGCTGCTTCATTGGGCGATGGTCCTGCATCCGCCGGCGACGTTCATCGGCTACGCCGGCTGCACGGTGCCGTTTGCCTATGCAATCGGCGCGCTCATCACCGGCGATCTCTCGGCGCGCTGGGTCGAGCACACCGACCGTGTGGCTGTCTTTAGCTTCATCTTCCTCACCATCGGCATGGTGCTCGGCGCCGTCTGGGCCTACGTCGTGCTCGGCTGGGGTGGCTTCTGGGCGTGGGACGCGGTCGAGAACGCGAGCTTCATGAGCTGGCTCACCGCCATCGCCATGATCCACAGTTTCACCCTCTACCGTCGTCGCGGCGTCTTCAAGCGCTGGAGCCTGTTTGCCGCCACCATCACCTTTATCTTTGTGGTGCTCGGCACGTTCATCACCCGTTCGGGCCTTGTGCAGTCGGTGCATGCGTTCGCCGAGGACCCGGTTTCGACCTATTTCTTCCTCGGCATCATGATCGCCGCCGCCCTCGCGTTTTTGCTGCTGTTGCTCTACCGCAACGCGGCGCTTGCCGAGGACGACGAGATCGAGTCGCTCCTCTCCAAAAACGGCTCCTACTACATCACCGATCTGGTGTGCATCGTGGGCGCGTGCCTCGTGGCGTACCTCACGGTGTCGAGCGCGCTGCCGAGCTGGCTGCCGCTCGGCGGCCAGGTGGTCTCCGCCGGCGTCTACAACGCAGTTTCCCGCCCGGCGACGGCGCTCTTTGGCCTGCTCATGGCCGTGTGCCCGCTGCTTGGGTGGCGCCGTACCGAGGGCGCTGCCTTCTGGCGGAACTTCCGCGTGCCGCTCATCACCGGCGTGGTGGTGCTCGTAGCGCTTGAGGCGTACTTTGCGCTTGAGCTCGTCCCCGCCTACGACGCAATCATCGCGGCGGGCGGCGATGCGGCGGCAACGCTTACCGAGCAGGGGCCGCGCTTGTACTACCTTGCCGTTGCCGAGGTCTCGCTTGTGGCGGCGGCGCTCCTGTTTGCTTCGTCCGCCTATCTTCTGGGTCGCGGCGTGCGCGGACGTATCGCCAAGGGCGACAGCGCGCTCGCAGCGCCGGTGAACCTGTTCCGCCGTTCGCCCGCGCAGGCCGGCGGCTACCTTGCGCACTTGGGTTGCGCGATCGCCCTGGTGGGCCTCGTGGGCTCCGGCATGTTCGTGCAGGAGCAGACGGTAAACGTGGCTGCCGAGGTGGGCGCGCAGGGGACCGCGGGCGGCTACACGCTCACGGTCGAGAATATCGACGACACCTTTGACGTGCACGACAACCGCATCATGACGGTCGACCTCGCGGTCAGCCGCACCGCGGCGGATGGTGCCGCCGACGAGTCCGCCACTATCGGCACGCTCGCCCCCGCCATCGAGGTCTCTGCCACCACGCAACAGCAGACGCTCCATGCGAGCGTGCTCACCTTCCCTACGGAGGATCTCTTCGTTGCTTTCCAGGGCCTCAACGCAGACGGGTCCCTTTCGCTTTCGGTCAAGGTCAACCCGCTCATCCTCTGTAACTGGGTGGGAGGCGCCATCTGCATTGCGGGCATTGTGCTCGCCGCCCTGCCGCGCCGCGCCACGCCGCTTCTGGCGGCTGATGACCGTGGCTAGCGCAACGCCCGCTCTCGCCATCTCAGCCCGCGGCCTCACCAAGCGCTTTGGCGAGCGCCGCGCCCTCGACGGCGTGGACCTCGACGTCCCCACCGGCGCTTTTGTCTCCATCTTCGGCCCCAACGGCGCCGGCAAGACCACGCTGCTCCGCCAGCTCGCGCTTCTGGCGCGCCCCACGTCGGGCACCCTCAACATCCTCGGCATCGACGCGCTCGAGGAGCCTAACGCGCTCCGCCCGTGCCTCGGCCTCATCAGCCACCGCTCCATGCTCTACGGCGACCTTTCCGCCGAAGAGAACCTTGCGTTCTACTCGTCGCTCTACACCGGCGAGCCCAACCGCGCGCGCATCGACGAGCTGCTGCGCCTGGTGGAGCTCGACCACCGCCGCAACGACCCGGTTCGCACCTACTCGCGCGGCATGCAGCAGCGCCTCTCCATCGCGCGCGCCCTCGTGAACGATCCCGACCTCGTGCTGCTCGACGAGCCCTACTCCGGCCTCGACCCACACGCGGCGGAGCTGTTTGACGAGCTCATCGGCTGTGCCCGCGCCGAGCGCGCCTCGCGCACCTTCATCATGGTGAGCCACGACCTTGACAAGGGCTTTGACCTCTGCACGCACGCGCTCATCTTGGCGCGCGGGCAGGTGGTCCTTATGGCCGAGAAGGCGGGCCTCGACCGCGACGCGTTCCGCGAGCTCTACCTGGCGACCGTCGGCATGGGGGTGAGCTGATATGGCACGCACACCCAACAACCAGCCCAAAGCCCGGCGCACCGAGGTTCCCGCGTCCGCCGCGCCCCGCTCGTCAGCCGCGCGCCGCCGCGTCTCGTCCTGGCAGCAGTACCGGGCGCTTCTTGCCAAGGACCTCCGCCAAGAGATCCGCACGCGCGAGATGCTCACCTCAATGGCGGTCTACGCGCTCCTTGTGCTCACGGTGTACGGTGCCGCGCTTGCGCAGGTGGGCGACCGCCTTCAGGTCGTGTCGTTTGCGGGCGGCCTACTTTGGGCGCTCATCGTTTTCACGAGCCTCCTGGGCCTCAACCGCAGCTTTGCGCACGAGACGGAGTCCTCCTGCCTCGAGGGCATCCTGCTCGCGCCCGTGGACCGCGCCGTGATCTTTCTTGCCAAGGCAACGGCAAACTTGGTCTTCCTCGCGGTGGTGGAGTGCATCACGGTGCCGCTCTTCTTCTTGTTCTTCCTCTCGGGAGCGGAGCTCGCCGCCACCACGCCCTACATCGTGCTGCCGCTCGTCGTGGGCACCATCGGCGTCGCCGGCGTGGGTACGCTCCTCGCCACCATGACTATCGACACGCGCGGGCGCGACGTGCTGCTCGCCATCCTGCTCATCCCCGTCATCTTCCCCTTGCTCTACGCCTGTGTGTCGGCCACGTCGGTCGCATTCATGGGGGTCGAGGGCACGTTCGGCACGTTCTGGACCTCGCTTGCCGTGGCAGCCGCCTACGATGTGGTCATGATTGCGGCGGCATGGGGCCTTTACGAGTTCGCCGTCGAGGGATAGATTAGTTGCATTACGGTAACTTCAAAGAAAGAGGTAAGGTGGCGCACAACACATATCAGGCCGACCAGCACGGCCCCACGCTCGCCGGCGCGCTCGACCGGTTTGCGCCTGTGGCACTCGTCCTCGGCGTGCTGCTCGTCCTCATCGACGTCGTGTGGACGTTCACGCTGGCACCCATGGTGCAAGGTGCCGAGCTAACCGAGCCGGTCATCATTGCCGGTCAGCAGATTACGACCAAGCTGTTACTCAGCCAAAAGATCTTCTACCTGCACGTTCCCGTTGCCGTGGCGTCGTTTGCCGTCATGGCGTTTGCGGCCTTCTGGGCCGTTCGCTTCCTTATGACGGGGGAGCGCCGCTTTGACGTGTGGTCTGAAACCGCCATGGAGGTCACGCTCGTCTTTGTGGCGGCAACCATGATCTCGGGCGATCTCTGGACTCGGTTTGAGTGGGGCGTCTGGTGGGTGTGGGAGCCGCGCCTCACCACGTACTTTATCCTCATGCTGCTCGTCATTGGCTACTTTATTCTGCGCAACGCCATTGAGGATCCCGAGCGCCGCGCGCGCTTCTCTGCCGTGTTTGGCATCGTGGCCTTTGTGGACGCGCCCATCTCGTTTCTCATCACGCGTCTGGTGCCGAGCTCGATCCATCCGGTGGTCTTTCGCACCGACAGCGGTCTGCCGCCCATGATGCTCATCCCGTTTTTGCTGGGGCTGTTTGGCATGTTGCTCGTTGCCTTTGCGCTCACGCGCATAGCGCTCCGCATCAATTCAGACGCTGCCGAGGTAGAGGAGCTCAAAGAGCGCCTCGAGGAACAGGACGCCTGGCGTGAGCGCGCCGCCGCCGATGAGGCCCTCGAGCGCCTGCGCGCCGCTGGCGCCAAGCTCAGCGCCTCTGCGGCAGACGCCGCCCCCGCCGCTGCGCCCGATGCTCACCGGGCTCATAACCCGGAGGTCGTAGGTTCAAATGCTGCCCCCGCGGCAGACGCGACCTGCGATTCCGATCAGTCCGCCCCATCCTCTCAGGAGGTCTAACCCATGGATCCCATTCTTGCCGAGGTCTACTCGACCGTTTTGCCCGCCGCTCCCTTTGTTATTGCCGCTTACGTGGGCATTTGGCTCGCGCTTGCAGTCTACGCGTTTGTCCTGTCGCGTCGCGCCAAACACACCGAGCGTGACCTCGATGCGCTCAAGCAGGCCCTCGCCGCCCGCGAGGAAAAGCTCGAGCGCTAGCCCGCCCGCGCAGCGCGTTCGTAGCTGCCCACCGGCCTTATTGTGGAGCAACCTTCACAACCTTGGGCAGCCGGCTTGCAATCGCGAATGCAGGAGCGTAATATACTCTCTTGCGCAAAGGCGCATCCAGACATTGCGGGGTGGAGCAGTCTGGTAGCTCGCCGGGCTCATAACCCGGAGGTCGTAGGTTCAAATCCTGCCCCCGCGACCATGAAACAGCAGCTAGGTACCGTTATTTCGGTACCTAGCTTTTTTCATTTCAATAGAGTCGGATGTACATTAGGATGTACGTATACAACTTCGGCGGCCGCCGGGCACGCTACCCGACGACCGCCGATCGAATCAGTCGCTGAGAGCATTGTATCACGCAGCAGGAGCCCCTCGCGACGCAACGCCGAGGCCCCGCGCCCATTGGAGTCGAGGCACGACGCGGCGGCGCGTAAGGGCGCCTTTCCTTTCCTCGCGCTCGCCGAGGCGCTGCGCGCCTCGAGCCGGCGGCGACTGACGCAGTGGAAGGCGTCAGCCAACAGACCCCTCGGAAACGGGGTTGTCGAACCGTTGTCGGAGACGTCCCAGGGAAACGGGTTTTCGGAACCGGGAGGCCGACCGTCTCAGAAAAACGAGCTGAGGGAGATGCGGACGAAAAGTTGGACGCCGACGGGCGTCCGGGCGGGAGGTCCGCATGCACGACAGGAAGAGGGTCGAGGTGGCGCTGGCGGCGCTCGCCGGCGGCGCGACGCTGGCCGGCGCCGCCGCGCTCGCCGGGGTGCCCAAGACGACGGCGTGGAGGTGGTCCGTGGGGTGCCTGCCGAGAAGCTACACCGGGAGGCCCTGGGGCTCGGGTACGATGGACGGCGACACCACCGATCGAAAGGCGGCGCGCATGTCCGTGAAGGGGCTGTACGACCCGCCGGCGACCGGGCCCCTCGCGGGGCTCGAGCCGGCCCAGATAGAGAACATGCTGCTCAGGGCGGTGCTGGCCGACCTAAAAGCGGGAGGGTGGGACCCGGCTTCGATCTCGAACAGGAGCAAGTGCGAGCTCGGCGAGAGATTGAGGCTGGCGACCGGCCTGCCCCTCCGCTCGATCACCGGTTTCTTGAGGATATCGAGGAGCTCCTATGAGTACCACCGGGCGCGCCTCGGCCGCGACCGCGACGCCGCCATAAGGCGGCAGGTCGTCGTGAATCTGAATCTGCCCCATTCCCGTTGACACGCGGAGTTCCGTTTCGGCATGATGCCGCAAACGGGGAGAGGGGGCATGGGACGGGGCATCCGTCGCCCAAGTATTCGGCCGAGTTCAAGCAGCAGGCGGTGAGGCTGTACAGGGAGCGGGGCGGCACCTGCGCCGAGATCGCGCGGGAGCTCGGAGTCGACGCCGGCAGCATATCGGACTGGGTCAGGAGGGCCGACGCCGCCCGGGCGTCGCCCGAGGACAACCCCTTCAAGGTGGCCGAGGAGAACCGGCGCCTGCGCAGGGAGGTCGAGCGGCTCAGGCGCGAGAACGAGGTGCTTTTAAAAGCGAGCGCCTTCCTCACCGGCAGGCAGCTGTAGGCGCCCGGGCGGAGGGGGCGAAGTTCGCTTTCATGTTGCTCAACGAAGGAGCCTGGAGCGTGTCCGGGATGTGCCGCGCGCTCCATGTCACCCGCCAGGGCTGCTGCGCGCGGAGGAAGGGGCGGCCGAGCGCGCACGACGAGAGGGACGCCGAGCCCGCCGGGAAGATCTCGGAGATATACGCCGCCAGCCGCGGCATCTACGGGGCGCCGAAGGTCCTCGCCGGGCTCGAGAGGGCCGGCGAGCCCGCGCCGCGCAAGCGCGTGGCGCGCATCATGCGCGAGAACGGCCGGGTCGGGACGGCGCGCGGCCGCGCCAAGCGGCCGAAGGGCGAGGCGAAGGCGGCCGCGCCGCAGGCCAACTCCGCCCCCGACCTGGTGCGCCGCGAGTTCTCGGCCGACGGCCCGAACAGGGCCTGGTTCGCGGACGTCACCTACGTCCGCACGCACCGGGGCTGGCCCTGCCTGGCCGTGGTGATGGGCATATGGTCCAGGATGATCGTCGGCTGGTCGATGTCGGACCGGATGACGGCGGGGCTCGCCGACGACGCCCTCAGGATGGCGATAGCCCGCCGGCACCCGAAGAGGGGGTGCGTCCACCACTCGGATCACGGCTCGCAGTACGTGTCGCTGCTGCCGGGCAAGACGATGCGCGAGGCCGGCATCGAGCCCCCGATGGGGTCGATATCCTCGCCGTGGGACAACGCCGCGATGGAGTCGCTCATGGGCCCCATCAAGGCGGAGTGCGTGCACGCGAGGACCTTCGAGGCGCGCGAGCAGGCGGCGCTCGAGATCTTCGAGTACATAGAGTGCTCCTGCAACAGGGCCAGGATCCACTCGGCTCTGGGCAATCTCGGCCCCGCGGAGTTCGAGGCGAGGAATATGGAGGGCGCCGTCAAGATGGCGGCGTAAGGGTGTAAACGGAATCGGGGTAGATTCACGAGGCGCAACGGTCCGAGGCGCTCTACGGCGCCATACGGGCGCTCCTGTCGACCTTTGGCGTGGCTGCCGCCGCCGTGGGCGTGGCGAGCGCGTTCAACTCCTCGGCCGCGAGCGTGCTTCTGCGCGCGCACGACTTCGCCGTGCTGCGCTCCGTCGGGATGGGCGAGCGCGACCTCATGCGCATGCTCGCGCGCGAGTGCGTGCGCACGACCGCGTGGGGCCTCGCGCTGGGGCTTTCCGCCGCGCTCGCGCTTGGTGCCTGGCTCTGCGCGCGGGGCGGCCTCACCGTGTGGAGCCTGGGGCTCGAGGTGCCGTGGGCGCACGTGGCGGGGGCCGTGGCGCTGGTTGCGCTCGCCCTTCTCGCCAGCTGCGCCCACGCGCTGCGCCGCCTGCGGGCCGCACCGCTCATCGACGCCCTCCGATCGGAGTAGCGCACGAGGCCGAGAGAATCGTCTCGAATCGGACACTGCCCAGCAATGACGCCCCCATCGGCAGCGCCCGGCACCGGGTGTCCCATCGGGTTTGGGTTCACCACAGGGGCCTCGCAAGCCCCCGCGACAGAACGCTCTCAACGTTTACGCAGGTAGTTCGCGTGCTAGCTGGCGTTACTCGCGTCCAGAGGGCCTAGCGGCGAACCCAAACCCGATGGGACACCAGTCGGTGCACTCGAGATTTCCAACGCGGCTGATCAGCGCTCGACGTTGACCGCGATGCCTCCGCTTGAGACGGCGCGCACGGCCAGCTTGAGAAGGTTGTCGTAGCCCGTCTTGGCAAGCATCTCCGAGATGTGCCGCTTGACCGTTCCCTCGCTCATGTAGAGCGCCGCCGCTATCTCCCTGCGGCTCTTCGCCTGACAGGTGAGATACAAGATCTTGAGCTCGAGCTCGTCCAGCAGCTCGACTTCGGGGGCATCGCCCTTCCGAGACGAGGGGAAGGTCGAGTACCCCTCCACGGTAGACCGAATCACCGACAGCAGGTCGTCCGTCCCGACGTTCTTGTAGATGAAGCTGTCGACGCCCGCCTCGCGCGCCTGACGAACGAAGGTCACGTCCGACATGCCTGTCATGATGACCGTCTTAACCTGAGGACGAGCCTCCTTGAGCTTTCTCGCGGCAATGATGCCGCTCGAGTTGTGCTCTGTGCACACGTCGAGCAGCGCCACGTCAACCTCGCAGTCAGGGGCGAGGTCAAGCACGTCCGCCGCATCGGCAAGCGAGGCGACGACCTCCATATCGAGCTCGCGATTGATGGCGGAGACCAAGGAGTCCCTCAACATGGTCTGGTCCTCAACGACCGCAACGCGAATCATCCTCATCGCCCTCTCCCTTCCACATCCCGTCCCGCGGAACCGGAGGCGATTTGGGGCACGACCGCGTGCACCGTAAACTTGGGAGCCGGCTCCACATGCAGGACGCCTCCCACCCCCTCCACCGCTAGGCGCATACCCGGAATACCCGAGCCAGACGTCTCTGCCGTCTTGAGCGGCGTGCCGTTGTCGCAGATCGAAAGAGTCCAGCATGCCCGACCCTCGCCCGGCTCGTCCTCGCCACTCGACTCCAAGCCGTTGTCCGACGAGCCGATCGTCACCTCGACCGAGGTCGCATGCGCATGCCGTACGGCATTCGTCACCGCCTCCCTCACGACACGCACAAAAGCATCTGCCACCTCATCGCAATCGGGCAGAGAGCCGGAAACGTCGATTTCAACGCCAATCAGCTCGAACGCCCCAATGATCGACGTAAGGTCCGCCCTGGGGTCAACCTGCTCTCGCATGGCCAAATCGGCCATGATGGTATCGACTATCTCTCGGAGATCGCCCAGATGGCTACGAGAGAGGTCCCTGTCTTCGAGCGCGCGGTGAAGAATCGACAGACGCTGTCCGATGACGTCATGCACTCGCGCACGCATGTGGGCGAGCGCGTCGAGCTCCGCCGTCGCATCGACAACCGCGAGAGACGCGCGCAGGTGGTCCTCCACGAGCGCAAGCTCGGCGTTGGTCGCGTCAAGCTCCTCGTTGAGCTTCATGAGCTCCGTTACGTCCGTCGCGATCACGCGCCCGCAATGCCCCATCCCCAACCGGACCACATCGAACACGAGACGCCATCTGGTCGAGTTGGGGGCCGTTATCCACGCCTCGCTCACGTCACCATTTGCATCCAGCATGCACTCGTGAATCTCTCGCGCATCTGACAGCAATATCCGACGCACCTCGCACGCGTCGACGAGCACGCTCCGACACCCCAGCGTCTCGAGAAGGCCGCGCATGGCGTCGTTCATCACGAGAATCCTGCCATCCGCCTTGTAGCAGAGTATCCCCTCCTGAGCCGTGTTCACGACTTCGGCGAGCGAGAATCGCGTGACGAGCTCGCCACCACGTCGGTAGTCAAGCGCGACGCAGGCAAGCGAGCGAGACGTCATGAATGCCACGCCAATCGCCACGACCCAGGGCCATGCACTCCCGAGAAGCCATACGAAGGGAGGGAGCCAGCATGCCATGACCACAAGCTCCGCGACCATGATGGGGCGCCGCGCCACGAGCGCCAGAATCGTCCCCCAGAGAACGGGCGCGACGTTCACCCAGCTCGCATCGATCGCCGGCACGCAAAACGAGCGCGACCACAGCGACACGTAGGCGTAGTTCGCGCAGGCCTCGCGCAGAATCACAGAGGCGAGCAGCAGGTGCACCATCAGCAGGGCCTCGTACACCAGCGTGCCGACGCGCATCGGGCTCTCTCGCCAGAGCGCCAGAACGAAGAGATGCGCCCCCTGCAAGGCCATTGCGGAGAGGCAGGCGGTACCCAGCAGCAGCAATGAGACGTCGTTGAGGTGAAACAGGACCTCCACGCTACCTCTCCTTCCTCACGACCACAACGAGCACAAGCGACCCCTCTTCCCCCGTGAGGCGATAGGCCACGTCCCTCCCATCGAGCAACGCGCGCAGCTCCTGCATCTCCTCGGATTCGGCGAGGTTGCGAAGCTCCCCCGTGGAGAGCGCGAGCCGCATCTCTATCGCGCCGTCGCTGTAGTCGGAGAAGTACATCATGAGAACGGGGTCCACGCAGTACAGCGACGCGATCGAGAAGTCGTACAGGCAGTCGTACAGCACGCTCACGGCATCGACCGGGATCATCTCGCCGGTCTCGACGAGCGCTCCGCAGCTCACCCCCGCGGTCTGGAGGTCGGTAACGAGCTCACCCACGATGAGTTGGAGCTTCTCGCGCTCGAAGTCGCAGTCGCTTCGACGCGCGAGCACGATGCCGCCCTTGCGCTTGCAATACGAGATGAGCATCTTGGCAATCGTCAGCTTGAAGACCGCCTCGTCACCCGGCAGGCCCTCAACCTGGCACATGAGCTCCCGGGCCTTCCCAAGCGCCTCGGAGATGGACTGGTCGACCTCGTCGTAGAGCGCCCTTTCGCTCTCCTGCCTGCGGAGGCGCTCGCGCATCAGGCGCTCCTGCTCGAGCAGCGCACAGCTTGAGCGAAGGGCCGCGTGCCGTTGCTCGAGCACGCGTCGACGCGAGGAGATGGCCGAGATGTCCTCGGTGACCAGCGTGATGCCGCCCGAGACCCTCTGGGCGTGATACACGACGTCGGGAGTGACGTCAGAGATGAGGCGCACGGGCCCCGCCGCGCACGCCTTGACGCAGGCACGCCCTTGAGAAGTGACGGGACCCGCCCGAAACGTTGATAAGATGGGGGCGTCTCCCCCCTCGGATGAGCGGGAAAACACCTTCACATCCATGGGGAGGGTCTGAAACAGGCGCCCATAGTAAGCAAAGGCGGGAATAAGGCCGAAGTCGAAGCACAGCTCTATTGCCACGCATACGAACCACGTATAGCTGAGGGAGAAGTTGCCCGAGAAGAAGAACGGAACGCGAAATACATAGGCCAGGCCGTACACGACCGCCAGCGCGCAGATGAGCGAGACGGTTACGATCGCGCCCCTGAGCTGACGGCATGCGTTTGCAAACAAAAGAGAGAAGAACGCTACGAACTGACCGACGGCCATTGCGTATACCGCATAGTACACTGGCGCATACTCGTAATTCTCAGACCAGTCGGGGTCGGCGGCATCAAAGGAAAAGACCGCATGGTGCAGCCCATTGGTAAACACCAACGCCAAAAGAAGGGCGTTGGCTGCGATGAGCAGCCTCCTGCACCTCACGACGGACGGTCGCTCATCCACCCCAGCCGCCCGAAGGGCAGTGAACACGCAAAGCATGGGGACAAAGAGAAGCGGGACATAAAAGCTGTACCACAGGAGCTCGACGGCAGGATCCCAGAGCACGGCATACTTGACGATAACAATGAGCATCCAGCCGGCGAACAGAATAAAGCATCCCGCCATGTATCTGCGCACCCGCAAGTCGAAGCACCGCCAACAGGAGAACGGCCCCCACACCGACAGAAAGGCGACCGTCGCCGCCATGTGAGGCGTCGTGTTGTAGTGCCCGGAAGGATAGAATGCATCCCGATTGGCCGAACGCCATACCTCATGATTGAGAAGCCCCTCCGACATGAGCAACAGCGCGACAACCGCCAGGGCACAGCAGGCGCAGGCGACGATGACCTGTCGCTCATCAACAGCTCGCACGCGCGCGGCAGCCTTTCGAATCAACGACGCAACCCTTGACATCGCGGCACCCCCCGCCTGGCTCGACCCAAATCCATTGTACGCGACGCCATCCCCCCAACATGGGACATCGGGTGCGCAATATCCCCCCACTCTAGGACCTTGGGGCATGGTCCGGAGACATGAAGCGCCCTATCGTCAAGCCACTGCCATAAAGGCAACGAGCCGGAGCGCCAGCGCATCGGCGGCGCCCTAAGAGAAGGGATTGCCATGGGTCTCTTTGGAAGCCTCTTCGAGAAGAAGTCGTGCGACATCTGCGGCAAGGAGCTCGGACTGCTGGGAAAGCGCAAGCTGGAGGACGGCTATCTCTGCAAGGACTGCGCGGGGGAGCTCTCCCCCTTCTTCAGCGAGCGCCGAAGCTCCACTGTGCAGGACATCAGAGAGCAGCTCGCCTATCGCGAGGAGAACAAGGCTCGCGTCTCCGCCTTCACTCCCACGCGCACGCTCGGGCTACGGACGCGTGTGCTCATTGATGACGACGCGCGCGCGTTCGCCATCACATCGGGAGGGGCCAGCTGGCGCGAGGCCAATCCGGACATCATCGATTTCCACCAAGTCACGGGATGCATCGTCGACGTTCGAGAGACGCGCACCGAAATCGAGCGCGAGCTCGAGGACGGGACCACAGTGAGCTACGATCCCCCGCGCTATGACATCGACTACGACGTGTTTACGATTATCCAGGTCAACTCACCGTATTTCGATGAGATCTCCGTGAAGACGAACGCCTCACGCATCGAGACCCAGGGATCGCCCGACTACCGCGAGGCCGTGCACCTCGCCGAGGAGATTCGCGACGCGCTCGTGGGTGCCCGCGACGCCATCCGCGACGAGGCGATCGCCGCCTCCGCACCTAAGGCTGCCCGCACCTGCCCCTTCTGCGGCGCCACAACCTTCCCCGACGCCAACGGTCGCTGCGAGTACTGCGGGGGCGCTATGGGCTCAGCGCAGTAGCGATCGAAGCTGGCCGCATGTCATGCAATCACCGTCATAGGAGGCAGCAATGGGACTTCTCAAAGCTGGCACAGGAGCCGTAGGCGGCGTGCTCGCGGATCAATGGCGAGAGTTCTTCTACTGCGAGTCGCTGGACGCCAACACCCTCGCCGCCAAGGGCCAGAAGCGAACCTCTGCTCATGGGCGCAGCTCAAACACCAGGGGCGAGGACAACGTCATTTCCGACGGTTCGATCATCGCTGTCAACGAAGGGCAGTGCATGATCATTGTCGAACAGGGCGCCGTGGTCGAGGTCTGCGCCGAGCCGGGCGAGTTCGTCTTCGAGAACTCCAGCGAACCGAGCGTCTTTGTCGGAAATCTCGGGGACAGCATCAGGCGCTCGTTCGAGACGCTGGGACGACGCTTCACCTTTGGCGGAGACACTGGTCGCGACCAGCGCATCTATTTCTTCAACACCAAGGAGATAGTCGGAAACAAGTACGGCACCGCATCCCCGGTCCCCTTTCGCGTGGTAGACAGGAACATCGGCCTGGATGTAGACATCGCGGTACGCTGCAACGGCGAATACTCCTACCGCCTCACCGACCCGCTCCTGTTCTACAAGAACGTTTGCGGCAACGTTCAGGATACCTACACCCGCGACCAGATTGACTCGCAGCTCAAGAGCGAGCTTCTGACCGCCCTCCAGCCGGCCTTTGCGAAGATCTCGGAGATGGGCATCAGGTACAGCGCCGTCCCCGGTCACACCATGGAGCTTGCGCGCGCCCTCAACGAGGTGCTGAGCGGCAGCTGGGCGGAGACTCGCGGCATTCAGGTGGCGGCCTTCGGGGTAAATACCATCTCGGCATCGCCTGAGGACGAGGCGATGATCAAGGAGCTTCAGAAGGCTGCGGTCATGCGCGACCCCACAATGGCGGCAGCGAACCTTGCCGCCGCGCAGTCCGACGCCATGCGTGCCGCCGCCTCGAACGAGGAAGGCGCGATGGCGGGGTTCATGGGGATGGGCCTTGCCGGCATGGCCGGGGGAATGGGCGCGGGCAACCTGTTCCAGATGGCCTCCCAGCAGCAGCCGACGCCTCCCGCCCCTTCCGCCCCATCTGCCCCCGAAGACTCTTGGACCTGCAGCTGCGGCACGGTAAACACCGGCAAGTTCTGCAGGGAGTGCGGCTCATCCAAGCCAAGACCCGCAGACTCCTGGACCTGTAGCTGCGGATCCGTAAACACAGGCCGCTTCTGCCCTCAGTGCGGTTCGCCCAGACCGGAGAGGGACAGCTGGACCTGCGACTGCGGAGCCATCAACACCGGAAAGTTCTGCATGGAGTGCGGAAGGCCGCGCTCCTGAGCATAGCGTCCGAACAAAGGAGGGCATCATGAAGAGAAATCGGTTTGTCTTGGCGTTTGCTACCGTGCTAGCGATCTGCCTCGCCTTGGTGGGCTGCAACGGAAATGGCGGGAGCGGGGACCCGACGAAGGCATTCCTAGGCACCTGGGACTTGGTCGAAGCCCCGGATCTCGCCGCAGAAGACATCGAGCTCATGAAGGGGTTCGGCATCTATTGCTATGTTGACCTGCAGGATGAGGGCAAGGCAGAGCTCAATCTCATGGGAGAGCCTCTCGAGGGCACGTGGGAGGCGAAGAGCGCGAGCGAGTGCGACATCACCTTCGAGGGCGAGACTGCCACCGCCACTCTGGAGAACGACCTTCTCAGTCTCGACGTAGACGGCGAGGTGATGTCCTTCAAGAAGCTCAGCGACGAAGACGCTGCCAAGCTCAAGGAAGAAGCCGCGAGTGCTCTCGATTGGCTTGCGGAATCCGAGGAAGGAGAGGACGCCGGGAGCTCCTGGGGTGACGACGAGGAAGTCGTCGAGGAGGTCAACCAGCAGATTGTAAACGATGACACATGCACCATCGAGATCGTCAACAAGAAGACCGACTGGGCGGGCGACTCCGGCTACACCCTGAGGATTACCAACAACTCCGCATCCAGCATCTCTGTAGACGCCTTGTGGGGCACCTTCTCCGTCAACGGCACCATGGTCGAGCCGGTGCTGAGCGAGACCATCAAGCCCGGCTGCAACGTCGAGACCTTCATGTGGTTCGGTAAGAGCGACGTTCCCGACCTCGCATCCCTCGTCTCTGTTGAGGGCGAGCTTGAGGTCTATGACGCAAGCACCTACGAGACCATCGCCACGTACCCATTCGCCGCATAGCAGCTGGCAAGCGACCGCTTGCGCACGCCCTTGAGACCGACATAGGTCAAGGCTCCCTCCCCGCCAAGCGTCATCCGGGAGGGAGCCTGGCTTTCATCAACGACTACGTTAGCTCTTGGCCGCCCCGCTCACCAACTCCTCCGGTGGCGGGACGGCCGCATTCTGGGACCTTTCGAAACGCCGCTCCCTTACTTGTCAGACCTTTCGACCTTGCGCCTCGTCACGCTTGTGGACGTGAACACGTCAGACTTGGCCGTCAGGTCAAACGTCTCGCGCCTCATGAACGCATTTGCCTGAGCCGCCTCTTTGGCGGTCTTCATCTCGGAATAGAACATGAGGCAGATCAAGAATGCCACGAGCGCTGGGAGTCCAAACTGAGCGGCAAGCCTCATCGTCCTGTCATCCGAAAACAAACCGAGCCCCGAGGTTGCAGTTGCCATCACGGAGAATGTTACGACGAAAATGCCCGCAAACCATGCGATGACCTTACCCGCAGCAATCGGAAGGTCGCCGATGAGCCTACCGGTCTGACCGTTCATGGCAAAAAGGAACCCCTTGCCGTTCCACGTGGTGCTCAGCATCCACACCGGCATCAAGGCGTATTCCGGGTCCTGCCAAGATGCCTCCGCATCGCAGCTTTCCGTGCACACCGAATCGTATCCCGTCACGGTGTCCCGAAGAACCTCCTCCATAGTCGAGGCGATGCGTCGCTCTGCTCGCCCACGACACTCCTCCTGGCCCAAGTCGAAACGGTCGGCGGCAAACCCAGGGAGATACGCCATGGAGAACGGCACGAGCCCGTCATAGTCAAAAGGCTCAATCGCGTCCATATGGGCGTCGGGCATCTTGGAAGACCCGTCGACCGGTACGCGGCTGAACGACATCGACCCTGCACGATATACGTCATAATGGTCGGTTTCCGTCACCTCCTCGTCTTCCGTTCGATATGTTCGAGTGCGGGTTGCCTCGAACTTAGCAGACGCGACGACCTCAGCGTCATAGAGCCAAAACGGCACGTAGACACCTTGAATCTTTTCGATGCGATTGTTCGAGGCGAATGCTCTGGGCAGGAACTTCTTCCCTTTGTAGTAGGCGGAGAGCGCCGCGATGGCAGCAGCCTTATCCAGTTTGAAGGGAATGACAAGATCAGGCTTGAACTCATCCACGAGGACGCCCGGAATGACTGCCTGATTTCCGCAGTACGGGCACTCCGTGATGGCGGTCGTGACATCGCACACGAGCTCTGCAGCACATGAGGAGCAGGTATAGGCCCTCATGTGCGCCGTGTCGTCGTGAGCGAGGGAACATGTGACGTCATCCGCCCCGACGGCATGAGTCGTGCCAGCAGCAATGGCATCGGAGGGCGGGTCGGTCCGGGGGCATGCCTTCGCGTCTCGAGCGCCCGTCCGATCGAGACGCGCGGCGTAGATGGCCTCGACCTCCGAAACCGTGAAGCTCGAGTCGCAATACTCGCACAGAAGCCGCCCTTCTGTCGCGGAATACCTGAGCGCTCCGCCACATGACGGACACTGGTAGTTTGTGGACTCTGTATCCATGGCCCCTCCCTCGCATTGGGGCGAAGACATGCTTCGCCTGGATTTGGCACCATGGTGCTTACTCGCCCGAACGTCCCCCAGACACCCATGGCCCAATTTTGGCCGCCCATTCACTACTGGGGTCCCGTTCCACCCAAAACGCCAGCTTCGATGGCACGAGCGAGGCCTCATCGCGAGTCTTATCCCGCTTCTGGCCTACTTCCATGCAACTCGTGTAAGAACGCATAAGAACGGTCAATCCATAACCGCCCAAGCGGCTGGCATCAGCCCCCACGATGGCTAACGGGCCCAGATAGGCCCAAGAGGATCGTGAACGAATGGGAATGGCAAAACCGCGTCGCGATACGAGACGGCCTCATCGCCATAAAGGGTGGCGAGAACTCGAATCCCGGCCGGGAGGGGGTGTTCGAGTTCCCCCTCGCCTATGCGGGGGACACTCCCGCCGGACCGTTCTTCGGCCTCGGGAACCCCGCGCACAACCGAAGGAAGTGCTCGGAGTACTACTCGCGCGCCAAGCTGAATGCAAAGCGCCTCCCCGCCGCGCCAGAACCATGGTGCCCGGATTTCAGCTCATCCGCCGACGCCATCGAGCGAAACGCTAAGGAAGCCATCGAACGCGACGAATGGGAAGCGTGGGACGGATGACGATCATCAAGCAGGTTGCGGTTACGAGCAGGGCGCACCTTAAGAGCCTGCGCGGGTACCTCGATCGCTCGAACGAGCGCCATGAGGTGCTGGGCATGGATTCGCAGCACCTCAACGACCCCGCAAACTGGGAGAGGGAGCTCGATCGCACCAGAGAAGCCTACGGCCACAACAAGCCCGGAAAAGCCGGGGCGAAGTGTACGTACATGTACCATCAGATAATCGCCTTCAACCCCGACGAGTGCGACGTCAACGGTGGAAGGCTGTCGCCGGACGACTGCATGGCGTTCGCGCGCGAATGGGTGGAGCGGTATTACCCGACCAGCGAGGCATGCTGGGCGATTCACCGCGAGCGCTGCGCCGAAGACGGCACGGACAGATTCGCGGTGCATCTTGCCATCAATAGGACCCTGCTCGACGGCACGGGGAGACGGCTCGATGAGGGCAGGGCGTCGCGGCAGAAGGCCCTTCACGCCTCCCGCATGCGCGAGATGGACGAGCGCTGGGGGCTCTCGCAGATGGAGCGCGGGGCGCGCAACAGCGCCCGCCACGCCCGCCAACAGTCGCGGGGCGAGAAACGAGCGCGGGAAGCGGGCCTTGCCAGCTTCCCGACCTTCGAGACCGACCTAGATCACGTGCGTCGTGTCGTCCGCGAAAGCGTCCAAACCGTCTCAAGGGGAAGCGAGCCCAACAAGATGAGGGCGCTCAACGCCGCCCTTGAGAAGAGGGGCGTCCACATGCGCCTGAGCAACGATAGCTCGCTCAAAACAAGGGACGTGGTGTTCGAGTACAGGCCAACTTACATGCGAAGCGGGAAAAACGGAAAGGCATCGATTAGCGGCCGCAAGCTTGGGCGCGGCTACAGCCTCTCGGGCATACAGCGCGGACTCGGCATCGCCGGGAGATGGCTCGTCCAAGAGTGCGCGCGAGCGATGGACGACAGCATGTCCGATTCCTAGCGAATCTATATTTCCGCTGGTAGACGGCTCGCCATAACGCCCTAGAAGGCTTTCTGCGATCCCATCGGGGCAACCATGCGCACAAGAGCGCTCGCCCGCCTTAAAGAGCCTTACAATAAGCCATCTACCTGCGGATTCGTGGAGGCTAAGCGGACATGAACCCATCCATGACATCCATCCCGGCGCGCTTGGCGCCCTCAAGGGCGTCGGCGTAGACGTTCAGGGTCATGGCGGCGTTGCTGTGCCCAAGAATCGCGCTGACGGTCTTGACGTCGAGATTGCCCGACGCCGATGAGATGGCCAAGGTTGCGAAGGTATGCCTCAGGTCATGGAAACGGGGCGGAACCCCCTGTGTGCCGACGAGGCCCGCCGCACGGGCAAACGCGCGCCACTCGTGGCCGAGAACCTGCGGGCTGTACCACGTGCCTTTTATCGCAGAACCGATAACGTAGAGCGCGTCGTCCCAGCCCAGGCCGAACTCCTCCCTATCGCTTCGCATCGACTCTTGACGAGCATAAAGAACGGCGGCGAGGTTTTCACCAAACGGAACGCTGCGCAGAGAACTTGCGGTCTTGGGTTCGCTGAGCACGTAGCGACCGGCTTCCCGCGAGAGGGATTGCCGAACACGTATCGTCTTTTCATCGAGATTGACGTCGCTCCATCTGAGCGCACATATCTCCGCCTGTCTCATGCCCGTGGAAAGGGCGATGCGGACGCCCACGGCGAGCGGCGACGAACCGAACCCCCGCAGCGCCTCATTCAACTGAGAGACCCCCGCTGCGTCGAGAGAGTTCACAGGCTTTGTCTTGCGGCGCGGCGCATCCACAAGATCGAATGGATTCGCGGGAATATCCCCCATCCTCCTCGCATACGTGCAGACCTGCTTTGCGAAGACGTGGATATGGGAGAGCGTCGTGGCGCTAATCTGGTCGGCGGCCAAGGCTTGCTCCCACGCCGTTATCATCTTCGGCGACAGCTCGGAGATCTTCGCATCACCTATCTCTGTCCCCAAAATCTTCCGAAGGTAGGTCCGATAACCCTTGATGGTGACGGCTTTAACCGTTTTGCTCATTTCTTTATGCCGAATGTATAAATCGGCATACTCCGCAAAGGTCGAATGGCAGGACGCTTCCTCGACGCGAACGCGCTGGGCCTCTGCCTCTATGAGACCGTCTCGCCATTCTCGAAGCGCCATCTCGGCAGTCGCTTTACCGCGATTATCAGGAACCCTCCGGCCGCTCTTGCGGTCGATCTTATCGGGATGGCATTTGACTCCCGTGCTCTTGGTAATCCTTCTCTGTTTCCCGTTTTCGTCCTGCCAGCTAAGGACTCCCCTCCAATATCCGTTGTGCTTTTCCAGCGATCCCTGAGAATAGTTCCGCTTCATAGTCCCTCCGTTGGGTGATGCACCGGGTGATGAATGGGTGATACCAACGATAGGTGGGGGCGGACGAGCGCCTACTACTGTTCCGCTTCGTTCCCTATTCTTCCTGTTGCTGTGATATATTTTCCTAAATAAGACGTGCGCCGCATCCGGCTGTATCAGCAGAACGGGTCCCTCATAACCCGGAGGTCGTAGGTTCAAATCCTGCCCCCGCGACCAAGAATTCGCAGCTCGGAGCCAACTCACGGCTCCGAGTTTTTTTATCCGGTTGAAATTGTGTCAAATAATGGCTAGACACCTTGTTGGGGATATTCCAAACCGATTTTGCGTAGAGCGTTTTCGCCACTAGCGGTCCTGGACGGACAGAATCTCAGCTATTCAATAATCCGCGTTAGACGTGCAGAGTATTCGCGTTGTGGTGAGGGTATTACCTGCGATTCCGAGTGGTTGATAAGGGCGTCTACTGCGCGGCACACATACAGATTGTTGAATAGCTGCATTTTTGAACAGAATGGTCTACGACGGAGGGCCAGAACGCGGCGGAGTGGCTCCGGAGCGTTTGCCTAAGCTGGACCGAGGGTCTCGCGCAATGGCGTTGCGTGCTATAAATCGAGCTTGCGCTGTTCGCGACGGCGGCGGTTGCGCTTCAGCCGGTCAAGCGCGGTGGCGCGCCGCTCCAGCTCGCGGCGGCTCTCGATATCGGCGAGCGTGCGACGACGGCGCCGTGCCAGCTCAGCGGCGGAGCGATCGGGCCGGTCGATGCGGGGCTTTGCGGCGGGCGCCTCGGCACGTGCTGTGTCCTCTGCGGCGTCGGCGGCAAGGCGCCGGCCGTGGCGGCGCGGCACCATGCGGGTAAGGTCGAGCTCGGTGGGGCTCAAGATGTTGTAGCGTAGCGACAGCCAGCGCAGGCCCATGGTCACGCCCACGCATGCAACGACGCCCACCACGTGCGAGATGCCCGCGGCAGCAAAGAGCACGTAGACGCCTGCACCCGCGATGGCGGCAACGGCGTATAGGTTACTGCGCTGGAAGATGTAGGGGACCTGCCCCAAAAAGACATCGCGCAGCATGCCGCCGCCCACGCCCGTGAAAAATCCCATGGTGATGCAGATGATCGGGTCAAAACCGTACACGAGCGCCTTGTCGGCGCCGGTCGCGGCGTAGAGTCCCACCGCAAAGATGTCGAGTACGGCGATCAAGCGGTCCTGCTTGGCAATAACCGACGGGGCAACAAACACCACGGCCGCCGTGAGGATGGCCGCCGGCATGGCAATCGGCTGGTTAAGGATATAGACGTTGCCCACCTGCAGCGTCATGTCGCGCAGAAGACCGCCGCCCAGGCTGCAGAGGACAGCCAGACACACCGCACCCACGAGGTCGAGCTTTTTCTCGCGTGCCGTGAGCGCGCCAGAGATGGATGCCACCACAATAGCGATGAGCTCAAGCCACACCGGCACCGCAACGGGCGTATCAACAGCACCGCTGGTGACGGGTATGGCGAGCGCGGCAGGTGCCGCTGCTATGGCGTAGGTGGCGAGGGACACGACCGGTTCCTTCACATCAACATGCGTACAGGCCCCGTATATCTTAGCGAGAATCGCGCCAAAACGTACGCCAAAGATGCGACTGAATTGCAAGAGGGAGATGAAGGTAAGGGGAGGGAGAGCGTGCGCTGAACCAGTGGCTCGGGGCAAAAAAGAAACGAGCCCCACTCCGATAATCGGATGGAGGCTCGTGAGCGTTTATGCTGGCGGAGGAGGAGGGATTCGAACCCTCGTGACCTTATACAGGCCAAACGGTTT